>JAYWDO010000035.1:0-6928 GCA_043779795.1 Pseudomonadota bacterium
TTCGTTTCACGACATCCATACCTACACCACGGCCAGAAACATCGGTAACGACTTTTGCAGTAGAAAATCCTGGTGCAAATATCAGTGCAAACACTTCAGTATCTGACATATTTTCACTGACATCTAGGCCATTATTGGCGGCTTTTTCTAATAGTTCGGCTCTATCCAAACCAGCGCCATCGTCAGTAACTTCAATCACAATACTGCCGCCTTTATGTGCTGCAGAAAGCGTTAATATGCCCGTTTCACTTTTACCAGCCGCTATACGTTTTTCTGGTGTTTCTACACCATGGTCTACACTGTTACGTACTAAATGCGTCAATGGATCTACAATGCGTTCGATTAACCCTTTATCTAATTCTGTAGCTGCACCGACTGTGACGAACTCTACTTTTTTACCTAACTTAGCAGCAAGGTCGCGTACCATTCGAGGGAAACGTGAGAATACAAAGTCTATCGGCATCATGCGAATAGACATCACAGACTCTTGTAAATCGCGTGTATTGCGGGTGAGCTGGCCTACGCTATTGATTAACGGCTCGTGTAAAACCGGATCTAAATGGCTAATACGCTGTTCTATCATGGCTTGCGTAATCACCAATTCGCCGACTAAGTTAATGAGTTGATCGACTTTTTCGATACCAACGCGAATGGAGGATGTTTCTGCATTAACTGGTGCACTGTCTGACTCACGGCGGCCTGGATTTCTTCTTTCTACAGGCTCGGCGGTGCGTTTTCCTGTCGCTTCAGCGTCAACCTTAACGGCCATTTCAGCTTTGTTTGAGTTAGCTGCGGTAACTAGCGTATCGTCACCGATTAGCGCGGTAACTACGGCATCAACATGTGGTTTAAACGGTGCAAAGAAGCCGTAGCCTTCTTCAACGTTATCGGCACCATCTTCTGAAAACAGGCCGTAGCCAACTTCCTCCTCAATCTTAACTCTTGCAGCAGCGGTAGATCTATCGTCTGCCTTCAACACAACCTGTGCAACAACTGGTGCTACTGCAACTACTGTAGTAGGCGCTAATGAAATCACTAAATCATCAGGATCTAATACAAAAGAACAAATTGAAACAATATCGGCTTGGGATGAGTCTGTGGTTAACACAAATACATAGCGACCATGTTCATTTTTATTGGAAACCACATCGCCTAACAACTCAAGCTCATCTTTAAGATTGGTGGCGTCTTTGTCTGATATTTCAGGTAAATAAACATGAAACTGCGTTAATCCATCAGCAAGTGCTTGCACGTGCTGCACTGGAGCTTGTTGCTGAACAACAGGCGCAGGGTCAATTGTTTGCACAATAGCCACTGGCGCTGTATTAATTACAACATCACCCGCTTCTGAAAGTAAGTTTAGCATCATCTTAACGTCAGCCACCTGTTCTTGGTCCACTGGCTTAGCGAATCTATGGCCGTCCACTTCCATTTTCAATACGTCTTTAGCGGCTAAAAAGGCATCGACGTGTTCAGCAGTCAGTGCCATTTCATTTTTACGGATTTTATCCAGCAAATTCTCAAGCACATGTGTAATTTCGGTCATATCCATAAAGCCGAAAGTAGCAGCACCCCCTTTTATCGAATGCGCTGCGCGAAAAATCGCATTCAGTTCTTCAGTGTCAGGATCTTCAATTTCGATACCTAGTAGTAGTCGCTCAGCCTCAGCTAAAAGCTCTTCTGCTTCATCAAAAAAGACCTCATAAAATTGACTCATATCAATTGTCATTGCCGTACTCCGTCGGTATGTTTACTTCTTTATTTCCAAATCACGTTCAATACTTATCGACACAAATTCCACGCATATTTTTAAGGTAGAATTAAATGTGCGTTTAAGAACCAATGACCTTTTGTACCACTTCGATTAAGCGTTTTGGATCAAATGGTTTAACCAGCCAGCCATTAGCACCCGCAGCTTTACCTTTAGCTTTCATTTCATCGCTAGATTCGGTAGTGAGCATTAAAATTGGCACTTTTTGATATGAACTCAATTCACGCAGGTGTTTAATTAACGTTAAACCATCCATAATCGGCATATTTTGGTCAGTTAGCACGAGATCAACAGTCTTTTCTTTAGCCTTATTCAAACCATCTTGCCCATCAACGGCTTGCACCACATCGTAGCCTGCCGCTTTGAGACTAAATGCCACCATCTGGCGAAGAGAACCGGAGTCATCTACTGCTAGAATTGTTTTTGCCATTTCATTCACTCACTTTTTCGTTGTTAATCTAGTTCATTGTTAATAAAGAAATTTAAAAGACTTTTAAAAAAGTCTTTTAAAGGAATTCAGGACGCTTAAAGATTAACTTATCTTACTTAACGACAAATACTTCTTAAAATTTAGCAGCTTGATCTAAAAAAGTTCAATATCACCAGTTAGCATATCCTGCTGATCTACCGAACGGCGTAATCCACCTGAAAGTGCACGACTTCCTTCGTGCAAACTATGACTCATGTCGTCAAGAAACTTGGCAATCTCTTGATGCTCATGTTCTGGATCAATTGCACTACTGTGACTACCTAGTTCATGCAGCAAATCTTTTAAGCCATTAACGCGTTTAATGGTCCTGCTGAGTAATTGGCTAGTGAGATCTTGGAATTGCAAACCGGTCACTACGTCATTCACTTCGTCACCAATTTTCAGCTTAAGCACCTCAAGCTGCTTGGTTTCTTCACCATCAAACTGATGTACCTTCATCAATTGATCAATGACACTCTGCTGTTCACTCACAGCCTCATGCACCGCCATAAAGTTCATGCCTAATTTTTCAATAGCTTCACTGAGTAAATAAGTGGTTTGTAGCAAATCTGCCTCAACCTCTACTAAATGCTGTTTCCCGTGATCAGACACTGCGGCAAGTAAGCTTCTTAATTCAGTAGTTGGTAATGTTTTCATGTCCATACAATCATGTTCCCAATCGCTTAATATCAATTTAATGAATACGGGCAACAAAACTAACTAATTCAACTTCTTTGGCGCCAGTACTGCACTGCCAATTGCCTCATGACTTGCGTCAGAGGCAACGTTCACTGCACCATCATCTCTTAAGGCATTCTCTTCCGCTTGCTTATTCATAATAATGATGCTAATACGCCTATTGCTTGGGTTAAATGGGTTTTCTTTATCTAATAACGATGCTGACGAAAGCCCCACTACGCGTAGTAGCTTGGTTTCATCCATACCGCCAGCAATAAGTTCACGACGTGACGCATTCGCACGGTCTGAAGACAATTCCCAGTTGCTGTAAGCCTTCTCTCCATTTGGATAAGGCGTTGCATCGGTGTGGCCAGACAAACTTATTTTGTTGGTCACCCCATTGAGCATTTCACCAATTTGTTGCAAGATTTCTTTAGCATAAGGTTGCATATCGGCTTTAGAGGAATTAAACATAGGCCTATTTTTATCATCCACAATTTGCACCCGTAGACCTTCAGAGGTGATGTCTAACAACAGCTGACTTTTGAATTTACTTAAACTAGGGCTGTCTTCAATCGCTTTTTCAATTTTCTTTTTGAGTTCTTCGAGTTTTACTTTTTCGGCTTTTTCAACGGCTTTCTTGACATCATCAATATTGACATCTTTTTGCTTTCCTTTAGGTCCTTCTACCGCTTTCACTTGCCCAGATTTCTTAGTAAAGTCTTTACCGCCACCACCTTTTATAATCGTGTCACTAGCCCCCATTGAAGGGCCCATTAATACTTGCTTCAATGGTGTTTTAAAATATTCGGAGATACCTTCTTTTTGCTCCTTTGAGGTCGAGCCTAATAGCCACATTAGCAAAAAGAAGGCCATCATAGCCGTCACGAAGTCCGCGTAAGCAATTTTCCAAGCGCCTCCATGATGTCCGCTGGCAACTTTTTTAATTCTCTTGATAATGATCGGTCTAATGCGTTCTTCAGCCATGACAAACTCCGTAATGAGTCATTATTTTAGAAACCAACTTATTTACCTTTAGTTTGCTTAATGTGTGTCTCAAGTTCAATAAAGCTTGGTCGTTCAGTTGAATATAGAATTTTTCGACCAAATTCAACTGCAATGGCAGGCGCATAACCATTTAGACTTGAGAGCAATGTTACTTTTACCGTGTTATACATTTTTGTACTCTCTTCAAGCTTCTGTTCTAGCAAGCCAGATAACGGCCCCACAAAACCATAAGCGAGCAAAATACCCAAGAATGTACCTACCAGCGCATGACCAATCAAAACACCTAGCTCGATGGGTGGCAATGATAAGCTTTCCATGGTGTGCACCACGCCCATCACCGCCGCTACGATACCAAATGCTGGCAAAGCATCGCCAAGCTTAGCAATACAATGTACTGGTACATGGCCCTCCATATGATGTGTTTCGATTTCGTTATCCATCAGATTTTCAATTTGCATCGCATCCATATTCCCTGAACCCATCAGACGTAAATAGTCAGTGATAAACTCAGTCAGGTGATGATCATGTAACAATTGTGGGTACTTGCTAAATAACGGGCTGGACTCAGGATTTTCGACATCATTTTCAATAGACATCATGCCATCTTTGCGAATTTTTGAAAGAATTTCAAATAACAATGCTAGCAAATCCATATACAGCGCTTTAGTGAACTTAGAACCTTTAAATAAGCTTGGTAGTGCCTTTGCCGTAGCCTTAAGTGCTTTGTTATCGTTACCAACAACAAAAGAGCCTAATGCGCCTCCAAAAATCATTAACACTTCCAATGGCTGCCAGAGGCTACCTAAATGGCCGCCAGCCATAGCAAAGCCACCAAATATTGTGCCACAGATAACAATGTATCCAATGATGACAAACATACTTTCGTACTCCAAAGTTAGGAAATATAATTTCCGTGGTTTAGTAATTAGTTAAAGAATATCAATATGGAGTAAAAATCAATCTGTGGAATAAAGGGATATTTGCAGGTTTATATCGTGTTTAGTGCTTTGCAGAACGATTGCGTTAATCATTTCGTTTAGGCTGAGAGGTCTTGATTCAAAAGTGATGACTTAATGACAGCGGCTACAATATGCTCCAAACACATGATGACTTAATAGCAATAATTACAATATATTCCAAACATATAATGCTGGCGAATGCTCGTTGCCCTCTATACATAGACTAGGCACCACACCGGGAATATCAAACTCAAGACTAATCAACATACTGCCAGTTAGCATTTCCTGATGCGCTTTTTCCCACAAGGCCAGCATGACTACAGGAGATAAGTAGGCAAATATAACGTTGTAATTGGCAAAATCCAAGGTACGGTAATCCCCTAATCTAAACCTAGCGGTAGAGCAACGTATTTTAGCGCGCACGTAGCTGATTATCCAAGGTAGTGGCGCTATTTCAATGCCTTCGATATGTCCATCTGGCCTAGATCTAGCAATATGCATAGACATATCACCTAGGCCACTACCAATGTCAATGAGCCTGACCGGTTTATCTTGCGGAATGAGCCTAGCAACTTGCTGCCAAACGATTGGGCGCGACGGAAAAAAAGGTACTTGGTTGCGAAATGTGGTCCAAAACAAACTCAAACTGATCACAAATCCTGCAAGATAGATTTCATTGGGTACATGCCAGCTAGACATTGCCCATATTGCTACAGGAAAACCTAAATGTATCCAACGCCACCAACTGGCCATACCAAATAAGTGCGCATAACCAGCGGCAATCAATCCTTGCATCAGGACTAAAATAACAATTGGGATGGTTAAACTGGTATTGAAATAAACAGATGAAGCAACACTAAGCAAGCTTGAAGATAAGATAACCGTAATGAATGCAGCACACTGAACCAAAATGGCTAATGCAGCAGGTACTAATCGTATTTTTTTTGAACGAATTTTGAACAGCTGTCGACTGCCAACCAAGACCTCTGACGCAACATCTTGATTGAGTAGACGTTGCACCATAAGATTATTGTTCGGCCTGATGCCCATTATTGAATAATTAACTTACGCAGACATTGCTACTATTTTATAAGTCAGTTCTTTCGCTTTTTTAGTTTTACCAGCACGTGAAGGTACGTGGCATAAATTGCACACATAGCTTTGATTCAAATCATAACTATTGACGATAAAACTACCTCCACAACAACTGCAGCTTTGCATCTTAAGCATTTTGCTTTCAACAAAACGTACTAATGTCCAAGCGCGTGTCATTGATAATACTGGCTCAGCATCTTCTTCTTGCTCTACTTGCTGTTGATATAAGCTGTAAGCTTTAATAATGGCATGAATACCTTTTTCGTCGGTATAGTCCACCATGAACTTATAGATATTAAAGAAAATAGACGAGTGAATGTTAGGCTGCCATGTTAAAAACCAGTCTGTGGAGAACGGTAACATGCCTTTTGGTGGCGAAACACCTTTTAACTCTTTATAAAGCTTAATCAAGCGCTCACGAGACAAACTAGTTTGTGATTCTAGCAACTGCAATCTTGCACCAAGCTTAATCATTTGCATGGCAAGTTGAATTTGCTCTGATTCATTCACTACACTTTTCTTTTCCATGATCCGCTCCCTTTATTCAACAGCATTTAATTTATTGTTCACTATTGTTGAATCAAATTATTTTTAACGATATATCTAACACATTTTTACTTTACGGTAGTACTTATCAATTATTTAGGCCATTGCTTCAGCAGTTTGGCCAGCCATCAAAATCGCGGTGTGCAAATGTGCTTGTGAACGGTCTTTGGTGTAATTGGTAAGCATGCCCAAAATAGCGCTGTCATCAAAACGGAATCGGGCTAACATCATATTGGTACTGCTGAGCTTGAGTAACTGTAAGTTACTTAGGCCTTCTAGTAAATCGGCAATTTCTTTGCTTATCCCTAAGCGAAAAATTGCAGTTGCTTTATCTGAACGAATTAATTGTTGCGCCAACATTAAGTAATTTAAGTTGGCATCTTTAATTTCCGCCATCATTTC
>JAYWDO010000036.1:0-17781 GCA_043779795.1 Pseudomonadota bacterium
GATTTGCCGCCTATGGAAGCGTTTGTTCAGCAAGAAATATAACTGGATTTATAAGTTTATAGCGGCTTAGATTTTAGTGTTGGCCTCATAAAGCCTTTAGTAAAAGTATTTAATGTGCGGTAATTATCACTAACTGCGGTAAAATGCGCTATTACAATCAATAGTTTATCATTATGGCACGTCCCTTTAAGACCCAACGCGACCCGCAAGCAACGCCGCGCCGCGCAAAAACTAGCTTCACCAAATTAGCGGTTGATGAAAATGCAACAGCAGAACCCACGCAAAGGCTGCATAAGCTCTTAGCGCTAGGTGGATTGGGCTCACGTCGTGATATGGAAGTGCTTATTGCTAGTGGCCGTGTCACGGTTAATGGCGCACCAGCAACTACAGGCCAAGGCGTTACGCAATTTGATCTAGTGCGTTTAGATAGCCGCCCATTAAAACTGCCATTCGTAGCAGAACTTCCACAAGTGTTGATTTATCATAAACCTGAAGGCGAAATCGTTAGCCAAGACGACCCTGAAGGTCGCGCGAGCGTGTTTGATAAATTGCCAAAAGTAAAAAATGGTAAATGGATCGCAATTGGTCGTTTGGATATGAATACCAGTGGCCTGCTGATATTTACTACCTCTGGTGAGTTGGCCAATCGCTTTATGCACCCACGTTACGAAGTTGAGCGTGAATACGCTGTGCGAATTTTTGGCGAATTGACCGAAGGCCAAATGACGCAGCTCACAGAAGGCATTGAGCTCGAAGATGGCCCGGCAAACTTTGATAGCATTAAAGCGCAGGGCGGAGAAGGTGCAAACCATTGGTACCAAGTTATTCTGCGTGAAGGCCGTAATCGCGAAGTGCGTCGACTATTTGAGGCGTTTCAGTTACCAGTAAGCCGTTTGATGCGTGTACGTTTTGGCCCAGTGAATTTACCGCCACGCGTTAAACGCGGCACAATGTTAAAGTTAGAGCAAAAAGAAGTGGTTGGCTTGCTAGAATGGGCTGATTTACCTATACCAAGCGCACCGCTAAGACAACTCACGCAACGTGAGAAACTAAAAGCGACGACAGTATTTATGCCTAAAGTGCGTAGGCAACGCGTGAGTGCTTTAGATAGGCCGCCGCGTGATGCTGCTGATGGCTCAGCTAAACCATATCGCACTAAATCTGATGCTGCTAGAAATCCTGCGGCTAAAAAGCCAGCACCACGTAAAAATGAGAATCGCCGCGTTAGACAAACTAGCGATTTATTGGTAGCAGATCTGCAAAAGAAAACCGATAGAAATAGAGGTCGTGGCTAGTAAAACATAGTTAGTAAAACATAGTTAGTAAAACATAGTTAGTAAAACATAGTTAGTAAAACATAGTTAATAAAAAAGGTGTGCAAATGAAAATTTGCACACCTTTTTTATTTGTATTCAAGTACTATTTAAATAAGCAATTTTTAGAACAAGTACTATTTAAACCAAGTACTTTATAGTTTAGCCAAACGCCATAACGAAGTAACTTCGGCCTTACGTGCTGCATGAAGTGGGTCGCTGGCATCTAGTGTTTTACCATGTCGTGCTTTTGTATCGGTTCTATCAATCACCTTTAGACCTGCTGCTGCTATCCAGCCCTGTAACTCTTCGCGAGTTCTTAAGCCTAATTGTTCAGCAAAATCCGACAGAATCAACCAACCTTCACCAGAATCGTTTAAATGTGCGCTTAAGCCATTTAAAAATCCTTTAAGCATTTGGCTTTTCTCATCGTATATCGCAGATTCCAGTGCTGAGCTAGGGTGCGCTGGTAACCATGGTGGGTTGCAGATAATTAAATCTGCTTTGCCGTATTCTGCCTTTGGGTAGAGATTAGCTTCAAGCAGTATGACATTATTTTTCAAGCCAAGCAGATTGATGTTTTTAAGTGCGCAATCTAAAGCGCGGTGTGAGTTGTCCGTAGCTACAATTTTTGACACACCACGGTTTGCGAGTACGGCTGCAAGCACACCAGTGCCAGTACCAATATCAAATGCAAGATTGCAAGGCACGGGTAATGGTGCCACATCAACCAAATCTAAATATTCACCACGAATAGGCGAGAATACACCGTAGCTAGGGAATATTTTATTATTGATGACACTAATGTCTACGCCACTTTTGCTCCACTCATAAGCACCAACTA
Source organism: Pseudomonadota bacterium (assembly GCA_043779795.1). GTDB lineage: Bacteria > Pseudomonadota > Gammaproteobacteria > Burkholderiales > Methylophilaceae > Methylotenera. The sequence continues at coordinate 2,158 of JAYWDO010000036.1, forward strand.
AGCCTAAAATTTCGCGTAATGAAACCACGATAGATTGGCTACTTTTACCGTAAGCATGTTCACATGCGGCTTTTACATCAGGTGCGCGGCGTAAGCTAATGTTGTAGCCCACGTTTAACTCAATGACTAGCATGCCCAAAATGCGCGCTTTTTGCGATTGCCCTTGGCGATGCAAATGAAAAGCTTGCAACATAGTATCACCAGTTTTCTTTGGTTTTTTACGTGGACGATCTATTCTGCGTGAAAGCGCTTGCATCAGTAGTTTGGCATTTTGAAAGTCGCCACGCCAAAGTAGCGCTGTGCCTTCACAGCAAAGCTTATAGGCATCATCTGCCTTGATAGTGTCGTCGGTCACTAAAACTTTTTTTGGTACGGGCGCGTCGTTTTCAGAGTGCCAAATGCCGGTTTTGGTTTTACCAGCTTCTTGCCAACTAATGGTTTGGCTAACGGGTTTGCTAGTAGTTTGTGAAATATTCAAAATATGATTGCCTAAAGTAACGGTGATTTAGTATAACGGTCGATTTATTGTAACTGTGATTTAGTCAGTAAAAATACGAATTCATTGCCTGACGAAACTTCTAGCCAGGTAAATACAATGTTTGGGTATGTAGCTTCCAAGGCTTCGCGATTATGCCCGATTTCAACAATCAGTATGCCATCGTCGCTTAAGTAGTTGGCTGCTTCGCGTAGAATGGTGTGCGTGTGGTCTAAGCCAGCAAGACCACTGCCCAAGGCTAGTTGTGGTTCGTTTTGGTATTCTGCCGGTAAAGCTGCCATTGATGGCGCATCTACGTAGGGTGGATTACTGATGATAACGTCATACTTTTTACAGACATTATTTTCATCTCGTAGCACGTTAAACATGTCTGACTTAATGGCTGTAATTTGATCCTCTAAGCCATAGTTGGCAATATTGATATTAGCCACATCAATGGCATCTTGTGAAATATCGATGACATCAATTGCTGCATTGGGGAACACGCTTGCAAGCAGAACGCCTAAGCAGCCACTACCAGTGCAAATATCAGCAGCGCTTTCAACCATTTCTGGAAATTCAATCCAAGGGCTTAAATCGGTGTTTAATAATTCGGCGATAAATGAACGTGGAATCAGCACACGTTCGTCTACATAAAATTTAAGGCCTTGTAACCAAGCTTCTTTGACTAAATAAGCGGTTGGTGTGTGCTTGGTGATACGCTGCTCAATAAAGCTCGCAAGCTTAGTGCGCTCGGTAGTTGTTAAACGCGCATCTAAAAAATTATCCAATGTGTCCATCGGCAAATGTAGTGCGCTCATTATCAGCCAAACCGCTTCATCATAAGCGTTATCAGTACCATGACCATAAAATACGTCAGAGGCTTCAAATCGGCTCACAGCAAGGCGAATCCAGTCGCGAATGGTGATGATTTCATCAATAATGTTATTTGTCATTACGTTCTTTTATTTGAGTAATTTTTGTAGCGTTAATTTATAGGTTTCTTTTAGCGGTTCAATATCTGCTACGCCTACACATTCGTTGAGCTTATGAATCGTAGCGTTTAGCGGACCAAACTCAATTACTTGCTTGCAAATGTCAGCAATAAAGCGGCCATCAGAGGTACCCCCCGTGGTTGATAGCTCAGGTGTTACGCCATAAGCTTGTTGAATTGCTTCAGTTATCGCTTCTACCAAATTGCCGCGTGGTGTGATGTACGGTGGTGAGTATTCCCATTCCAAGTCATAATCAAGCGCATATTTATCTAAAATAGCATGAGTGCGTTCTTTTAAATTAGCTTCAGTGCTTGCTGTACAAAATCTAAAGTTAAATAAAATTTCAACTTCACCTGGCACAACATTGGTTGCGCCTGTGCCGCCATTCATATTGGATATTTGCCATGACGTTGGTGGAAAGTATTCGTTACCAGTATCCCAAACTGTTTCCACCATATCTTTGATGGCTGGCGCCACCATGTGAATTGGATTTTTAACTAAATGCGGATACGCAATATGGCCTTGCAGGCCTTTCACAATCAACTTGCCAGAAAGTGAGCCGCGGCGACCATTTTTAATCATGTCTCCAACTACTTTATTGCTTGTAGGTTCGCCAACGATGCAATAATCAATCAATTCACCACGTGCTTTTAACGCTTCAACGACTTTAATCGTACCATCTACCGCCACACCTTCTTCATCAGAGGTAATAAGCAAGCCAATAGAACCGTTATGGCTTGGGTTTTCCGCGACAAATTCTTCAATACTGGTAATGAAAGCTGCGAGCGAAGTTTTCATGTCAGCTGCTCCACGCGCATAGAGCATGCCGTCTTTAATCGTTGGCTCAAATGGCGGTGTGTGCCACTTTTCTAGCGGGCCAGTTGGTACTACGTCTGTATGGCCTGCAAATACTAATAATGGCCCCGTCGTTCCGCGTCTGGCATATAGATTATCCACATTACCAAAACGCATATGCTCAATTTTAAAACCGAGTGGTTCTAAACGTGAAATCATTAGTTCCTGGCAACCAGCATCTTCAGGCGTGTTAGAGCGACGCGTGAGTAAGTCAATGGCTAGGCTTAAGGTTTTACTTTGAGTGGTTGAATTGGTCATATTAGTTCTTTATAAGCGGCTTCTGAAAATCCTAAGCATACGATTTTTCCATCTTTCACCAACACTGGACGCTTAATAAGCGATGATTTCTCTAGCATTAAATTAAGAGCGGAGTTTGTATCGATCACTGCCGATTTTTCAGCATCAGTTAAGTTACGCCATGTCATGCCTGCGCGATTGATGAGCTTTTCCCAAGGCATTTGACACAACCAATCTTCAAGTAAATTATGGCTAACACCATTTTTTTTGAAGTCGTGAAACTCGTAAGCCACGCCATTGTTGGACAGCCAATCACGGGATTTTTTAACGGTACTACAGTTGGGAATGCCGAATAGCTGCATGAGTATTGTCTTAGTGATGGGTGTTTTAAGCCACAGTTTTAATTAAAGACGTATTTTAACAGCAATCCGGTAAAGTGCAGAAATTATGCTTAAGTTGTTGAATTAAATGTGAGCATTGGTAATGTTGCGTGGGTGCTAATCAAGCCAGTATGGTAGATTTAAGCTGTGGCTAATCAACAATTTTTTTAAGTTCTTTGATAAAAAACTGGCCGGTTTCTTCAAAGTATAAATTCAGTTTTTTTAGCAAGCCTATTAGCCTTTCTTCTGGTAAGGGGCGTGAAATCAGGAAGCCTTGCATCTGGTCGCAGCCAAGGTCTACTAGCATTTTACGTTGCTCTTCAGTTTCAACACCTTCGGCAACCACGTTTAATTCCAGTACGTGAGCAAGTTCAATAATCGCTTGGGTGATGCTGCGTGTTTTATGATTAGTATCAATATCGTTGATAAAGCTTGGATCTAGTTTAAGTTCACTTACTTTTAGGTTTTTTAAATAAGCCAAGCTTGATGGCTGACTGCCAAAATCATCAATGGCAATCTTGATATCAGCAGCATTGAAACGGTCTAACAAACTATTAAATAAGGCTTCATTCCGAATTGCTGAATATTCTGAAATTTCAAATATCACACTTGAGGATGGCAAGTCAAAGCGCTGCAACATCTCAGTAATATCGCTCACCAAGTTTACATTTCTGACTTGTTGATACGATAAGTTGATTGAAATGCTAAAAGGGATTTCAATCAATTTTAAATGATGCAATGTGCGGCAACTTTCTTCTATCACCCAAGCACTGATTGCGCTACTTAAACCAAAGCGTTCCGCAGCTTGCATAAAGTCAGCCGGATGTAATAAACCTCTTACTGGGTGCTGCCAGCGTATTAACGCCTCTGCGCCTAAAGGTTCTCTAGTGATGCTATCAATTTTAATTTGAAAATGTAATTTAAATTCATCGTTGGCTAACGCATTTTTTAAGTCATATTGTGTTTCAAGTAGCTGTTCTGAAGCCAGAGCGATTTCAGCATCAAAGAAACGAAATTGATTTTTACCATCTTTTTTAGCGCGGTACATGGCTGTATCAGCCTCATTAATCAGTTGGCCAATACTGCCATCTTTAGGGAACATTGCCACGCCGATAGAGGCGGTTAAGGCAAACTCGGAATGATTTGGAATTATTATTTCTCTAATCGAGTTGACCATACGCTCAACGATAACGATGCAATCCTCATCGGTTTTAACTTCTTCGATTAAGGCAATAAACTCATCGCCGCCGATACGCGCAACTTCATCACAGCCACGTACTGCCGCCACTAATTTTTTTGCGACTTCTTGTAATACCTCATCGCCTACCTGGTGACCAAGCACATCGTTGATTTGCTTAAAGTTATCAATATCCACAAAAGCTACGGCTAAACTTGTATCAGATCTTTCACTTCTTCTACACGCTGCTTCAAGCTGCTGTAATAAGGCGCGGCGGTTTGGTAGATGCGTTAGCGTATCAACCATTGCCATTCGTAATAAATTTTCTTTTGAGTGATTTTCTGCCAGTTTTTTGTTTCTTAGAAATAAATCCAATACAGCCACTAATAGCGTAGCTAAAATTAAGCTGATGACGCATAAAGCCGTTGTAAGGAAAACCAAGGTTGGTTTATCGTTAATCGTGGCAATACAAATGGCGTGAATAAACCATGCACCTAGCGTTGTAATTACGATGCCGCCTGTAAACCACAACTTAGCTTCAGTCGGTTTACTGAACCATAAGCTGGTCGTAAGGCGAAATGTGGTAATAGAGGTGCCAAAAGCAACTAACAGCGCAATTGCAATTAACCAAAGATTATTATTGTTAATAAAACTCAGCATCATGTTTATAACAAGTAGTGGGTGGAGTTAATTGCTTAGCAACTTCTATTCCTAAAACCGATAACTTGAGTAAAAATGATGCTGGATACTATATAGTCCTGCTAGTTTACAATATTTAGTATATTTAAAACAATGGGTTAAGTTTATTTAATATTTAATCTACATTTGGTGAGAACGCTGGACATTAAAAATAAACACCCGCACATGGCGGGTGTTAAGGGTGATTTTTTTGATTTAGTGTAAGCTGATTGACACGAAATATACTTAAGTGACAAATTTTGTTATCAATCTGTCACTTATTCAATTTTAAATACCACGTAGTAATTCGTTAATACCTACTTTACCTAGTGTTTTCTCATCTACTTTTTTAACAATCACTGCGCAATAAAGGCTATAAGTGCCGTCTTTAGAGGGTAAGTTGCCAGCAACAACTACTGAGCCGGCAGGAACACGGCCGTAAGTCACACTACCTGTTTCTCTGTCGTAAATTTTAGTTGATTGACCGATGTAAACGCCCATTGATATTACACAGTTATCTTCAACAATTACGCCTTCAACTACTTCAGAACGCGCACCGATAAAGCAATTGTCACCGATGATTGTTGGACCCGCTTGCACAGGCTCTAGTACACCGCCAATGCCTACGCCGCCAGATAGATGCACATTTTTACCAATTTGCGCACATGAACCTACTGTTGCCCATGCATCAACCATAGTGCCTTCACCTACGTAGGCGCCAATGTTGACGAAAGAAGGTAGCAGCACCGCATTTTTACCGATAAATGAGCCACGACGTACCATAGCGCCAGGCACCACGCGAAATCCACCTGCTTTAAAGTCTGCTTCAGCGTAATTAGCAAATTTTGCTGGAACTTTATCAAAGTATTGAGTGCAGCCGCCATCTAGCAATACGTTATCATCTAAGCGGAATGATAGTAATACCGCTTTCTTTAACCATTGATGCGTTTCCCAGTTTTGCGTGTCGCCGATACGTGAGGCAACACGTAAAGTGCCTGAATCAAGATCAGCAATGATGCTTGCTACCGCATCTTTTAATTCTGGGCTGGCATTAGCCGGGTTGATGTTTGCGCGGTCTTCAAATGCGGTTTCAATGATATTTTGTAGTTGACTCATGATAATGTAGATAATATTCCAGAAATATACAGCGTAAAAAAGGGTAAAAAGCAAAAAACGCTATTTTACCCTAATCTTATAAAAATCTAGAACCTAGTCTAAATATTACGCTTTGTAAAATATTAATTTTTTGTCAAATAGAGCATACGGTGTTAAAAAGACACCTGTGAACCTAGCTCAACCACCCGATTTGGAGGTAATTTGAATTGATTGGTAATCGTTTCAGCACTTCTAAATAAGCCAATAAATATTTTTTTACGCCAATAAGCCATTTCAGTTTTTTCGCTAGAGATAAGAATCTCTTTACCGACAAAAAATGAAGTATCCATCGAATCTAAAATTAAGCCTTGTGCGGTGCATAGATGCAAGTCACGAGGTAAGTCTGGCTCATCTTTAAAGCCGTAATTCACGGTTACTTTATAAAACTCATGTGGTAATACTTGCACTTCTACACGTTCTTCAGTCGAGCTGTGCGGATAGTCTAAAAATTTAACGGTTAAAACCACAACTTTTTCGTGTAACACTTTATTGTGTTTTAAATTGTGCAGCATGGCATGTGGAACGCCATCCAGGTTTGGTGTCATAAACAATGCCGTACCATGCACACGTGTAGGCGGATGTGCACCAATCGCTTCAATAAATGGATCTAGCGCCATTGCATCATTTTTAAGATGTTGATAAAGCAATGTTCGGCCTGTTTTCCACGTTAGCATCAAGGTGAAAATCACAATACCTATGACTAGTGGCACCCAGCCACCATCAGGTATTTTTAACACGTTAGCACTAAAGAATGACACATCTATAATCAAAAACATAATGACTAATGCGCCTGTGCGTAACTTGCTCCAACCCCAAATATTATGGAATACGATACCTGCTAATAGTGTGGTAATCACCATGTCGCCAGTCACCGCAATGCCATAAGCGGCTGCTAAATTGCCTGATGATTTAAATGACAATACTAATATCATTACGCCTAACATCAAACCCCAGTTAACGCGAGGCATATAGATTTGGCCTTGCTGGCTTTCAGAAGTATGTTCTACGTGCATGCGTGGTAAGAAGCCGAGTTGCAGCGCTTGTCGTGAGACTGAAAATGCGCCAGTAATCACGGCTTGCGAGGCAATTACCGCTGCAAGAGTGGCTAATATAATGAGCGGAAATAGCATCCACTCTGGAGCCAGTAGGTAGAACGGGTTCTTAACGGCTTCAGGGTTTCTTAAAATGAGCGCACCTTGGCCAAAATAATTCAGTATCAATGCTGGAAATACAAAGCCAAACCAAGCCAGACGGATCGGAAAGCGCCCGAAATGACCCATATCTGCATATAAAGCTTCAGCACCAGTTACCGCAAGCACTACCGCACCTAATGCTACAAAAGCTATCCACGGACTGACTGCAAAAAAATGAAAGGCATACATGGGGTTGAGAGCATGCAAAATGGTAGGGTTTTGCAGGATGCTTTGCACGCCTAGTACCGCTAAAGTACCAAACCAAAGTAGCATGATTGGACCAAAAAAAGCACCGACTAATGCGGTGCCCTTGCTTTGTGCCCAAAATAGAATAACTAATACGATTAAGGTGACTGGAATGATTAGCGGGTGCAACATCGGGGCTGATAATTCTAAGCCTTCTACCGCAGAGAGCACTGAAATTGCGGGAGTAATCATGCCGTCCGCATAAAACATACAGGCGCCTAAAATACCTAGCAGCATAATGGTGTGTTGTTTTTTGACGTTGCCTGCCGCATTGTGGCTGGCTAATGCTAGCAAAGCCATAATGCCGCCTTCGCCACGGTTATCTGCACGCATAACAAATGCAACATATTTAACCGATACCACCATGATTAACGCCCAAACAATTAGCGATAATATGCCGTACATATTGGCTTCAGTCAGCGGTACAGGGTGTGTGCCTGCGGAGAATACTTCTTTGATGGTGTACAAAGGGCTTGTACCAATATCTCCAAAAACAACGCCTAATGCGGCTAAAGTAAGTGCAGAGAGTTTTGTTTTACTGCCAGTAGGAGATGACATTAAAATGCTAATAAATTTGATAAGAACGCTATTATCAATCAACCTATACACTTAACCAATATTTTTTTAATAAATTTAGCGATAAGTGAATAAGCTTGAATCTGTACATACAACAAGCTAGCTGCTTGTTTTAATGATTTTAACCTCTGCTGAACCTATTTCAAAAGTAAGTATAACTTCATCACCACTTTGCAATTGCTCGCTTGAGCTAATAATAGCCCCAAGTTTATTTTGTACAAATGCATAGCCGCGCGTAAGTACCGCTTGCGGATTAAGGTGCTGCAAGTTTTGACTTAAACGCAGTAAATTGTATTGTTTAGTTTGTAATTGTTGATTAATACTGGCATTTAAACGGTAGCCAATTTGTGCTAAATAGGTTTGCTGTTGCTCTATTTTTTGTAATGGTGAGGTTAATCTCCGCGCTAAGTAATCTAGTGTTTGTGACCGCTGGCTTAAAAAGTATTGGGTATTCTTTGTGAGTTGCTGTTTTAACTGATTAAGCCTATTTAGCATACTCTCACGTGATGGTGTCGCAAGCTCTGCTGCGGCTGTGGGCGTTGCCGCACGCATGTCTGCAACAAAGTCACAAATGGTAAAGTCAGTTTCATGGCCTATGCCGCTGATGATTGGTATAGAACATTCAGCAATCGCTCGGGCGACGATTTCTTCATTAAATTGCCATAAATCTTCAATGCTACCGCCACCGCGACAAATAATCAGCACATCGCATTCTCCACGTTGATTGGCTAGTCGAACAGCATTGGCAATCAACGCAGCTGCGCCTTTTCCCTGCACTGGCGTTGGGTAAATCACAATGGGAATACTAGGCATGCGGCGTTGGAGCGTGGTTAGCACATCCCTCAGTGCTGCAGCATCTGGCGAAGTGACAATGCCTATTTTTTTAGGGTGCGCTGGTAAGCGTTTTTTATAAGCAGTATCAAATAATCCTTCAAGCTGAAGCTTGGTTTTGAGTTTCTCAAAGGCTTCAAACAGCGCACCTAGACCTGCGCGTTGTAAAAACTCAATCGTGAGCTGAAAGTCACCACGTGCCTCATAAAGCGTTACTGTGCAGCGTGCTTCTACTTTATCACCTTCTTTGGGTGACCAATCTAAATAGCTGTTGCGGCCTTTAAACATTACGCAACGCACTTGAGCACCGCTATCTTTAAGTGAGAAATACCAATGTCCGCTGGCCGCGCGGGTTAGATTAGAAACTTCGCCAGACACCCAAAATAACGGAAAGCTTTGGGTTAATACCTGATTAGCTAAACGATTTAACTCGCTTACGGTCAGTATCTTAGGTGTAAATATCTGCTTATTCGTCAATAAAGTTGGTTCAGTCGTCATGCGTTATCTATTACAATGTTTTCTTAATTCAATTATAAGTGTAAATCGCTATGATCCAAACTAAGATCAAACATAAGATCAAACATAAGATCAAACAATTGCTAAGTGGTAGAAGTGGCTATGTATTAGGCTTTTTTGCCTGTTTTGCTTTGGTGGCCACTGCATTAGTCATACAAACGCAGTATCACTTAGAGCCTTGTCCGCTGTGTATATCGCAACGCATCATATTGATGAGCTTGGGGTTGCTGTTTTTAATTGCGGCGTTTATTAAGCCCGCGACTATGTTGAAGAAAATATTCACTTTATTGCAGGTATTCACCGCGATAGGTGGCGCAGGTGTCGCTATTCGACATTGGTACTTACAAGCGCATCGCGAAAGTATTATTGCAGACTGTGGCGTAGGTTTTGATTATATGTTTGATAACTTTCCACTACAAAAAGCCCTTACTTTAGTGTTTCGCGGCACTGGTGACTGTGCAGCCATCGATTGGACATTTTTAGGACTCAGCATTCCGCAATTAGCCCTGATTGCATTTGCTGGCCTTGGTGCTTATGCACTTTATTTGGCTAAAAACCAGCTTGATTTTAGAATAGCTTAATTAGAAAGTACGTATGAACTTCAAAACGATTGATAATTTTATTGGCAATACACCTTTGGTGAAGCTGCAACGCATGGCTGGCAATACTAGCAATACAATATTGCTGAAACTAGAAGGCAATAATCCAGCCGGGTCAGTGAAAGATAGGCCGGCTTATAGCATGATTACTCGTGCAGAAGCACGTGGCGAGATTAAACCGGGAGATACGCTGATTGAAGCAACTAGCGGCAATACCGGTATTGCTTTGGCGATGGTTGCCGCCATGCGTGGCTATAAACTAATATTAGTCATGCCAGATAATCAAAGTATTGAGCGCCGCCAAAGTATGAAAGCTTATGGCGCAGAGCTAGTGCTGACGCCAAAAGACGGCAGTATGGAGTTAGCGCGTGATGTTGCCGCTAAGATGCAAGCTGAGGGTGAGGGCATTGTGTTAGATCAGTTTGGCAATATGGATAATCCGCTTGCGCATTACGAGGGTACAGGCCCAGAAATTTGGCGTGATACTGAAGGAAAAGTAACGCATTTTGTGGCGAGTATGGGCACCACTGGCACTATTATGGGCGTTTCTCGCTATTTAAAAGAACAAAACCCAGCGGTACAAATTATTGGTATGCAACCTGAAGAGGGTGCGCAGATTCCTGGTATTCGTAAATGGCCGGAAGCCTATTTACCAAAGATTTATGATGCTAAACGTGTAGATGAATTGGTGTATGTAGGGCAAGCTAATGCAGAAAAAACCATGCGTCGCTTAGCGGCAGAAGAGGGTATTTTTGCTGGCGTTTCTTCTGGCGGCGGTTTATATGCAGCTTTGCAGCTTTCTCAAAAATTAGAAAATGCAGTCATCGTTTCTATTGTTTGCGACCGTGGTGACCGCTACCTTTCTACAGGGGTTTATCCGGCCTAAATGCTTCGTCAGCTATCGATTTTATTGGTCTTATGGTTAAGCATTGTTAGTCATAATGCTTATGCAATTAGCACCTTACAAATTCAGGTTGGCGAGGTTAATGCACCTGCAGGCCAGCTCAAAAATGCACAATTCCAAGTAGATTTAAAAGGCGAATCGCCCACGCTTAAGTTGCATGCTGAAGTTAAGCCTGTGAATGAAAGCGTGTTTATTCCATTCGATTTAAAATGCGGACAATTTAATACTGATAAAATCGGCCAGATAGATTGCCTTGATGGCAACTTTATCGCAAAGCAAATTAAAGCACCGTTCTCAATCCATTTTGTCAGTTATCCCAACAATTTTTCTGCAGACATTTTGTTTAATGCAGCAAGCTTTAGTGATGAGTCCGGCTTGCATGCAGGAGAAAATCTCACCGGTCAGATGAAGTTGGCAGCTAAGAATATTAATAATACTTGGCAATGGAACGGCCTAATTAGTTGGACCAAAGGTGAGTTATTTTGGCAACCGTTTTACTTTGGCAAAGCGGGTAATTTATTTGAGATTAACGGCACGTTTAAGTCGCCAATTTTAAATATTGAAAACGCCAGTTTAATGGTAAATGAAGTGGGTAAAATGACCAGCAGCGTGCAAATTAACACGCAAACTAAAACCGTAGAAGATATTAAAGTCTCAGCAAAAGATGTTGATTTTGCAGGGCTTTATTCTATATTTTTAAAGCCAATGGTCGAGAAATCTATATTTGGTAATTTAGAGGTTTCTGGCAAGGCCGATTGGCAGTTTGAGATTAAAAATTTAGAGCCGCGTAGCTTTGAACTTAACTTACGTGATGCCGATATTGATGATAAAAATGGCAAGTTTTCCTTCAAGCACATGAACGCACACCTGCCCTGGGATTACGACAATGCTAAAACTATCAACATTAATTACAAAGGTGGCCATTTACTTAAAATGCCACTGGCTAATACTAATCTTAGTGCTGAAATCAACAGATATTCATTGGTCTCGCCACAACTTACGTTGCCGATTTTAGATGGTGCGCTGAATTTATCAGATATTTCAGCCGCCATGATTGCCGATAGTTGGTATTGGCATTTGCGTATGGATTTAACACCAATCTCTATGGCAGACTTTAGTACAGCCATGGGTTGGCCTAAGATGCAGGGTAAAATATCCGGGCAGGTTCCATTAGTCACTTATGCCGGTAAACAGCTCAATATGAATGGCGCTATGACCTTTAACGTATTTAACGGCACTATTGGTATGGATAATTTAAAAATTGATGATCCATTAGGCGTGGTGCCGCATCTGTATGCCGATTTATTGATGCGTCACTTAGACTTAGGTGAGCTAACCCGCACTTTTAGCTTTGGTGATATTGAAGGTAAGCTGGATGGTGATGTGAAAAGCATGGTGCTTGAAAACTGGAAGCCAGTGAATTTAGATGCCTATATTCATACCAGTGAAGGCAAGCATCTTAAAAAAATATCACAACGCGCGGTAGAAAATATTACGGCATTAGGTGGCGAAGGTGCTGCCGCGGCGGTGCAACGTAGTTTTTTACGATTTTTTAAAGAATTCAATTACGATAAAATTGGCTTAAGTTGTGAATTACGTCAAGATATATGCAAAATGGGTGGCGTCGAGTCAACCCCAACCGGGTATATCATCGTTAAAGGTAAAGGCATACCCTCTGTGAATGTGAACGGATTTACACAACGTGTTAGTTTGGAAGATTTATTGGGTAGAATTAAACGCATTACGGATAGTAATGCCAGGGCAATCATTAACTAATAAACGAAGTAATAACTAAATGCTCGTCGATTGAGCAAAGGATGAAAATGAAAAATATTTTAAGTTTATTAGCACTTACTTTAGCTGTATCAGCTTGTGTAACCATTAATATTTATTTTCCAGCAGCAGCGGCAGAGAAAGCCGCAGATAAGATTATTGATGAAGTTTGGCAATTAAAAGATGGCGCAACAGTGCCTGCCAGCAAGCCAGCAGAGACCTCTGTGAAGTAGTTTGCAAACATATTTTAGGAAATATCATGCAAAAATTTATATTCAGTTTTATATTGGTTGTCATCACGCTATTTAGCAGCAGTTGGGTTATCGCAGCAACAGCAGATTTAGATGTGAATACACCTGCTATCTCCGCGATTAAAAGTAGTATGCAAGCCCGTCATATGCAGCTTGCACCACATTTTTCCAGTGGTGCGATTGGCTTAACTAAAGATGGTTTGATTGCAGTGCGTGATGCCACGGCATTGCCGCTAAAAGATAGGCAGGGCATCAATGCGCTTGTCGCTGCAGAAAATAGCGACCGTAATTTGCTTTACAAAGAAATTGCCGCTGGTAACGGTCATTTAGAATGGCAGGGAGAAGTTCGCAATACCTTTGCCGGTCGTTGGATAGATAAAGCGCAAACTGGCTGGTATTTTCAGCAAGATGGTGGCTGGGTTAAAAAGTAATTTAATTAATTTTTTATAAGTTACATCGCACATGACACCAACATTAGTTTTCGATATTGAGACCATTCCAGATACTGCTGGACTTCGTATTTTGTATGAATTATCGCCCGAGACTTCGACAGAAGATGTGACTAACATCGCTTTGCATAAATGCCGCCAACAAAATGGCACAGATATTTTGCCGTTGCATCAACACCGTATTTGTGCGATTTCATGTGCGTTGCGTGAAGGTGAAAATTTTAAAGTGTGGACATTAGGTGATGCCAATTCAGCCGAAGCTGAAATAATCCAAGGTCTTTTTGATGCCATAGAGCAATATACGCCGCAATTAATCTCATGGAATGGTCGTAGTTTTGATTTGCCGGTATTGCATTCTCGCGGTCTAATACACGGCATTAATGCCAGCCGTTATTGGGATTTAGGTGAGGATGATCAAGAATTTAAATACAATAATTACCATAATCGTTACCACACACGCCATTTAGATTTAATGGATACTTTGGCGATGTTTAATGGCAGCGGCTATACAGCATTGGATGATCTTGCTAAGTTGTGCGGTTTTCCAGGCAAGCAGGGCATGGATGGCAGCAAAGTGTGGGATGCTTATAAGGCTGGCGGCATTGGAGATATTCGCAATTATTGTGAGACCGATGTGGCGAATACACATTTGATATTTTTACGATTTAAGTTGATGCGCGGACAATTAAGCCAAGGTATCTATAACGCTGAAATTGCGTTGGTGCGTGATACCTTAACTGGCTATGCACAAAAAAATCCAGCTTTGCTGCATTGGCCCGAGTTTTTGGCTGCCTGGAAATAACTTTAAGTTTATGTAGGCGCAATATTTAGGTCGCGAAGGCATTGGAAGTTAATCGCACATTCTTTCGCAATCTAAGCCAGCATTTGACTTTCCCACATAATATATGCGCTTTAGCGCATATATTATGTGGGAAAGATTTCTCCTACAGCACTAACATTATTGCAGTGACATAAATTAAGTTAAAATCTCACCCTTACTGAAAACAGGTTTTATCACATGGCACGTCGCTCTAGAAATCGCAATCAAGTCCCCGTTATTCCAGAAATCAAGCAGGCTATTATTGAGTCACTAGACCAAGAAGGCCGCGGCGTCACGCATTTAGAGGGAAAAACTATCTTTATCGATGGTGCTTTGCCTAAGGAAAAAGTCACGTTTCAATCGCACCGCATAAAACCTAGCTACGAAGTGGCTAATGTGGTTGAGGTGCTGAAGCAATCTAGCCAAAGAGTGACGCCTAAATGTAAGCATTTTGGCTTATGCGGCGGCTGCAAATTACAGCATCTGGATTTCTCTGCGCAAGTTGCAGCGAAACAAAGATTACTTGAAAATGATTTATGGCATATCGGCAAAGTTAAGCCTGACAATATGTTGCCACCGATTTACGGCCCAATTTGGGGTTATCGCCATAAAGCACGCTTAAGCGTGAAGTACGTGGATAAAAAGCAGCGCGTGTTGGTGGGTTTTAACGAAAAAGCCACGCGCTATGTGGCTGATATGAATAGTTGTGAAGTATTAGTGCCAGAAGTTTCAGCTTTAATCGAGCCGTTGCAAGGCATGATTGTGCAACTGAGTATTAGAGATAAACTTCCTCAAATTGAGTTGGCGGTTGGTGAAGCTCAATCAAGTAATGAAGACAAGCCTGTTATCGTTTTGATTTTCCGTATTATGGCACCATTGGCCTTAGAAGATGAAGCGCATCTAAAAACTTTTGCAGATACACATGCTGTGCAAATTTGGATGCAAACAAAAGGCCCAGATACTATTAAGCCATTTTATCCGTTAGCTTCTTTAGAAAAATATTTGCCAGAATTGAAATATAGCCTACCTGAGTTTGGCTTAATCTACCCATTTAAACCGAATGAGTTTACGCAGGTGAACCCGCAAATTAACCAAGTGATGATACGTCGTGCGATGCAGTTGCTTAACCCACAAGCTAATGAAAAGATTGCCGATTTCTTTTGTGGTATTGGTAACTTCACCTTGCCAATTGCCCGCAGTGGCGCGCAGGTGTTGGGGCTAGAAGGTTTAGCTAACTTGGTAGATCGTGCTAATGAAAGTGCAACGCTTAATCAAATTAACAATACGCAATTTGGTGTGGCAGATTTATTCAAAATGACACCAGAATCATTGACCAATTTAGGTCGCTTTGACAAATGGCTAGTAGACCCACCGCGCGATGGTGCATTTGAATTGATCAAGTCTTTAGATGACAGCAATAGCCCGCAAAGAATCGTTTATGTTTCATGCAACCCAGCTACCTTGGCGCGGGATGCAGGCGTACTGGTGAGTGAAAAAGGCTATACACTTAAAGC
>JAYWDO010000037.1:0-6895 GCA_043779795.1 Pseudomonadota bacterium
CCAAGTCAAACCAAGTCAAACCAAGTCAAACCAAGTCAAACCAAGTCAAACCAAGTCAAACCAAGTCAAACCAAGTCAAACCAAGTCAAACCAAATTTAAGCTTAGCATAAATACTAAGCATGAGGTATGTATTGAGTGGTGGCTACGCTTCAAGATGCTAGCTTTACGTTAACCATTGTCTAGAAATAACACCTCGCCAATTGTATTGCAGCTCATTTTTTGTTTTATGATAAGCACATGATATTCTGTCACCATTTTCATTTAACGCTTTTTTCATAGATACCCACATGAACACCCATACCAACACAACAGAAACCTTTATTGCGCCTAAAACTGGGCTAATTGATACGTTTATTCCTAGCAAAGATGCCTCGCTAGAATCATCTATCAGCACATTGCAAGCTAAGCTGGAAGCGCTTGGCATTCATGTGGAAGAAAAATCTTGGCTGAATGAAATTGAGGGTATTTGGTCAGTACATGTCATCGATAAAGATTGCACACGCTTGTTTACCAATGGCAAAGGTGCTTCACAACTAGCAGCCCGCGCCAGTGCGCTGGGTGAATATTTTGAGCGTTTAAGTACCAATTATTTTTGGACGCATTTTTATTTGGGTGAAACAATCGCTAACAAAGATTTTGTGCATTATCCGAATGAGCAATGGTTCACTGTAAAAGGTGATAAATGGCCTAAAGAACTACTGACGCCTGAATTGCAAAAGTTCTATAACCCAGAAGGCGGCGCAATCGCTAGCCAATTGATCGATTTGAACTCTGGTAATGCTGAACGCGGTATCTGTGCGATTCCTTACACGCGTTTACGTGATGACAAAACTGTGTTGTTTCCAGTCAATCTCATCGGCAACTTGTATGTAAGCAACGGCATGTCTGCTGGCAACACCATGATGGAAGCACGTACACAAGCACTGGCTGAGATTTTTGAACGTGACATCAAGTTTAAGATTATCCGCGAAGGCATTTGTCTGCCAGACGTGCCAGAAGATGTCATTAATCGCTTTCCGCGCATTGAGGCTGGTATTAAAGGCTTACGCGATGCGGGCTATGGCATCTTGGTAAAAGATGCTTCATTAGGTGGCCAATACCCAGTGATGAACGTAACATTGCTCCACCCTGAAGATCAAGGTTGTTTCGCCAGCTTTGGTGCGCACCCACGCTTTGAAGTAGCACTAGAACGTGCATTGACTGAATTGTTACAAGGCCGTGCAATTGATAATTTGAAAAACTTTGTCACACCCGGTTTTGATATGGAGGAAATAGCCGATTCACAAAATCTAGAAATCCACTTTGTAGATTCTAGCGGCGTGATTAGCTGGGATTTCTTACGCAGTACACCAGATTACGACTTTGTGGATTGGAACTTTGGTACCACTACCCAAGAAGATTATGACTGGTGCGTAAACACCATACACGCCAGCGGCCATGATATGTACATCGCCGACTTCACGCATTTAAGCGTATATGCCTGCCGCATTTTTGTGCCAGGCATGTCTGAAATTTACCCCGTTGAAGAACTTCAATGGGAAAACAACACGGTTGGCAATTTGGTACGCCCTTTTGCAATACGTTTACAAGCGCTCAACCAAGCAGAATCAGCCGAATTGCTCGAAACATTGCTAGATTTAGAATTAGCCGACGAATTACCAGTTACTACGCTAATCGGCTTATGCGCCGACCCCAATACCACATGGGTAGATTTACGTGTAGGCGAACTCAAAACACTAGCCGCATTAGCTTGTAACAGTATCGATGATATTTTGGATGGCTGCGCCTGGATCGCACAATTCAACGAACTTAATGCTGAGCGCTCAAAACTTTATCGTTGTATTGCCAATTTAGTACAAATGAAAGAAGAACTTGAACATAGCGATACAACGCTTTATGCCGCTAACCTGCAATTGATGTACGGCGCAGCAACCTTGCAGCAAGCACAACGCCTAATCAACCAAACAGACAAATATTTAGGCTTATGTCATTTGGGGGTAAATATGGAAGGCAGCAATATGCATCAACAACTATTGGCGGCGTATCGCAAAGTTTGGAAATAATCTTTTATGGTGTTGGATATGATTGCCAAGACAATTGCCAATGCGGTGCGCTATTAGAGCGCTTTTAGCGCCGCATTGATAGTAAGTAATTCAAATGCTGCCTAATACTGCCATTGTCATTGGCGCTGGCATTGCCGGCTGCAGCACGGCTTATGCGCTTGCGCAGCGTGGCATTAAAGTCACACTGCTAGAACGCCATGCTGAAATTTCCAGCGAAGCCTCTGGTAACCCAGTTGCTATGCTCTACCCACGCTTAAGTGGTAATGACGTGGCAAGCGACTTTGCACTAACGAGTTATTTGCATAGTTTAGCTTTATACAAATCATTAAACTTAGACCTCGCTAACTTCAGCAATTGCGGCTTGTTACAACTTGGTTTTAACAAAAGAGAATTAGCGCGTATTAAAAAAGTGGCCGCGCAAAATCACTCCACCGATATTTTAAAATATGTCACGCAGGCTGAGGCAAGTTCACTTGCGGGCATGGCAATCTCACACGATGCGCTCTATTTTTCTAATGCTGGCTGGGTGAATCCACAGCAGCTTTGCAAGCGTTTAACACAACATAAAAATATATCATTAATTACATTAACTAATGCAATTAATATATTGAAAATAAATGATATTTTTGAAATTAAAAACAGTATTTTATTAAACTTAAAGGCAGATATTATTATCATCGCAAATGCTAATGATGCCGATAGCTTTAGCCAAACCACACACATAAAAACGCAAGCAGTGCGTGGACAAATGAGCGAATTAAGTGCAACAGATGTAAGCCAAAAACTTAAAGTAATTCTATGTAGCGATGGATATTTTAGCCCAGCTGTAAACAAAATACATTGCTTAGGCGCAACATTTTCTACTAAAAATGATGGCATAAATCAGGCAGATCATTTGAGTAATTTAGAAATTTTAAAAACCATTTCAGCACCTTTACATCACAACATGCATAACAATGTTATTGACGGACGCGTTTCTTACCGATGCATCACATCCGATTATTTTCCATTAGTAGGCGAATTGCTGGACAGCGTTGCGTTAAAATATACGCCGCCACGCCCTAGTGCAACAACTGCATCACTGCCTTGGATAAAAGGGCTTTACATGAACGTGGCGCATGGCAGCAAGGGCTTTACCAGTGCGCCTTTGTGTGCAGAGTTGTTAGCTTGCTCGATTTGCAATGAAGCCCTACCTATTGCAAATGAACTCGCAGGCTTGCTTAATCCAAACCGTTTTTTATTACGTGAAATGGGTTTAAAGCGGCTAGCAAAAACACTGGCTCACTCTCCTTATTAAAAGTCGATTTCAGGTTAAAATCAGGCCATGTCACAATCTAAATATTTAATCGCTCTAAACCTTTATCGTGCCAATGAGCTAACGCAAGCTGAATCTGCCTTTCAACAGGTCATTACTTTGCAGGCCAACCATGCAGATGCCTTGCACATGCTAGGCATTATTTGCTACCAAACCAATCGGCCACCGCAGGCCATACAATACATTAAACAAGCACTAGCAATTAGCCCTCGTAATCTCGATTACTTAAACAATTATGGGCTGGTATTAAGCGCAGATAATCAATTAGACGCGGCCTTAAATAGCTTTCAGCAAGCTATTTTAATGCAGCCTAAAGATTTAGACGTGCAGCTTAATATTGGCAACACGCTGCTTGCGCTCAATCGTTTTGAAGAAGCTGCTGGTTATTACCGACGCGTATTACGCGTGTTCCCTAAAAAAGAGGACGTGCGTGCTGCGCTATGTCATTGCCTAACATCACTTGGTAATCAGGCGCATGCGGCTAGTAGTTATTTACAAGCGGAAGCAAGTTTTGCAGAAGCGGTACTTTTCAATCCGCAAGATGCCGCTTTATATTACAACCTAGGCAACGCGCAACGTGAGCTAGGCAAACCAGAAGCGGCCGTCAAGCAGTATCAAAAAGCACTACAACTTGATACCAATGATGCCGACACTTACAACAATTTAGGTAATGTTCAACGTGAGCTTGGTCAGTTAGATTTAGCCATTGAGAGCTATAACAAAGCCTTGAGCATCAACCCAACGCTTTACCACGCCAAGATACACTTGGTGCATCAAAAGCAACATAGTTGCGACTGGCAAGGCTTGCAGGATGATATTGCTGAGATTCGCAACTGGGTAAATACGGTGCCGCAAGCGCAAATATCCCCTTTTGCCTTTTTAGCCATGCCTACCACTACAGCAGCAGAACAAAAAAAATGTGCAGATAACTGGGTGAATAACCGTTATGCGGCGCTAATCGAGCACGGCAAGCAACTTAACTTTACTTATAATGCGCCTAGTAAAGGCAATAAAATCAGAATTGGCTATCTATCAGCCGATTTCAGATTACACCCACTTGCGTTTTTAATCAGCGAGTTGATAGAGCTACATGACCGCAGCCAATTTGAAATTATCGCTTTTTCTTATGGTGTTAATGACAAATCAAAGGCTAGAAACAGATTAGAAAAGGCATTTAATCAATTTCATGATATTCGAGCGTTATCTGAAATTGATGCCGCTAAAAAGATACATGCTAGCAATATTGATATATTGGTCGATTTAACTGGCTTTACCCAAACCAGCCGTAGCGGTATTGCAGCTTTACGAGCTGCACCCATTAATATTAACTGGCTAGGTTTTCCGAGTACGATGGGTGGCTTAGATGAAGGTAAACAACCGCTATTTGACTATATTTTAAGCGATGCTTTTATTAGCCCACTTGAGAGTGCGCCCTATTACACGGAGCAACTAGCGCTATTACCGCAATGCTATCAAGCAAATGACCGTAAACGGCCTTTAGGCCAGGTGCCAACGCGCGAAAGTTGCCAACTGCCCGTTAATAGTTTTGTGTTTTGCTGTTTCAACCAATCATTCAAAATCACGCCTGATGTTTTTGCCGTTTGGATGCGTTTGCTGAAAGCCACACCTAATAGCGTTCTTTGGCTGCTTGATTGCAATAGTTGGGCAAAACAAAATTTAATACGTGAAGCCGCAGCGCAAAACATTAACGAAGAAAGGTTAATTTTTGCACCACGCGTTGCCATCGCCGACCACTTGGCGCGTCATTTCTATGCCGACTTATTTTTAGACACACAGCCATATAACGCACATACCACCTGCAGCGATGCCTTATGGATGGGCGTACCTGTATTGACCTGTGTTGGCGACACTTTTTCAGCGCGTGTTGCCGGTAGCTTATTAAGCGCAGCTGGCTTAACTGAATTAATTACATATAATCTGCAAGACTATGAAAATAAAGCACTTTTACTTTCTAAGAGTCCTGAAAAACTACAGATAATAAAACAAAAGTTATTGATTGAAAAAATGAGTTCCACACTATTTGATACGAACCTGTTTGCTAAATCGTTAGAAGCAACTTATCAAATGATATGGCAACGTTATCTAAGTGAATTAAAAAACTAGCGACATTACAAACAAGCCGTACAAACTTTCATGCTAAAGTCATAGAAATAGTATTAATCACAATGTAAAAAATTAGGACAAACATATGGCGGCAATCGACATTACCCCAATTTTAAAATTCATGCTGGAAAAAGGTGGTTCTGATCTGTTTTTTAGTACGGGCGCAGCGATTCATATTGAAATTGAAGGTGATACATTGCCAATCAATGCCCAAGTCATGGTGCCTGGCATGATTAAGGAAATTGCTTATTCACTGATGAGCCCAGAGCAAATCAAAGAATTTGAAACAACCTTAGAGTGTAATTTTGCGATTAGTAAAAAAGATGTAGGTCGTTTTCGCATGAACGTATTTAGGCAACGCGGTGAAGTTGGCATGGTTGTTCGCCATATTAAAACGAACATCCCTTCAATTGATAACCTAGGTTTACCAGAAATTTTAAGGGAATTAGTCTTACGTAAGCGTGGGTTGATTTTGGTTGTGGGCGCAACAGGCTCAGGTAAAACCACCACCCTCGCAGCTATGATCGACCATCGCAATGCAACCAGCAATGGCCATATTCTTACGCTTGAAGACCCTATCGAGTTTATGCATCCGCATAAAAAATCAGTGGTTGATCAGCGTGAAGTCGGTATTGATACACTATCTTTTGAAAATGGCCTTAAAAACGCCATGCGGCAGGCACCAGACGTAATTTTAATTGGTGAAGTCCGTGACATGGAAGGCATGAAAAATGCCTTGGCTTATGCTGAAACTGGCCATCTATGCCTAGCCACTTTACACGCTAACAACGCTAACCAAGCGCTTGAACGTGTGATCTCGTTCTTTCCTGAAGATGCTAGGATGAGCTTATTATTTGGTATATCGATGAACTTAGTCGCGATTATTTCTCAACGTTTGATTCCAGGGAAACAAAGCAAACGGGTTGCAGCGTCTGAGGTGATGATCAATTCACCTTATATTGCAGAACTGATTCAAAAAAATAAGTTGAGTGACATCAAAGAAATCATGGCTGAGAGTAATGACATTGGCATGAACACATTCGATCAATCCTTATTCAAATTATTTGCTAACGGTAAAATAGACGAAGAAAATGCGCTTTCAAACGCAGATTCTCGTAATGATTTGTCACTGAAAATCCGCTTTGCAGCTGAAGGTACGCGTAACTATAGTTTGAGCTAATCTGCATCGTTGTTAATCATAATGATTCAATGCCGCGAATATCGAGGCAGCCACAATTAAACTGCCGCCTGCCCACTCATTAATGGCCATGGTTTCATCCGCTAGAAAATAAGAAGTAATCGCGGCAACCACCAACTCAAACAAAAACAATACTGAAGCGCGCGTAACTGGCATTTGTGTAATTCCGTATTGCGTTAGCAACGTTGCAGCAA
>JAYWDO010000038.1:0-17638 GCA_043779795.1 Pseudomonadota bacterium
AAACCTAACATTAAATATTGGATTATTCGCAAATGAACATTACTTTTATTGGCGGCGGCAACATGGCCAAAGCCATTATTGGCGGTTTAAAAAACAACGGCTTTAATACTTCCAAAATTACTGTGATTGAGCTTGACGCTGAAAAACGCACACAACTCAGCACAGAATTCAATGTACAAACCAGCGATAATTACGTCGAAATTCGCAACACCAACGTTGTAATTCTGTCAGTTAAGCCGCAACAGTTGCGAGAGGTCTGTAGCCAGTTACAGCCAATATTAAACACGCAACTTGTTATTTCAATTGCAGCCGGTATTAGAAGTGCAGACATTTCACGCTGGTTAGGTGATTATCAATCCATCATCCGCGTGATGCCAAATACACCAGCGCAGATTCAAGCAGGTGTCTCTGCACTTTATGCGAATACAATCGTTAACCAAACACAGCGCAACCAGGCCACCACAATATTAGCGGCTGTAGGCAAAACACTTTGGCTTGATAATGAAGCCAAAATGGATGCCATCACCGCAATCTCAGGCAGTGGTCCAGCCTATGTTTTTTATCTAATCGAAGCTTTGCAAGATGCTGCCATAGGCTTAGGCCTTAAAGCTGAAGATGCACGCATGTTAGCGTTACAAACATTTGCAGGTGCAAGTTTACTGGCGGTACAAAGTGATGATGACATCAAAACGTTACGTGCGCAGGTCACTTCAAAAGGTGGCACTACGGAACAAGGAATTCTCGTTTTAGAATCAGCTAACATCAAAAATATCATGATGAATGCAGCCACAGCTGCGGCTGAAAAGTCCGCATTACTGGGTGATCAGCTAGGCACCTAGCATGATTATTTAGATGATCAATTAAATTTTGGTAGGATACTCAATAGGATAATTAAGATGCTAAATAATGCTATTTTATTTTTGTTACAAACCATACTAGGCTTATTTATCTTAGCCTTTTTGCTACGTTTTTATTTACAACTGACGCATACCTCTTTTCAAAATCAAGTTGCACAAGCCATTGTAACGCTCACAAATTTTGCAGTAAAACCTATGCGGCGACTCATGATGATACTGAGGAATCTAGGCATTCCAAAAATAGATGTTTCCACACTATTGCTCGCTTACATGACAGAATTAATACTCACAGCTTGCACCTTATGGTTAAAAGGTTTTCCCCTATTGATTGCTGGTGTGGGCGTTTTTTCGACCATCTTAACTGTAGCGCTCATTGGCATTATCAGCATGAGCCTAACTATTTTTTTGTATGCAGTGCTGATACAAGCTGTTTTAAGTTGGATTAATCCACACACACCAATCGCACCAATTTTAAACAGCCTCACAAACCCCATTTTAAAGTTCCTGAGAAAATTTATTCCTTTAGCAGGCAATATAGACTTGAGTCCACTCGCATTTATTATCACGGCACAGTTATTGCTAATAACAATATTAATCCCTTTGGAAAACAACTTATTAGCTACTTTAGTCCGATAAGATAAAACTATGAGCCTTGAATCTTCCAATAACACGACCACTCAACAAGATATTGCCACGTCTAGTTTAAGCACAAGAATATCTGAATATAGTCAATGGCGCGAAAATCTGACAGCAACCATAGATGAATATATTGACTGGCTTGACCAAACAGATTCACTAGACGCAATTCAAGAGCTACGGCTATACGACATTAAAGAAATCTTAAAAAAAGATCAGCTAATTATGGCTTTTTTAGCCGAATTTTCTCGTGGTAAAACTGAGACGATCAATGCGCTGTTTTTTTCTGACTTTAATCAACGACTTCTCCCTAGTGAGCCTGGCCGCACTACAATGTGTCCAACAG
Source organism: Pseudomonadota bacterium (assembly GCA_043779795.1). Lineage (GTDB taxonomy): Bacteria > Pseudomonadota > Gammaproteobacteria > Burkholderiales > Methylophilaceae > Methylotenera. The sequence goes on from JAYWDO010000038.1 coordinate 1,840, forward strand.
AAATATTTTGGGATGCAAGGGAAGAGCCCTGCATTAAACTACTTCCAATAGAAACTAGAAAAACTGACGACTCGCTGACTTATCTAAAAACAACAGCGAATGCGTGGCATAAAATTCGTTTGGATATTGCCTCTCCAAATGCAATGAAAGAAACATTAAGAGCGCTAGTACAAAAAACAGATGTAGACCTTGAAACGGCAAAGTCGCTTGGTTTTTGGAACGAAAGTGACCCAACGATGCGCAGAACACTCGCGGATAAAGGCACTGTTGAAATTCCGCTATGGCGCCATGCGCTTATTAATTACCCTCACCCGCTACTTAAAAATGGCTTGGTTGTCATTGACACTCCTGGGCTTAATACCATGGGTGCAGAACCAGAATTGACACTGAGCATTATCCCAAATGCACATGCGGTATTATTTCTGACTGCAACTGACACTGGCATTACTAAATCTGACATGCAAATTTGGTCAGAATATGTGCAAAAACGCGCTGCACATAAGTTAGTTGTACTGAATAAAATTGATATTTTATGGGACGGTCTTGAGACAGAGCCTGAAGTTGAGGCGCTGATTCATAGGCAAATTCAAAGCACGGCACGTGAGTTAGGCCTAGATATCCGCAACATTTTCGCCATGTCCGCACAAAAAGCCTTAGTTGCAAAAATTAGAAAAGATGCAGTGTTACTTAAACGAAGTGGTATTGGTTTGCTTGAAGATGCGCTGGCGAATCAGTTGATTGAATCTAAGCATGAGATTCTTGGGCGTGCAGTGGTGACGGAATGTTCGAATATGATTCGATCATCACGAAAAGTCGCGCAAATGCGCCTTAACCAAAATAAGAGTCAGCTCGCTGAACTTCAAGAGATTCAACATAAAAACCGAGATGTTTCAAAAGAAATTCTGGCAAAAGTAGTTGCGGAACGTAAACGCTATGAATCATCGGTACTAACTTTTAATCAAGGTAGCGAAAAAGTTAAAAGATTAGGTGAGAAACTTTTACGGCATTTAAGTTTAGGCTATTTAGACACCACATTAGAACAAGCTAAGCAAGATATGGGCGATAGTTGGACAACGGTTGGTTTGAATAGGAGCATGCGAGGACTGACTAAGTTAGCTAACAGCCTTGCAGAAGAAATCACGCTAGAAGGCGCAACAATCAAGAAGCATGCTGACGATCTATATCACTTATTCTGGAATAAGCACGGTTTTGAAAAAACAGAAGCGATGGAACTTAATATGACGAATTTTATTCAGAATATGCAGTCGCTAGAAAAAATCACCAATGACTTTTGTGCCGACCCTGTCAACTTATTGTTAGAAAAGCGTTTTTTAATTCGCCGATTCTACTTAGGGTTAGGCGCTCAAATTCAAGCCATTTTTGAGAAAGCCCACTCAGATTGCAATTTATGGCTAAGCTTTGTCATCGGTGAATTAAAAGGGCAAATCGGCTCTCATAAAAAGTCTCTGGATACGCGCGCAGAATCTCTAATGGAATCACATAGCAGTGCAGATAAACTAATTAAGCACCTAGAAATTACGCAAAAAGATTTTACTAAGATGATTCAACAGTCCAACGAACTTGATGCAATATTGTTAAAGCTGATGCGATGTGCAAAGTTTAATGCCGACAAAACAATTGCACCGGGACTCAATGATGCTAGCAGTAATGGTTTTAGTAAAACAGTCCTTTTATCGGCTGCACCATTCATTGGTGAAAGCTCACCTTTAGCAATTTCCTAAAGTAACCGCTAGTTTCATCAGCAAACACAAATAAGCAGGCAACCCTAAAATTGCCTGCTTGTTTGAATAACGTTACATCAAAATAATATCAAAAGACACTTGGCTGTATTGCGCTTCAACCTGCAAAGAAATTGGTTTACCTATAAAGTCAGATAGATTTGCTAAGCTTTGTGATTCTTCATCCAGCAACATATCAATCACTTTAGGCGCTGCCAGCACACGCAACTCACGCGCGTTAAACTGACGCGCTTCTCTCAATAATTCACGTAGAATTTCATAGCATACTGTTTGTGCTGTTTTTTGCTCGCCTCGCCCTTGGCAAGCTGAGCAAGGTTCACAAAGTACATGCGCCAAGCTTTCACGGGTGCGTTTACGTGTCATTTCGACCAATCCTAGCGGCGTAAAACCATTCACACCAGTACGTGACCTATCGCTTGCTACCGCTTTTTGCAACTCTTCTAGCACCGTGACACGTTGCGTATCTTCATCCATATCGATAAAGTCGATGATGATAATACCGCCTAAGTTTCTCAAGCGTAACTGGCGAGCAATGGTTTGTGCCGCTTCTAAGTTAGTTTTAAAAATAGTATCGGAGAGATTTTTACCACTCACGAAACTACCGGTATTTACATCTACCGTAGTCAAAGCTTCGGTTTGGTCGAATATTAAATAGCCGCCAGACTTAAGTTCAACCTTGCGTGACATCGCTTTTTCAATTTCTTGTTCGATGTTATATAAATCAAACAAAGGGCGCTCACCTTGATAATGTACCAGTTTATCAACCGCGGTAATCGCGTATAAGTTAGCAAAATCAACTAATTTTTGATAGGTTTCACTTGAGTCAATACGCACGACTTCAGTTCCAGCGCATACGACATCTCGCAATACGCGCATAGGTAAATTCAAGTCTTGAAAAATCAGTGAGCGCTCTGGCACAGCTGTGCTTTTTGCTCGAATATGCGCCCAAGTTTTAGTTAAATAATCAATGTCTGCAAGTAACTCTTCGTCTGTAGCGGTTTCAGACATGGTTCTAATAATATAACCGCCAACTCGATTTTCGGGTAACAATCCTATCAAACGCGCTCTTAGCAGCTCCCGCTCAGATTCTTGCTCTATGCGTTGAGAAACGCCTATATGATCTTGTTGCGGCAAATAGACTAAGAATCGCCCAGCGATACTAATATGTGTGGTTAAACGTGCGCCTTTAGTGCCAATCGGCTCTTTAATCACTTGCACCATTAATGATTGACCTTCATGCAGAACGCTTTGAATCGGCAGTTGCGCATCTGAGTCGCCACACTCAAGCACATCACCTGCGTGCAGAAATGCCGCCCGCTGCAAGCCCATTTCAACAAATGCAGATTGCATACCCGGCAATACTCGGCATACCACACCGCGATACACATTACCGACCAAGCCTTGTGAAGAGCTACGCTCAATTTGCAGCTCCTGCACCACGCCATTTTCCATGATGGCAATACGCGTTTCTTGCGGCGTAACGTTAATTAGAATCTCTTCACTCAATTTTTATTCTCTTTCAACTTAATATTTAAATTTTTTAGTGCGAATATTGAATAATACGTTTATTGGACATTCTTATTTTTTGACCAAAAATACTATAAGTGAGTACTTATGAATCAGTGCTTATGTCTCAGCATTTATCACTAAGTGCCTATGCCATGCTTTCTCAGCAAAGCGGCCGTTTCACACAAAGGCAAACCCATCACACCGGTATAACTACCTTCTATACGCTTAATCCATGCGCCTGCAGCACCTTGTATGCCGTAACTTCCAGCTTTATCACGATGTTCGCCGGTGGCGATGTAAGCTTCAATTTGAGCGCCAGACAATGCTATCATCTCGACCGAAGTGGTTGATAACACCACTTCAATCTGACTGTTAAATGCCAGCGCCACAGCAGTATGTACCTGATGCACATTACCAGAAAGTGCGCTCAGTATACGGCGAGCATCGTTATCATCATCAGGCTTACCAAGTACTATACCAGCAAGCAACACAGTAGTATCTGCCGCCAAAATAGGATGTCTACGCTGTTCAGGTGTTAACGTTTTCAAACAAGCTTCCGCTTTCTGCTGCGCTAATCTTAGTACATAGCTCACGGGATTTTCGTTAGCGAGTTGTGTTTCATCAATATCGGCCGGCAATGTTTCACACGACAATCCTATCTGGCTCAACAACTCAACGCGTCTTGGACTACGTGAAGCGAGATAAATCAAAGCGCTAGCATCATTTTTTTACCCGTCATATTTACGACTCAACTTGTTCTTATTCAATATTCACTTACTCAATACAAGCACTTTAATTTACTATATTGATATTATCAAAGCTTTAATTGAAAAATCCTGCATCAATTGACTTTAAAACGTACTGGTTTAGGCATTTAATTTAAGGGAGTTCACATGGCCGAATGGACTGTTCTTTTTAAAATCACCATTGCCTTATTTGCGATTGTGAATCCGATTGGTAGCGTGCCTATTTTTATTAGCGCAACCGATGGCTGGAGCAAACAAGATCTTGCTAAAACGGCTAAAACTGTCGCTATCACGGTATTTATAGTGCTAGCCATTTCTGCATTTTTAGGCGATAAGATTCTCGTTTTCTTTGGCATTAGCATTCCCTCTTTTCAAGTGGGCGGCGGCATATTGCTGATGTTGATTGCAATTTCAATGATGCATGCAAAGCAGAGCGGTACGCGCCAAACGCCTGAAGAAGCGAAAACATTAGCAGAACGTGAAGTCATCGCGATTGTACCGCTAAGCATTCCATTATTAGCCGGCCCTGGCGCTATTAGTAACATGATTATTGCCGCGCAACAAAACAGCAGCTTCGTCTGGCACTTATCACTGCTTGTGCCTATCGGTCTTATTGCAGTCATCATTTGGCTAATCCTCAGACTAAGCGTCAGCATTTCTAATCAGTTAGGCAGCATCGGCATTAACATTGTTACACGCCTGATGGGCTTGATTTTAGCAGCGATGGCCGTTGAATTTGTGGCACATGGCTTAGTCGGTTTGTTTCCTAAATTATTAGGCTAGTTTGAGTTAAAATACTAAATGCTTATCAACATATTTAAAGACATAAAACCATGCAATGGATGCCACATGCCACGGTCGCGGCAATCGTAGAAGATAACGGAAAATTCTTACTCGTTGAAGAAACGACTGATCGCGGCAATCGCTTTAATCAGCCTGCAGGCCATTTAGAAAATAACGAATCGTTAATTGAAGCAGTGATTCGTGAAACGTTGGAAGAAACCGCTTATACATTTAAGCCAGAGTCGCTGCTTGGTATTTATCATTGGAAACATGAACATAATAACACCACGTATTTGCGTTTCGCCTATATCGGCAGTGTGAGCAACCATCAGCCTAATATGGTGCTAGATGATGGCATTATTCGCGCGGTATGGATGTCTATTGATGAAATTCGTAGTAAATCTATGTTAATGCGTAGCCCGCAGGTACTCACCTGTTTTGAAGACTATTTAAATGGGCAAAAATTTCCACTATCTGTTGTAACTCACTTATAAAACTTTGCATATTTATTAAAGATTAAAGTAAAAGCGTATGAACCTAAATACATTAAAGAAAAAAAAAGTAGTCGTTGGCCTTTCTGGCGGCGTCGATTCTTCTGTTACGGCCTTACTGCTTAAAGAGCAAGGCTATGAGGTGACTGGGCTTTTCATGAAAAACTGGGAAGATGACGACACCGATGAATATTGCTCAAGCAAACAAGATTTAATCGATGCCGTTTCAGTCGCAGATAAAATAGGTATTGATATTGAAGCGGTTAACTTTAGTGCGGAATATAAAGACCGTGTGTTTGACAATTTTTTAAGCGAATACAAAGCCGGGCGTACGCCTAATCCAGATATTCTATGTAATGCAGAAATTAAATTTAAGGCCTTTTTAGACCATGCCATGAGCTTAGGTGCAGATGTCATCGCTACAGGGCATTATGCTCAAGTACGTGAAAATCCGCTCAAACCTGGCTTGTTTCAACTCATGAAAGCCGACGATGGCAGTAAAGATCAAAGCTATTTTTTATACCGGTTAAATCAAGCGCAACTGTCTAAGACCTTATTTCCACTTGGCAACCTACTAAAACGCGAAGTGCGAGAAATTGCCAGAAATTCCGGGCTCATCAATGCTGATAAAAAAGATTCTACTGGCATCTGCTTTATTGGTGAGCGCCCTTTTCAAGAGTTTTTAAGCAAGTATCTACCACCAGAGCCTGGCGAAATCAAAACACCTGAGGGTAAAATTGTAGGCCGCCACCAAGGCTTAATGTATTACACACTTGGTCAACGCCAAGGTTTAAAAATTGGTGGTAGCCGCGAAAGTAATGGCGAACCGTGGTTTGTGGCTGCTAAAGATATGCAATCTAACGTGCTCATTGTGGTACAAGGCCATGATCATCCACTATTATTGAGCGACGGCTTAGTAGCAAGCCAGCTCACATGGATAGACAATGAAGCACCAATGACAAACTGGGTTTACGCCGCTAAAACACGTTATCGTCAGCCTGATGCCCCTTGTGAAATAGACCGATTGACCACAGAAGAAGTGGAAGTTAAATTCGGCCAAAAACAATGGGCGGTAACTCCTGGACAATCTGCAGTGGTATATGAGAGTAATGTTTGCCTAGGTGGCGGCATTATTACTGCGGCCATATAATCGCAATATTGCTTTTAAAAAAGTGTCTATTTAAACCACGGCATAAGCCCTAATTGATCTTTTGTTTTTAACCATGCAAATTCAATACTTAAGCATTTCACTCACACCATTATAAATTACTTGCTTGTTGAGATTGATATGACTTACGTATTTAAAAATGCTCAGGGTGCTATTATTTCCGCAATTACAACTGAGCATTTGGGTGAAGGCTGGAGCTTTATTGAAAACACACTACGTGAAAGCGCACCTTTTAGAGAAAGCGATATTTAATTAGCACGAGTGTTAGAAGACTTAATCACGTTACTCATTAATAGAGATGTGATTCGGTTCACTGACTTCCCTCATGCCGCTCTAAACGCTTGAATAATAGACAATCGATACCTAAAAACACGCAACTTTTAAAAGGTAGATGAGTGCCAAAGAGTTCACTATTAATGAGCATTATGCAACAGGTTCGCTATCAGTAAATGATGGGCGTTTAAGTAATGCTACTTGTAAAGTTGCCAAATTTGGATAGTCAGTTGCTAGATTAATTACCGCAGAAAATCGCAGATTGAGGTAACCTAGCATACAACCCACAGCAATATCAGCCAAACTAAAAGTACTGTTTACACACCATTTAGATTTACCTAGCTCATTATTTTTAGCTAAATCATCATTCAGCACTTGCAATCCACTCGTCACTTTAGTCATTTGTCGCTCAATAAAAGCCAAATCTTGCATAGGTGCTGCTTTACGTTGCTCTAACATAGTCGCCACTGCGGCATCACAAACACCGTCTGCAAGCGCCTCCCAACGACGCACTTTAATTTTCAAGTTTGAGTCTAGCGGCAATAAATGTGCGACCGGTGTACGATTATCTAAATATTCCACAATCACTCGTGAATCATACAAACTATCGCCATCAGCTAATATCAATACAGGCACTTTGCCCAATGGGCTATATTGCTTCACAGGGCAATCAGGTGCGGCCAGCACCACTTCTTCAAGCGTGATCTCAATGTGTTTCTCTGCCGCTACAATCCGAACTTTACGGGCATACGGGCTATTAATGGTGTATAAAAGTTTCATCATATTTAATTATCTAATTCCAAAGTATTACGCTTACGTTTAAAATATTAATTTCAAGAGTTGATGTTAAATTCAAGCAAAAAGTACGCTTAATTTACTAATTATTAAGTGTCAGTGGCATTATAATTCAATCATCACCTTACTTTAACAGCCATGACATTATTTAACAAAAACTACCCTGCCGGGTCAAGTGTATTTCATCAACTAGTAAGCAAGCAAGTGCAAGCTGCACTAGAGGAAGATATCGGCAGTGGCGACCTGACAGCGCAACTTGTCCCAGTAAAGCAGCAGGTTAGTGCAACCATCATCGTGCGCGAATCCGCTATTATTTGCGGCATAGATTGGGTGAACGCTTGCTTCAAGCAAATAGATGCCAATGTAAACATCATTTGGCACGTTGTTGAGGGGAGGCGTGTGCAAGCAAATCAAGTTTTGTGTAGTATTAAAGGTTTAGCGCGCACACTGTTAACTGGCGAGCGCTGCGCGCTTAACTTCCTGCAGACTTTATCAGCCACTGCCACTGAAACACGCAAATATGTTGACGCGATTGCTGGTACGCATGCACAAATTTTAGACACCCGTAAAACCATTCCAAATTTACGCCTGGCACAAAAATATGCGGTCACAATAGGCGGCGGTCATAATCAACGTTTAGCTTTATATGATGGTATTCTCATTAAAGAAAATCACATTGCCGCAGCAGGAAGCATTAGTGCCGTAATGGTGCAAGCATTTGCACTTGGCACAAACAAAAGTATACAAATTGAAGTTGAAAACTTAAACCAATTGCAGGAAGCCTTAGACGCAGGTACTACTAGTATTTTATTAGACAATTTTAACACGGCACTCTTGTGTGAAGCTGTGCACCTGAATGAACAATCTGGAAAACTAGCTATATTAGAGGCTTCTGGCGGTATTACTTTAGAAAATGTACGTGGAATAGCGCTCACTGGCGTTGATAGAATTTCAATTGGTGCCATCACAAAAAACGTGTATGCCATTGATTTGTCGATGCGGATTACTGGCTAGGATTAATTCTAAGCACAAATTTTAAAAAATTTGCGTGTTAATATATTGTAAAGTAACAATAAATAACAAAGGCATTCAAGCATGAGTAAACCTGTCACGCTCAGCAATCCCAATGGCTACCTCACCTTAGGTGACGTGCTGCGTATGCTGGTGAACGACGGCATGCTAGATAAAGTTGAGGCTGAAAAGCTGTATAAAGACCGTAAGCTTGATAGCTCTAAGCTGCACCCGTTAGTTGTTATTGGCGAACAAAAATGGAAAAGTCTGAGGCCGCCGCATAAAGCCATCACCGTAGAAGGCCTATCTACTTGGCTAGCAGAGCATGCGGGGCTAGATTATTACCATATTGACCCACTAAAACTAGACTTTGGTTCTGCGGCAAAAATCATTTCTCAAGGCTATGCTGAACGCCTAAAAATCATGCCAGTTTCGGCCAAAAATGGCGAGGCGATTATCGCCACCACAGAGCCATTTAGCACAGATTGGATTACTGATCTTGAGCGTGTACTTAAAATGAAAATCAAGCTAGTGATGGCGAATCCATTAGAGGTTAGTCGTTACTTGCCAGAAATATATAGTTTGGCTAACTCAATGAATGCTGCTGATTTAGCCAAAGCAGGACAAATTGTAGGCGTACAGAATTTTGAGCAATTAATCGAACTAGGTAAAGATAAAAATCTGGATGCCAACGAACAACATGTCGTCAATATTGTTGATTGGCTGTTTAAATATGCATTTGAACAACGCGCCAGTGATATTCACTTAGAACCGCGCCGCAACATGGGCATGATGCGCTTTAGAATCGATGGTGTACTGCATCAAGTATATCAACTACCACCAAACATAATGAACGCCATTACCAGCCGTATTAAACTACTGGGCCGTATGGATATGGTAGAAAAGCGCCGCCCACAGGATGGTCGTATCAAAACGCTATCGGCTGAAGGTCAAGAGATTGAGCTTCGTTTATCTACCATGCCCACGGTATTTGGTGAAAAAATGGTCATGCGTATTTTTGCGCCAGATGTTTCTGCCAAAGACTTTTTAGCATTAGGCTTTGCAAAAGAGCAAGCCGACACCTGGAATACTTGGACCAAAGCGCCAAATGGCATTATATTGGTTACAGGTCCAACTGGTTCAGGTAAAACTACTACACTCTATGCCACTTTGCGTACGCTAGCCACGCCAGAAGTCAACGTTTGCAGTGTAGAAGAGCCGATTGAAATGGTCGAGCCGCTATTTAACCAGATGCAAGTCCAAACCAATATTGGGCTTAATTTTGCTGATTGCATCCGTACGTTAATGCGGCAAGATCCCGACATTATCATGGTCGGCGAGATTCGCGATTTAGAAACCGCTGACATGGCGATTCAAGCGGCGCTGACGGGGCACTTAGTGTTATCAACCCTACACACCAATGATTCACCCTCAGCCGTCACACGCTTATTGGACTTAGGTGTACCGTCATACCTGATCCACTCAACGGTATTAGGCATTATGGCGCAGCGCTTGGTGCGCACACTGTGTACTAGCTGTAAAGTGCCTACGCCAATTGAACAAAGCACGTGGGATGAATTAGTCGGCACATTCAAACTGACAAAACCAACGCATATCTACAAACCTGTTGGCTGCTTAGCATGTCGCAACACCGGTTTTAGAGGCCGTAGCGGTATTTATGAAATGCTTACCATGACTCCCACATTAAGGAAGTTGATTACACCAGAAACCGATTTATCAAAACTCACAAAAATGGCGCAACAACTAGGTATGCAACCGCTGATTATTAATGGAGCAGAGAAAGTTGCGGCTGGGTTGACAACTATTGAGGAGGTGTTGAAAGTAGCGCCGCCGTTAGAGAGTGACTAAATATAGCTTGTGCTTAAGTCAACAGGAATACTCACGATTTGTAATCATCATTCTGATTAAAACAGAAAACCAAATTTAAGCATATACCGCTAAGATCAAACGAGACGAAACCTTAGCTACAAAGACTAAAATTCCCATCTTGAATCTTTACAAAAGCTACTTGTCATTAAACTATCATCCTTGACCAAATACGCTCAAACCGTTATGGTATAGGGCTGGTATATAAGCACAGCAAAAAATCACTAAATCTAATAAAAACAAGCGTTAATTCAGTAAAAATCCTTATGTTTTATTAAAAAAGCATAAATCTAAAGTAAAAAAAACAGTATGGACCTAAGCATGGAACAAAGTTCTAAACAATTTACCGGCGCAGAAATTCTAATACGCTGCCTGCATGAAGAAAACATTGAATATGTATTTGGCTATCCAGGTGGTGCAGTGCTTAATATTTACGATGCTATTTTCCATCAGGATAAATTCAAGCACATTTTAGTGCGCCACGAACAAGCGGCACTTCACGCCGCAGACGCATACTCTCGCTCAACTGGCAAAGTGGGTGTGGCTCTAGTTACATCAGGTCCAGGCGCAACTAACGCTGTCACCGGCATTGCTACGGCCTATATGGATTCTATTCCTATGGTCATAATTAGCGGTCAAGTACCTACTTATGCCATTGGCGAAGATGCTTTTCAAGAATGCGACACGGTTGGCATTACGCGCCCATGTGTAAAACATAACTTTTTAGTTAAAGATGTGAAAGACATTGCTGCGACCATGAAAAAGGCGTTTTATGTAGCCTCTAGTGGTCGCCCAGGCCCAGTATTAGTGGATATTCCTAAGGATATCACGGCGCATTTATGCGCATTTGAATATCCTGAGACAGTACAACTACGCTCATACAACCCTGTCACCAAAGGGCATTTAGGCCAAATAAAAAAAGCACTCAAATTACTCACTGAAGCGAAACGTCCGATGGTGTATTCAGGCGGTGGCGTTGTGCTGAGCGATGCTTCTGAGCATTTAATCAAATTAATTCAAGCACTTGATATACCAATCACTAGCACATTAATGGGTTTGGGTGGATTTCCGGCGTCTGATAATAACTTTCTAGGCATGCTGGGCATGCACGGCACTTACGAGGCCAATATGGCCATGCAAGAATGTGATGTTTTGCTGGCTGTTGGCGCACGCTTTGATGACCGGGTAATCGGCAATACTGAACATTTCCTGTCAAATCCGCGCACTATTATTCATATTGACATTGATCCATCTTCAATCTCAAAACGCGTAAAAATTGATGTGCCTATTGTTGGCGACGTTAAATCTGTACTTGCAGACATGAACGACCTGATTGCGGCAGAGAAGCCTGCTCAAAATACAGACGCACTTGCTGCTTGGTTCAAACAAATTCAAGAATGGCGTGGTAAAAATTGCTTAAGTTTTACACAAAGTACTGAGTTCATTAAACCGCAATACGTCATACAAAAATTGCATGAAGTTACTAAGGGCGATGCTTTTGTCACGTCTGACGTTGGCCAGCATCAAATGTGGGCGGCACAATATTATCCGTTTAATAAGCCACGTCGCTGGATTAACTCTGGCGGCTTAGGCACGATGGGCGTTGGCCTACCTTATGCGATGGGCGTTCAGTTTGCACACCCTGAGGCACAGGTAGCTTGCGTTACAGGAGAAGGTAGTATTCAAATGAATATTCAAGAACTGTCTACCTGCTTGCAATACCACCTGCCAATTAAAGTGATTTTGCTGAACAATCGCTACCTTGGTATGGTGCGTCAATGGCAAGAGTTTTTCTATGAAAATCGCTATGCTGAGTCTTACATGGAAAGCCTGCCTGACTTTGTTAAATTGGCTGAAGCTTATGGTCACGTTGGCATGCGCATTGAAAATCCTAGTGACGTTGAAGGCGCACTTGCAGAAGCATTTAGCCCTAAACTTAAAGATCGATTTGTATTTATGAATTTCTTAACCGACCAAAAAGAAAATGTGTTTCCAATGATTCCAGGCGGCAAGGGTTTGTCTGAAATGATTTTGGCGGAGAATCTGTAATGACTAATAATACGTTGCGTCATATTATTTCATTGTTAATGGAAAATGAAGCTGGCGCGTTATCACGCGTAGCAGGCTTATTTTCAGCACGTGGCTACAATATTGAATCACTCACTGTTGCTGTAACAGAAGACCCTACATTATCTCGGATGACGATTGTGACTTCAGGCTCTGAAGCTGTAATTGAGCAAATTATCAAGCAGCTCAATAAATTAATCGACGTAGTAAAAGTGCTCGATTTAAACGATGGTAAATTTATCGAGCGTGAATTGATGCTCGTTAAAGTAAAAGCCACTGGCGCGTTCAGAGAAGAAATGAAGCGCATGTGCGATATTTTCAGAGGCCGTATTATCGATGTGGCTGACGGCAGTTTTACCATTGAGCTTACCGGCTCAGGCAATAAATTAGATGCTTTTATCGAAAGCTTAGATAAAGCAGCGATTCTAGAAACCGTGCGCACAGGTGCATCTGGCATAGGTCGCGGCGATCGCATTCTAAAAGTTTAAGCAGCAAATCATTAAGTAACGTTAGTTTTAGCACCATCATTTAAAAATCATATTTATAATTTTAAGTACTTGCATAGAAAGGCACAAAGAAATGAAAGTTTATTACGACAAAGACGCAGACCTTAGCTTAATCAAAGGTAAAAAAGTTACTATTGTTGGTTACGGCTCACAAGGTCATGCACACGCTGCAAACCTTAAAGATAGCGGCGTAACCGTGACTATCGGCCTACGTTCAGGTGGTAGTTCATGGGCTAAAGCTGTAGCAGCTGGCCATAACGTGCTAGAAATTGCAGCCTCTGTAAAAGAAGCTGACGTAGTAATGCTATTGTTACCAGACGAAACAATGGCGCAAATTTTTAGCGCAGATGTTGCTGATCATTTAAAACAAGGCGCTACATTAGCGTTTGCACACGGCTTTAATATTCACTACAACCAAATCACGCCACGCGCTGATTTAGATGTGATCATGATTGCTCCAAAAGGCCCAGGCCACACAGTGCGTTCAGAATATTTAAAAGGCGGCGGCGTACCTTCATTAATCGCCGTGTATCAAGACAAATCTGGTAAAGCTAAAGACGTTGCACTTTCATACGCAGCAGCTAACGGCGGCACTAAAGGTGGTGTAATTGAAACTGATTTCCGTGAAGAAACAGAAACTGATTTGTTCGGAGAGCAAGCAGTGTTATGTGGTGGTGCTGTAGAGCTAGTAAAAGCTGGTTTTGAAACGTTGGTTGAAGCTGGCTACGCGCCAGAAATGGCCTACTTTGAGTGCTTACACGAACTTAAATTGATTGTAGATTTAATGTACGAAGGCGGCATTGCCAATATGAACTACTCAATCTCAAACAATGCTGAATATGGCGAATACGTGACTGGTCCACAAGTGATTAATGATCAATCACGTGCTGCGATGAAAACATGCCTAGCTAACATTCAAAATGGTAACTACGCTAAACAGTTCATTTTAGAAGGTCGCACCAACTACCCTGAAATGACTGCACGTCGTCGTTTGAACGCAGCTCATCCAATTGAACAAGTGGGTGGCCAATTGCGCTCAATGATGCCTTGGATTGCTAAAAACAAATTAGTAGATCAATCAAAGAACTAATCTAATTAATGATTCAACTTAAGCACTAAGTTTTAGTTCGAATTTTTAGTTAAGATTTGCAAAGGGCAAGATAATTTCTTGCCCTTTTTTATTACTCAAAATAAGTGACTGATACAAATAAAGGGTTAAGCATGCGAGCCAATATTGCCGTATTTTTACAGTATATCCTGCCAAAACAAGCCATTACTGCGCTTGCTGGCAAACTGGCACATTACAAAGGCGGTAACTTAACCACCACTGTAATTATCTGGTTTGTAAAACGCTACAAGGTAAACATGGCAGAAGCGGCTGAACCTAACATTAGCACTTACAAGACTTTTAATGATTTTTTTACACGGCCACTCAAATATGGTGCACGCCCACTAGCCCAGGCAGACTTTATTTGTCCGGTAGATGGTGCAATTAGCCAATTTGGTAGCATTGAAGCTGACCATATTTTTCAGGCTAAAGGTCACGCCTATTCGACCACAGCGCTAGTAGGTGGCGATATAGTGCTCGCTAAAAACTACGAAAACGGTCACTTTGCATGCCTATACCTAAGCCCAAAAGATTACCACCGTATTCACATGCCATGCGATGGCACTTTAAAAAGCATGACTTACGTGCCGGGGGCTTTATTTTCTGTTAATCCAACAACCGCACAAGGCGTACCAGGACTATTTGCACGCAATGAGCGCGTTGTATGCGAATTCACTTCAGTGCAACATGGCAGTTTCATCATGGTGTTAGTTGGCGCCACCATTGTCGGCAGCATGGCAACAGTTTGGCATGATGCAGAAAATGGCATCATCAACCCACCACGCACCAATAAAATGTGCGTATGGACATACGAAAATCAAAATATCACCCTAAAACAAGGTGATGAAATGGGCAGATTTTTACTTGGCTCGACTGTGGTGATGTTGTTTGAAAAAGATGCACTGAAATTTAACCAGACTTGGCAGCCAGCACGAGCCATTAAGCTCGGTGAATTAATGGGAATTAAAGCTAAAATCTAAAAAACTATTGGGGTAATTTTCAGATTACTCCCAAAAAAGTTATTTCATGACCTTATGATGCAAATGCGGCGCCAATTCATTTAACGCAGATTCATACACCGCACGCTTAAATTCAATCACGTCTTCTAATGGCACCCAGTATTCACTCCAGCGCCAAGCATCAAACTCAGGATGCTCGCTGGCACGGAGTGAAACATCGCTATCTCGCCCTACCATACGCAGCAAATACCAAATTTGCTTTTGGCCCTTATAACTACCACGATACTCACGTTTCACCCAAGTGGTCGGCACCTCATATCTGAGCCAATCTTTGGTACGACCCAAAATTTGTACGTGTTCAGGCTTTAAGCCAACCTCTTCCATTAATTCACGATACATAGCCTGCTCTGGGCTTTCGCCGTGGTTAATACCACCTTGCGGAAACTGCCATGCATGCTCACGGATACGTTTACCCCAAAAAACCTGATTGTTAGCATTACATATAATAATGCCAACATTCGGGCGAAACCCGTCACGATCTAACATAGCGTTATACTGCCTTAAATATTTAATGTGATTTTTTCATATTTTGAGAATTATTGAAAGCGTCCATTTGCGTATAATAGGTAAGCCCATGAAAACACTATCAATTAAATCCTTGAAAATTAATCACTTTATTGTATTTTTACTCGCTTGCATGTTGAATATCCCATGTAACGCTACAACTAAACCTATA
>JAYWDO010000039.1:0-6846 GCA_043779795.1 Pseudomonadota bacterium
CATAGTGTTTCAGCAAGTTGCTATCATTTAATGCTTGGTATTGATTTTTGTCTTTCAACAAACCGACCATATCCACCACATCTCTAAAGCCTAAGTTCACCCCTTGTCCCGCCATTGGATGTACTTGATGTGCGGCATCACCTACCAGCACTACGCAGCCTTGCACTAATGTACTGGAGGTTTGTAAACTTAATGGAAATGCCAAGGCGGGGCTAATCAGCTTCAATTCACCTAGTAGAGCATGCCCAGCAGCCATTACTTGGCTTACAAATGCCTCATCGCTCAACTTTAACAATACATCAGCCTGCTTAGTTGACACCGACCACACAATAGAAATAGTGTTATCTGGCAGTGGCAGCCAAGCTAAAATGCTATTTTTTCCTTCGGTACCTTCTGCAAACCATTGCCTTGCGATGTTGCCGTGTAGTTTCTCAACTTTAAAATTCGCCACAATCGCCGTTTGATCATACGATTTTTTTTGCATGGGCATATTGAGCTGCTGCCGCACCCAAGAGTTGCTGCCATCTGCCGCTAATAGCAATTTACTTTCTAAAATTTCATTGTTGGCAAACGTTAATGTCGCCTTACGTGACGTGGTGATTACCGCTTCACAGGGGTTGTTAAATAAGGTGCGAATACCCAAGAACTCAACCTTCGCTAACAATGCTCGCATTAAGGCTTTAGATTCCACAATAAAGCCTAAATTATCTGCATTTGCGTCACTTGCCAACAAAGTTAAAGGCGCTAGCGTATCACCAAATATTTCCATGGCTTGCATTTCGCCGATACGCGCTGAGTTCAATAATAGCCAAACGCCCAAACCATTTAACCACGCCGCATTTTTAGGGCTGATTGCGTAAATTCTGCTGTCCCAAACATCATCATCCACATCATTTCCAACGGGATCTTTACTATCGACTAGCACCACAGAAAAACCTGCTTGATGTAAGGATACCGCGGCAGATAGGCCAACTAAACCAGCACCTACAATTGCAACATCAGTATGCAAAACGTCGCCACTCATTTACCGAAGCTCATTTTTCGTACTAAATGTTGTTTAATCGGCTTAATCACATCAAACAAACCTAAGCCGACACTTCTTAAGGCGGACACTCCAAAAATATCATTAGAAAAAATATTCACTAAAAAGTCCGTGAATAACAAGCCGCCTTTGGTATCTGACTTGCGGCTGGCTTGATAATCTGCAAACATTTTAGCAGAGCCTAACGTTTCAACGGTTGCAGATGCAATACTGAGCGCTAATGATTCCGCATCACGTAAGCCCACATTAAACCCTTGGCCCGCCACTGGGTGCATGGTTTGCGCGGCGTTACCTATAACCACTAAATGTGCTATATCCAATATTTTTAACTGTGATAATTTTAGCGGGAAAGCCATGCGCTTTTCTACACTCAAAAACTGCCCAACTCGATCACCAAACTGCGCGTGAAACTCCACTAAAAAATCTGCATCATTCAAGGCTAACAATGATGTGATATATGCTTTTTCACCCGTCCAAACTAACGAGAAATCTTGTTCTCCATTAGGCAGCAGCGCCATTGGTCCATTGGGGGTAAAGCGTTCGTAGGCAATATTATTGTGCGGCAACTCTGCACGTACCTTAGAAATCAGCGCATCATGGCCATACTCTTTGGTTTCTTTGGTTAAGCCCGCAATTTCATCTAAGCTACGACCCCCATCGGCCAGCACCACTAAGGCGCTATGCAATGTATACGACTTACCTTGATAATGATAAGTGACGCTTGCTTGAGTTGCCGAGTGCGCAATAGATTCGGCACTGGCTTCAAAAATAAAATTGACCTTAGCGCACGCACTTAGCGCGGTATCTAAAGCCTCACTCAGCGCACCATAACTCAATACATAACCAAGCGCCTCTTGCTGATAATCCTGCGCATGTAATTGCGAGCGACCAATGCTACCTTTTTGTGACACATGAATAGTATTAATAGCTGTAGCACTTGCCGCTAGGCTACTCCAAACACCTAGCTTTTCAAGTATGCGCCTGCTACCAAAAGACAAAGCCAGTGCACGACTTTCGCTATAAGCTGCACCCTTTTTGCGCGCCTCAAGCACAGTTACGGCTAGACCTTGCCTAGCCAACAATAGCGCCAAAGTTGCACCTACTGGCCCACCACCTACAATAATGATCGCTTCGTTCATTTAGCGTCGCATTAAAGCTTCAATATCAGCAATGCTTTTAACCGCGTTAGCCGTCAGCACTTCACAACCATTTTTCGTCACCAGCACATCGTCTTCAATACGAATCCCAATATTCCAAAATGCTTTTGGCACATTATTTGCGGGGCGAATATAACAGCCAGGCTCAACAGTGAGTGTCATATCCGGCTCTAACATACGCCAATTATCTAGCTTGTCCTTAGATTTAGTGTCTTTATACTCACCCGTATCATGAACATCTAAGCCCAACCAATGCCCAGTACGATGCATGTAAAACTGACGATAATCGCCACTTTCTAACACCGCCTCTTTGCTGCCTTTGCAAAGCTTCAAATCAATAAAACCCTGAATCAACACGTCCAGCGCGGCTTCATGTGGCGCGTTCCAGTGGTTTCTAGTATTAACCTTTGCAATAGCCGCAGCTTGCGAGGCCAACACTAGCTCATATAGGTCTTTTTGTGCTGCACTAAACTTTCCATTCACAGGAAAAGTACGCGTAATATCAGACGCATAACCATCTAGCTCGCAACCCGCATCAATCAGTAATAAATCGCCATCATTCAACACACAATTATTGGCGTTGTAATGCAATGTGCAAGCATTGGCACCACCTGCAACGATACTAGTATAAGCAGGCGCTTGTGAACCTTTGCGATAAAATTCGTGTAAAAATTCCGCCTCAACTTCATATTCCATCATATTAGGCTTGGAAAACTGCATCGCCCTATTGTGTGCAGCCGCTGCAATATTGGCTGATTGCCGCATAATCGCTTGTTCAAAAAGCGATTTATACAGCCGCATTTCATCTACCAGTTTACGAATATCACTAATGCTGTCAGGAGCGCCCACACCACTGCGTGCTTGGGTGCGCAAACAAGTCATCCATGCCATCACACGTGCATCCAAAACGGCACTTTCACCCAAACTAAAATATAACTTAGGCTGATTTGCCAGCAGCTTTAATACAACAGCATCTAGCTCATTGATTGAGTACGCTTCATCAAAACCAAATTGCTCTTTTGCAGCATCTGCACCATGACGAAACCCATCCCAAATTTCGCGCTCGACATCTTTATCTCGACAAAATAAAATAGATTTAGGGTTATCACCGGCAACCAAGACAACGACCGACTCAGGCTCTTTAAAGCCAGTAAGATAGTAAAAATAACTATCAAAACGGTATGGATAATGGCTATCTCGATTGCGAATAGCTTCTGGTGCTGTGGGAATAATGGCAATGCCTTCGCCCATGCTAACCATGAGCGATTGTCGCCTTGCCTTAAATTCAGTGAGGTTTATATTCATTCAAAACTTAATGTTATTTAATGAGTGTTATTTTAACAACTTACCTAAAAGCCATGCATTAATTTGTGGCTTATTTGATGAATAGGTTCAATTGAAATGGTACTAAGTTGGCATTCAACATCACCGCTGATGATTTAGTTGTACATCTAAATCATGCAACCGCGCTGGCGTGCCAATATCGTGCCACACGCCTGGATAATGCTGGGCTGTAGCTTTATTCTGTACGATAGCTAGTCGTAACAATGGCGCCAGTTTCGCCGGTTCACCACGCACGATGCCTACAAACAACGCTGGTTGATAAATACCAATGCCTGAAAAAGTAAGCTTTTGCTCGCCATCATTTTTCAGCATGCCATTTTCAATAGCAAAATCGCCATTGGGGTGCTGTGGCGGGTTATCGACCAAGACCAAATGCGCTAAATTGTTAGGCAGTAGCTTTAAAGCGGTGAAATCAATCTCACTAAACGTATCACCATTCACCACTAAAAATGGCGCATCGCCTAGCAATGGCAGGGCATTAGCAATACCACCTGCAGTTTCTAGTGCTATTTTTTCAGGGCTATATTGAATCTTCAAACCCCATTGACTGCCGTTGCCTAACGCTTGCTCAATCTGCTCGCCTAAATGTGCATGGTTAATAACAATTTCTTTAAATCCGGCTTTAGCTAAACGCTCCAAATGCCAGATAATAAGCGACTTGCCGCCTACTTCCAATAAGGGTTTTGGCGTGTGGTCGGTAAGCGGGCGCATACGTTCACCCCGACCTGCTGCCAATATCATGGCTTTCATAGTTTTAGTAACTTCTTATAGTTCGCATCAGGATGTTTATCTTCCCCACTTAAAGCATCTAATAAGCGCAACATTGGTCGTAACTCTACATAGCGCTCACACACTTTATGCAAGTAATTCAGCACCAGCGGCATGTCATTAACGTAACCATGCTTACCGTCGCGATGGCTTAAACGCGCAAATATGCCCAGCACTTTAATGTGCCGTTGTGCGCCCATCCATTCAAAATCACGATAAAACTCACTAAAGTCATCAGGCACTGGTAAGCCTGCTTTTTTAGCAGGTTGCCAATAACGCACTGCCCAATCTATGATTTGTTCTTCATCCCAACTGATATAGGCATCTTTTAACAGAGACACTAAATCGTAAGTGATCGCGCCATACACCGCATCTTGAAAATCTAAAACACCAGGATTCCCGACTTGTGTAATCATCAAATTACGAGAGTGGTAATCTCTATGTACATAGACTTGCGCTTGCGCCAATATATTTTGATTCAACACATTGAAGGTTTTGTTTAATACCACTTGTTGCTCAGCACTTAAAGTAATGTTCAGGTGTTTAGCTACATACCAATCCGGAAAAAGCTGCATCTCACGTGTAAGTAATGCTTCATCATAAGCAGGTAATGTTTCTGGCTTGCTAGCAAGCTGCATTTTAATCAACGCATTGGTAGCGTCTTGATATAGTTTGGGGGCACTTTGTGCGTTAAGTTGAGTTAAATAGGTATCGTCACCTAAATCGCTTAAAAGTAAAAAACCATGCGTTAAGTCTTGTGCAAGCACTTGTGGTACATTAATTCCAGACGCTAAAAGCAACTTAGCAATATTAACAAATGGCGTGCAATCCTCTTGTGGCGGCGGTGCATCCATTGCAATTAAAGTGCTGTTAGCTAAATACGGGCTAGCCAAATGTACTCTAAAATAGCGCCTAAAGCTCGCGTCAGCAGATGCCGTCGTTAAAGTAAAAGCTGTTTGTGGCAATGCTATTGCTAACCATTTTTCTAGTTGTTGTTGTCTATCGTCCACGACTATCTATCCAATATTATAAAAATTATTTTGCTATCATTTAGCTGTGCTAAAGGCTTGAGTTTTTGATTGAAATTACGCGATTAACCAGCGGAAATACTATTTATTGGTTGCCAAAAAACCCAATTTATGAGATTTTATCACTGATAAAATAAAATCGTCTGCCTATATAATCGTGCCTGCAAATCAACCACTCATCGCCCCAGTAACCTCAGTGCAAATCTCATGTTAAAAAGCCGTTTTTTAACAGGCTTTACCGCTGTAATTTTAGCATTTAGTTTGCGTGCGCAAGCTGAAGCTGATGTGTTGCCAAGCGATGCCGTGCCAGAAAACGACAAGTCAAGCGAAGTGAATAGCGATTCGATTGTGATTGATGGCGATAAACTTGAGTTGCATCTCGATAGACGAATGCGCGCAATTGGCAATGCCTCAATTAGTCGCGGCAAACAGACGATTTTGGGCGATGAAATCGACTACGATGTGCAAAACGACACTTTGCATGTAATAGGCAACACCCGCATTGAATTAGGTGATGCAAGCTTATCTGGCCCAGAATTGCATATGCGGCTCTCTGAAAATATTGGTGAAATGCGTGATGCATCGATTAGCATCACTAAAGCAAACTCGATGCAATTAAAAAATCGCGCTCAGACCAATTCAGATGTACCAGGTAACTTGCAAACCCAGAAAATTGATAGCAAAGCATTATCGCAAACATCCGAATGGGCTAATCAAAGGCTCTCCACACAAAACTTGGCGTCTCAAGTAAATGACACTTCAGCTAATTTCTCATCTGACTTAGAAGAAGGTAACTCAACACCTTTGCCACCACAATCTCGCGGCGATGCCAAAGCTATATTTTTTGACGGTCAAGATAAAAAACGTCTGAAAGATGCTAGATACACGACCTGTGCAGTTGGCGTAGACGATTGGTACATTAAGGCCAAAGAGTTAGCGCTTAATGACTTTACTGAGTCTGGTGTTGGTAAAAACGCTTACATTGAATTCAAAAACATACCTATTCTTTATACACCATGGATTAGTTTCTCATACAGCGGTCAACGTAAAAGTGGCTTGCTCGCCCCCTCGTTTGGTAGCACCACTAACACTGGTTTTGAAGTAACGGCACCCTATTACTGGAACATTGCGCCGAATATGGACGCAACACTAACAGTGCGTGAAATGACTAAGCGCGGCTTACAATTACAAGGTAATTTCAGATATTTAGAAGATACGTTTTCTGGTAAAGACGATTTAGAGTATCTGCCTAGCGACAGCCAGTCTAATCAAACACGATATTACGCCAATCTTAAGCATCAACAAAGCTTTGGTAATGGCTGGTTTGCTGGCTATAGCCTTGAAAAAGCGTCTGATAACAAGTATTTTTCTGAGCTATCAACCCGCATCATAACCACCAGTCGAATTATTCTACCGCAGCAATTTAATGTTGATTACTATGATGAAAACTGGACTTTTAACGCACTGGCGCAAAAATTTCAAACGTTGGATAATTTAACGTATCCAT
>JAYWDO010000040.1:0-6796 GCA_043779795.1 Pseudomonadota bacterium
CGATTTACGTTTTGGTCGCCATTGTGAAGAAACGCCTCAAAATCAAGTCTTCGCTCTACACAATATTACAGATATTGAGCCTGACACTTTTCGAAAAAATACCACTCGATCAACTACTTAACAATATGGAGCTACAAATGCACGAGACTGAAAATTATAACCAATTGAATTTATTCAACTAAATTGCTGGACACTACCGATTAAATATATATAGTGATTTAAGTAACAATAGATAATTCACACATATGCCTAATGTGCGATGACTATACCACCCCCTAAAGCGCCGCCACATGGCCCACATAAGAAGTGTTTTCAGTCTGGCACATCGTTACAATTGTCGAATCTACCATTCCCAGTGGCAAGGCAATATGCACAAAAACAATTATAACAACACTCTATTTAGCCGAGCTAGTAAAGTAAGTTTATTGAATTTAGCTGCCAAGTACCGTATACATATATAAATACTGTTAATGCTGAATTAGCTTTATTTAGCCTTAATATTAAAGATAACATGAACCGATATTATTCATATAAAAACACGTTAAACATCACAAACAGCAACGGTCAGGCTATTTGTATTGCATTAATGCCTCCATACTACTTCTTATCTTTACCTATTTGGTTGCCGATAATGCCACCTACGGCTGCTCCACCTACCGTGCCAAGTACGCCACCGCCTGTTAATACTGCGCCACCTACAGCACCCACGCCAGCACCAATAGCCGTACTTTTGTCACGCGAGGACATACCTGCACAGCTTGCTAAACCTAATAAAAAAGTAGTGATTACTACACTCATTGCAACTCGATTAATCATTGCCATGGTAAACCTTCTTTCATTTAAATAATTAGTATTGGTTCAATTATCGTTTTTACGAAACCTTCGTCTGTACGCCAGCAAGCATATGAACGATTTTCTTTTGTTTAAATTTATTTAACGTTCGTTACCGTACAGACGCGATATACCGCAAGTCCTAACATCGTTATCGTCAACTGACAGCTATATCTACAATTTTATAAAGGAATGATTATGACTAAAACAATTACGAATATATTTTTAATCGCACTTTTTATGAGCGCTTTCTCAGTTTCTGCTGCAACCACACCAGAAAACACAGATGATGGCAGTGCAATTGGTACTTCTGACACACCACAGATTAAACAACAAGATAAACGTATTGATAAAGTTATTACTAATAAAAGCATGAAAAGAAATAATCGCATGAGCAACTCTGATAAACAAATGAAAATCATGGATACCGATAACGACGGCATAGTGTCTCATGATGAATATATGTCATATCAAGAGAAAAGATACAGCGACATGAAACCTGGTGACGGCGGAGTAAGCTACAGAAACTCGATGAACAACAAACCTATGGGTACAACCACTGGAGCAGATAAGTAATTAATAGTTTGTATTATTTAAATTCTTTAAGGATACTATAATGAGTAAGCTAATAAAAACCTTATTCATCGCATCGCTAATTTTTGGCACTTATTCAGCACTTGCTGAAGAAAGAACTAACACCAAAGACTCAATGGATGGTCTAACGCAAGATCAAACCATGGAGCAACCAAAAAGTGTTAAGTCTAAAATGAACCACTACCGCATGTCGCACAAAGATCGCACGAGTAGTAAAATAATGGATACCAACGGTGATGGCGTAATTTCAAAAGAAGAGTTTATGGCGCATCATGAAGAAATGTATAGCAAAATGAAGCAAGCCAACGGTGGTGTAAGCATTAAAGACATGGACGCTGAAATGAATATTGTCACTACTAAAGGTAATAAACTGCAACCTAGCAATACCAAAAACTTACCTGCTGCAGTTAAATAGTGATTTAAAAGGCAGATAGTTAATCAGCACGATATAAAGTGAACATTAATATTCACTTTATATTTGCCTATTTTCTACGTGAACACCACCAAATTAACCAAATTAACAATAGCTGAAATGGCAATCGAGCAATTAAAATCCATCGAGGCACTTCTGAAAAAAGATCAGCATTTTGTAGCATGTAGATATTAGCAGGTGTTACCGCAACTGTAAGCAGCATTAAACCATAACCCGCTGCGCTGCGTTTTGTTTTAACCCATAAACTTGTAGCACCAAGCAATTCAAAAAACCCACTGATATAAACTGCTGCTAACGGAAAAGGAATATACGGAGGAACAATACGCAAGAATAAATCAGGTCTAGCAAAATGCATAGTGCCGCCAATAAAAAACCACGATAATACAAATAGTCTAGCAAAATATTGACCGCTAAATAGTCGATTAATCAACATTAGAAACTAAACTAGTTAGGTTTCTTATAAAAGAGCTCTGCTTCAAACTCAATCGCCTCAATGGCAAAATCAAAATCCATCGATTTATCAAAAAAGTAATGTACACTTAAATTTTTCGCCATTGCACGGTAATGCTGGTTGGCATGATTGGTCAGCACCATTAATATAGGTAGTTTAAATGGATAATTTGGTTTCTTAATATGTTTAATCACTTCAAAACCATTACCTTCTGAAAGCTCGATATCTAATAGTAATATATCAAATTGTATTTCATTGAGTAGTGAAATGGCTTTTTTTTGTGTAGTCGCCATGCCTTCGACCGATAAATTTTTCAAGTTATTAATAGTTTCACATAACACGCCTCGTAGCAAAGTAGAGTCTTCAACTAATAACATTTTCATAGGTCTAACACGCACCCACTTTTGTTGACTTTACGTCTTTTTTACTATGCAAACTATTTTCAAAAGAGCACATATTCATTTTGCTTCAATTTAATTATCTAGTAACTATAACCTGTAAGAGCTAGCAATAATAGTGAATTTTTTCAGACACGAAACTACAGGTAGTTTTAAACCAATATTTTTAAACTTGAAATAATAGATCATATTATCATTCGATTAAGCCATTTTTAATTGCGTAATAAGCTAAGTCTGCATTGGTCTTTAAGCTCATTTTTTCTAAAATGCGCATTCTGTAAGTGCTGACTGTTTTGGCACTTATATTTAACTCCGCACTGATTTCTGTAGGGCTTATACCGCCTGCTAATTTAAAAAATACTTGAAATTCTCGATCACTTAGCATTTCATGCAACTGCTTTTCAGAAGGATGGCTTAGCTGCTCGGTCATTAGTTCTGCCAACTCGGCAGATATATAACGCTTCCCATTAGCAATTGTGCGTATGGCTTTAATAATTTCGGTTGAATCTGCACCCTTTGACAAATAACCTCTACAGCCACTACGGATTAAGTTAAGTGCATACTGTTTCTCTGCATAACCACTCAAAATAAGTACGGGTAAGTTCGGCGCTATGTGCTTTAAATCATGCAAAGTATCAACACCGTTTTTATCGGGCATTGAAATGTCTAAAATCATCACGTCATAACTATTTGCACGCACTAAATCTAGAGCTTCTAAGCCGCTAGCGGCTTCGCCCGTAACTTTCAAATCAGCTTCTGGCTCAATTAGGGTTTTTAGACCCTGGCGTACAATGCCGTGATCATCTACTAATAAAATATTTTTCATTTTTTAAGCCCCTAGTATAAATAGGTGAAGTCTATGCAATATCAATAGCACTAAAGCACCATAACACTAAATCCAACAATTATATTGTTGGATTAGCCGTTTGCATCGTCCGAAATATCAGCCGTGCTATCTAACCTAACCCTAAATATTAGCCAATCGTTTTCTATTTGTACGATTGATTGATGCAAAATGGGCTGTTTTTGCCATGAACGGCGAATAAACAAGTACATTCCAACAGCAATTAAAATCGGTAAAATCATAGTTGCTCCTAAAACAACATCGCGATGTGGGCTCACCCAAATAGTCGCAAAAAGCCATATTAGCCCTGTTAATAATGACAAAATTGATGCTAGCAATATCAACATAAAGCCAAATAAGCTATTCACCACCCGGTGAATTTCATGATTAAAATCATGTTTAAATATAGCGGCACGACTTTCGGCCATTGCCGCGATATTTTCTTTTAATCGGTTAAAATCATCGTTGGACTTTATGTTTAGTTTGTTAAAGAAATTAACCTTTGCAAATTCCATGCGATTTTTTAAATACAAGATTGCCAAAAATTTTAGTATTGTTGTCCACATAATATTTTCAGTTGTATGCTTATTTGGAATATATTTTAGAGCCTAAGATATAGCCCAACAGCACGCCAGTGCCTAAAGCCACTGCTAAGCTAGCTATTGGTCTTTCTTGTACAGTTTGCACAGCGCGGTCGTGACCAAACTTGTAAGCATGGTTAGATTCTTCTTTTACTAAATCTTTCAGTTGGTTTACTTTATCGATTATTTGGTCTTTGATCTCGTGTATATTAGGGCCGCTTGTGTACTGTGATAATAGCGATTCTAAACTCTTAATCACCCCCGTCGCTTGAGCTTTAGTTTCTGCTACTTGGGTATATACCATATCAACAATTTGCTCTGCTTCGCTTTTGGTATCACTTTTCATTGTATTGGTTACGTTTTCAACGTTTGTTTTAACGCTGTTTACTAAATCAACTGCTTTATCCTTTACACCATCTTGCTTATTTAAATTAAACATTTTATTTCCTTTTAAAAATAGCGGTTAATGTACTTAATTGTTGTTGTATTTAAGGTTTTTTACCTATGAGATAAGAAACAATAGTCATGGCTAAAAATATAAAAAACAATACTTTGGCAATTTCTGTGGCACCTGCAGCAATACCACCAAAGCCAAAGACGGCAGCAATAAGGGCAATTACAAAAAATACAACGGTGTAACGCAACATAATTGTTCCTTCCAATTTTAATTACTGTACTATTAATGACTTAACTGCATTTAATAACTTAATTTCACAATTAGTTAAATTGTTAACTACTGAAATAGCATATTATTAAAATTAATCGCTATGAATCAGCATTGCTTATCTGATTTAAGCGTCAGAAAGCACCTACAAAATGAGAAAAATTCTAAATATATGCAGCTAATCACAACCGTTTGGAATTGGGCTGAGTATATCGTCGCATCCTTAGGAGGACGGACTATTGCGATGCTTTTTGCCGCATTAGTGATTGCTTTTTGCTCGATTGCGTTTAGCGACAATTGGATTGTATCGTTTAACAAGCAGGCTGAAGTGATTAAAAAAGTCAATGACAATATTGCGGTATTGCATCAGCTAAAGGCCGACTTATTTGAAGCTGAAAGTGCGCAACGTGGCTATATAATAACCAAACGTAAAGAATATATTGCGCCATTTAATGCAGCACTAAACCAAGCTCGATATAACATTAAATTGAGCGAGACGCTGGTTGTTAACACCTCGACTGAAAAGAATCAATTGATTGAGCTGGCCTGGCTAAAAACAATTTCGGTCAGTGTAGAAGCAAAATCGTCAGAAATGCTGTTGACGATTAAGCTAATTGAGCAGAATAAAGTTGACGAGGCCTACCAGGTGGCTAATCTGGATGTTGGCAGACTACAAATGCAAAAATTTTTGACGGAAACCGACAAGCTGATTAAACAACAAACAAGTGATGTAAATGCAGTAATTGAAAAACGCCAAAATACAGTTAACTTAGCGCGGGCATCTAATATTATTGGCGCATTAATATTAATTTTTTTAGTGGTCATGGTGATAAAACAGTTACTTAATGAACTTTTATTTAAAACTAATTTACAACAACAATCGATTAGTAAAAATACAAACTACGAAATTAAACTACAACAGCAAACCAAATTACTGCGCGGCATGGCACTTGATTACCAAGCTGATGTAGAACGCGAGCGACAAAAGTTGTCATGCGAGCTACATGATGAGCTTGGGAGTATTTTTACCGCCACCAAAATGGATTTAGGTTGGTGTATAAAAAAGCTAGTTAATATTGCACCAGATATCGTCGCTAAGCTCACCAAAATGACAGGCTATGTCAATCAAGGTATTCAATATCAACGGCATATTGTGCAAGAGTTGCATCCTTCTATGATATCTACCTTTGGATTTTGGCCTGCGTTAACCGCACTTATCAATGATGCAGCCGAGCGCAATAAATGGTTGCTTACACTTAACCTGCCAGATGAAACTACACCATTAAATGAAACAATCAGCCTAATGATCTACCGAATTGTGCAAGAAAGCCTAAATAATGCCAGCAAATATGCCGAAGCCACCGCCGTTAGTGTGGATGTGATGCTAGACGATCATCATGTAAAGCTAGAAATTAGTGATAATGGTATTGGCGTAGCTCTGCAGTCGCTTAATGGCCTAACGCATGGCTTATCGGGCATGCGTCACCGAGTGCAAGCCATTGGCGGACATTTTGAGATGCTTAGCAACCCAAGCCAAGGTGTACTAATTAGGGCGCTTATTCCACTAGATGTGGTAGCTAATAGTACAATTGAAATTGAAAACCAACATAAATCAAAAATTCAAAGCTAAACATGAGTCTTAAATAGCTAAATCACTGATTCTTACAGATCAAGCTAATTATTAATTTTAAAAACTCGCATCATTTCTGCCACTTACTTCGTAATCTTTGACGGTGCCAAGTATACCAATATCTTTGCATGTAGGTATCTACTGACAAACGATTCAGCGCTTACAGGACTGTTAAACCTTTTAAATTTGCGTAGTATGAGTTCATTGAAAAAAATAGCGGTGCGTTCAACTGGTCAATGCAACACCATCTGATTTAATATGAATTTTGGAGGGTGGTATTTATGGCTAGAATGGGACGTCCAGGGCTGTCTTCAGCACAGAAGGCAGAGTTATGGCAAAGATGGAAGTCAGGGCAATCACTCAGTGATAT
>JAYWDO010000041.1:0-17508 GCA_043779795.1 Pseudomonadota bacterium
GCTTACTTGAAAGCTTAACCAATGGCTTGCATGCTCTAAAAAATGCAGATTATGTGGTTTGCGTACCTAATCCTTATTTATTTCAAGCACGCTCCATGCTTGAAGCGACGAATATCGCGTGGGGTGGGCAAAATGTGAATCAGCATGAGCAAGGTGCATTTACTGGCGCAGTTGCCGCTAACATGCTCACAGATCTTGGCTGCACGTATGTGCTACTCGGGCATTCTGAACGACGTAATTTATTTCACGAAAACAATCTAACGGCAGCCGCCAGATTTGATGCTGCCATTAAGTTTGGCTTAACGCCAGTGATGTGCATAGGTGAAACCTTGGCAGAACGTGAAGCGGGCTTAACCGAGGTGATTGTTGCCAGCCAAATGGATGCAGTTTTAGCCAGTTTAGATGAAAAAGAGTTTAACCATGCCATACAACTCAATATGGTATTTGCCTACGAGCCAGTATGGGCAATTGGTTCAGGCAAAACAGCGTCGCCAGAACAAGCGCAAACCGTGCATGAGTTCATTCGCAAACGCATCGCCCGTAGGAATCGTGAGGCTGCTGCAAAAGTACGTATTATTTATGGCGGCAGTGTAAAAGCCAGCAATGCAAAAGAACTATTTGCCATGCCAGATGTTGATGGCGGCCTAGTTGGCGGCGCATCGCTCAATGCAGATGAATTTGAAGCGATATGCCAAGTAGCTAACAGCTATTCATCCAACAGTTGCTTGACTGAGTAATTGAACCTTCTATACACATTAAATTATTCATCCAACTTGGCGTTGGCATGTCTGTAAGCAAAACAATATCATCATGAAAAATATCGTTATTTTAACCTCTGATAATGGCGCTAATATGGAAGCCTTTATTTAAACCGAATAGTGGTTTGGCAAGTAGTATTAATCCCATACTACTGATGATAAGCAACAATTCTTTCAACTTCATTCGCGCTACCCATCAACACCGGCACTCGCTGATGCAAGCCTGTCGGTATCACGTCTAAGATACGCACAAGCCCAGTAGAAGCCACTCCGCCCGCTTGCTCTACAATAAAGCTCATCGGATTAGCCTCATACATCAGACGTAACTTACCACCTTTAGCCTGTAGTTTAGTATCAATCGGGTACATAAAAATGCCTCCACGCACTAAGATACGATGCACCTCTGCCACCATAGAGGCAACCCAGCGCATATTAAAATCTTTTTCACGTTCACCATCCGCACCTAGCAAACACTCATCAACGTAGCGCTGAATAGGCTCTTGCCAAAAACGATAATTAGACATATTGATCGCGAACTCTTGCGTATCTGCTGCAATCTGCATATTAGGGTGAGTCAAATAAAACTCACCGAGATTCGCATCAAGCGTAAAGCCATTCACACCATCGCCTGTAGTTAACACAAGCATCGTCGATGTGCCGTACAAAGCATATCCAGCACAAACTTGCGCTGAACCTGCTTGCAAAAAATCCGCCAAAACAGGTGTGCCTTGCGCACTTTTAAGAATAGAAAATATCGTACCAACTGAAATATTTACATTCACATTTGACGATCCATCCAATGGATCAAACAACAGTAAGTAATCACCGTTTTGATGGAATTTTTCGGCGATGTCAATAATGTCATCCATTTCTTCTGATGCCATGCCTGCCACATAACCACTTTGCTGATTGGTCTTAATGAAAATGTCATTAGTAATCATATCAAGCGCCTTTTGCACTTCGCCTTGAATATTTTCAGAGCCAAGGCTACCCATATTGCCCGCTAGTGCGCCACCCTCTATCACCACTGCAATTTTCTTACATGCAGCAGTAACATCTCTTAATATCGGCAAAAGTGCATCTTTATGCTCGCCTTGTAGATGATGTGCTAAAAACTCAGTAATAGTAATGGTAATAGTTTGAGCCATACTGCTTTCCTAATTAAACTAAGGATTTATAGTCATTAAATATAGCTTTAGAAGTTAAGCTTAGTCCGTAATTATATACCTTGCTGACGATTACAATTAAGCAATTAGTTTTGTATAAAAACAACAAAACTGTCGTAAAAATTCCAAATTGATAGACAAAGGAGCATCGGTAAGTTAAAGTATTAGAAGATTTTTCCGTTAATCTATTCAAATTATTAACAAACAATAATGGTGTTTGAATCTAGGAAAAAATCATCTCTTTAAGGTTTCAAATGCGCACAAAAATAATAGTAACAATCGCTGGCTTACTCACTTTATCTTTGCTTTCAGGCTGTGCAACACAAGCCAACAAAGATCCACTTGAGAGCATTAATCGCGGCGTTTATAAGTTTAATGATGTTGCTGACAAAGCAATTATCAAACCTGTTGCAACCGCTTACAAAGCCGTTGCTCCTTCGCCTGTTCGTAAAGGTGTTAATAATTTCTTCAGAAACTTAGGTTCATTCACTACTGTTTTCAATGATTTGTTGCAGTTTAAATTTGCTAGTGCATTTACAGATGCAGGTCGTTTTGTCATTAACAGCACCTTTGGTATTGCAGGCATTTTTGATGTTGCCTCTATGGATAACATAGCGATTCATAAAGAAGACTTTGGGCAAACTTTGGGATATTGGGGCGTAGGTAATGGCGCTTACTTAGTATTGCCATTACTGGGTCCATCTAGTCTACGCGACTTGACTGGCTTAGCGGTTGATACCACACTGACTGACCCAGTGACTTATGCACACAACATTGGTCAAATAAAACTTTATTACCAAATACGTGCCGCTCAACTTATAGATAAGCGTACAGAGTTTCTTGCTGCAAGTGATTTAGTGGATGAAGCATCGCTAGACCCGTATGCATTTATGCGTGATGCGTACTTACAAAGACGCGCAAGCTTAGTGCAAGACGGCTTAGCCCCTCAAGAGTTTATCAAAGATGACTTTTATGAAGCTGACCCTTTACTAGCCAAATAACCAATAGATTAATTAGACTCAAGAAAAAGCCCCGTTAATGGGGCTTTTTCTTATCTTGAGTCATAGGCTAATTTAGTTACTCTGAAGCGACCATCATGTTTTCAATCAGAATAGAACCAACTTGTTTTGAGCCTTGTACTAATACGTCATTGCCAATAGCAACGATCATTTTCAGCATGTCAGCCATATTGCTAGCGATAGTGATTTCTTCTACTGCATGTACAATCAGGCCATTTTCAACCCAAAAGCCAGCTGCACCTCTTGAATAATCGCCAGTAACCATATTGATACCACTGCCCAGCAACTCAGTGACTAATAAGCCTGTGCCCATTTTACTCAACATGCCAGCAAAATCATAACCGCCTGATTCCACAATAAGGTTATAGTTGCCGCCAGCATTTCCCGTAGTTTGCATGCCTAATTTACGCGCGGAATAACTGCCGAGCATATAGCCCTGCAATACACCATCTTTAACTAATTGCCGTGCATGTGTAGCGACACCTTCGTTATCAAAAGGGCTACTAGCTAGCCCCTTTTTAAGATGTGGCTCTTCATAGATATTTAATAATGGGCTAGCAATTTGCTGACCTAAACTATCTAGCAAAAATGATGACTTACGATACAAATTACCACCAGAAATCGCGCTGATGAGCGATGAAATCAAGCCGCTAGCCAATGGTGCTTCAAATAAAACTGGCACTTGGCAAGTTTTTATTTTTTTTGAATTGAGCCTACGCACCGTGCGTTCACCAGCAATTCTTCCAATGTCTGTTGCAGATTGTAGGTCAGTTGCTGCACGCGCCGTGCTATACCAGTAATCACGCTGCATATTTTCATCGGCTTCAGCAATCACTGAACAACTAATGCCATGTCGTGAAGTAGGGTAACCGCCTGTAAAACCGTTGCTATTGCTATAAGCAAAATAGCCGGTGCCTGTTGAAACGCTTGCACCTTCAGAATTGGTAATTCGCGCATCAACGTGTAAAGCGGCCGCTTCACATTCTTTCGCAATGGCTATTGCTTCATCTACTGAGATATTCCAAGGATGATGTAGGTCTAAATCCAAAATGTCAGTAGCCATTAGTTTTGCATCTGCTAAACCACAGAATAAATCTTTCGCGGTGTATTTAGCGATATTACATGCAGCAGAAACCGTATCTCTTAATGCTTGTGGACTTAAATCAGAAGTACTGGCATGGCCTTTTTGCTGGCCGAAGTATACTGTGACCGACATGCCTTTATCACGGTTATATTCTATATTTTCCGTTTCACCCATGCGCACCGATACGTTTTGACCGATACTTAAACTAAGTTCAGCCTCTGCTGCACTAGCGCCTTGCGACTTAGCGACTTTAAGCACGTCTTCCGACATTTGCTTAATTTCATCTAAAGAATAACTAAACCCTGAATCTGCCATAACACTTTTATCTTTCAATGTATGCACGCGCGAGTGAGCGCACGCTAAAACTAAAGGCTGTTATAATACCGCAACATGAAACCAAAAAAGACATATACAGGCATTGATTTTAGTTTTGACGCGAATTTAGCTTCAAAATTAAACGCAGAAGAGCCAACCAGTAAAACACAGCTTAAGGCTGAGGCTGATTCTCAACAAGCACTAGGCGTGCGCCTCACGGAACTACCTAAAGATAAGCTGCTGAAACTAGATCTGCCAGATGCCGTTGTTACAGCGGTGCTAGATTCTAAAAAAATCACTGCTAACGGTGCAACTCGTCGCCATAAACAGTATTTAGGTCGTTTAATGCGTGAAACTGATAACGCACCTATTTTAGAACAACTCGCACGTTGGGATGGCAAACATACCGCTGAAAATGCATATTTTCATGGTTTGGAACGGTGGCGTGACCGCATGATTGCTGACAGCAATGCTTTGGCTGAGTTTATCGCTTTGTATCCACTGACTGATGTTCAACAATTGCGGGCTTTAGTGAGAAATGCACAAAAAGAACTCGCTGCGGATAAGCCACCTAAAAGTAGCCGTGAGATTTTCAAACTACTGCGTGAAGTGACTGAAGCTTCGCAAAAAGAATCAGATAACGACTCAGATGAAATGCACGCTGACGAACAGAATGATGATTAGCTTTTAATCTGCCTTTAGCTGAGCATCAGCTTTTGCTGAAAGCGCAAAAATACGCGCAATGGTGTAGCAGTACTTTACAAGTGATTTAACCATGGAACACTCTCCTGCTATTCTGCACGCCAAAGAATTCCTATTATTGATGGGCATAATTTTAGGTGTAGGCACATTGACAGGTTTTATAGCACGTCTGTTAAAAGTGCCGGATGTAGTGATGTTCTTACTTGCAGGCATGGCGCTAGGCGGCGCTGGATTTGGCATTATCCACGTTAAAGTAGATTCAACCTTAAATCAATTGTTGCTGATATTTGGCTCATGCTATATTTTGTTCGATGGTGGCGCTAGCGTCCGTTTGAACGTACTTAAAGGCGTTTGGCCGACACTATTGTCACTGTCCACTTTGGGTGTGCTTATTAGCGCGGTCATTACGGCCATTGCTGCCCAATACTTTTTGCAATTACCGTTTATTTACGCCATGTTATTAGGTGCGGTCATTGCCTCCACCGACCCTGCAACTTTAGTACCGGTATTTAGGCAAGTAAAAGTACGGACAAAAGTTGCACAAACTGTCATGAGCGAATCTGCTTTTAACGATGCAATGGGCGCTATTTTAACCTTTGCAGTATTGGCTATAGCTGTTTCAGGCGGAGATTTTTCTATTAGTCAAAATTTAATATCGCTGTTGCAACAATCCATACTCGGCTTAATCGGCGGGGCAATACTAGGTTACCTCGCAACATTATTAATTGCGCACGAAAAATATAATTTTTTGGCAGAGTACGCCCCCTTAGTCACGCTTATGTCAGTGGTGGCAGCCTATTTAAGTATAGACAACCTACATGCGAGTGGCTTTATGGCCGTATTCGTCTTTGGCATAGTACTTGGCAATAAAGATTTACTCGGTTTTAAAATGAGTGATGAAGAAGAAAGTAAGCTGGAAGATTTCATTCTGACCACTTCACTTATTATGCGCATTTTTATATTTGTGCTACTTGGTTCACAAGTTAACTTTGCCTTATTACATCAATACTTTTGGGGAGCATTAGGCGTAGTGCTTGCTTTTATGCTCATCGGGCGACCTGCTGTAGTATTTGCCTGCTCGCTGCCTAATCGCAAGGCCAAATGGACATTTAAAGAGTTATTGTTTATGTGCTGGACGCGTGAAACTGGCGTTATTCCAGGTGCGCTCGCAGGTATGTTAGTCGGCATGAAAGTACCTTATAGCGACGTGATTGCCTCTGTGACATTTATGGCGATTTTAATCACCATTTTATTGCAAGCCACTACTACCCAGTGGCTTGCACGTAAATTGGATTTACTTAAAGAATAGAGATTAAATTAATTTTATTTACGTGAGTTTAAGGCAACAGACATTTTGACCACGGTATCGTTGTGCAGCAATACCACCTCAACGGTTTGACCTGCATAGCGCTTAACTGCCATAAATAAATCATCTGTTTTAGCAAGCTGAACATCACCAATTTTAAGCAAGTTATCACCTTTTATGATACTGGCCTTTGCAGCTGGTGATTCCTGTATTACCGCAATTATTTTCAAACCTTTATCACCAGATGCTTGTGCATTATCATCACTTGCAACTTTAACCAGCTTAATCACATGCACGCCAAGTAATGGCATAGGTAACTTTGCCCAGTAACTTGCGTAATACTCATATTGAGTAGGCTCGCTTTCTAGGTCTTTAGCATCGATCTCGCCGCCTTTTTTTGCAGCTTCTTTTATAAACTGCAATTTGCTTGAGGGCGTTTTGGCTGAACCATACTTACTATATACCAGCACGGTATCAGCTTTAATGTTTTGGCCATGCTGCAAAGCCAGCTCTGCGGATACATTAGCCGCATCAAATCCTGAAGATCCCATCATGTCATAGCCTTTTTCCAGCATACTAATGTTGTCATCATCTTTATGATTACTCACAAATATTTTGGTATCTGGGTTCGTATCTTGTGACTTTAGTTGATAGCCATTTTGCTCTTTATAGTTTTTGGCATACAAATTAACAGCGGAAACATTCATTTCCGCCGCATGTAACTGCGTAGCAATAAGTGCTGTGCCTACACTAACTAAGCTCAACAACATCAGTGCCGTTGTAATTTTTTTAGCATTCAGTACTGTTGAGTTACTTACGATTTGGTTCTTTGAGTAACGTGAGTTAGGCACCATGAAAAATTCCTTTAATGTCGGTAATGGTATTATTAAGGCTTACTGATTAATAAAGACCATAAAATGACAAAAGAATTCATTAAAATTGGTTTAGTTTCAATTAGCGACCGTGCAAGTAGCGGCGTATATGTTGATCAAGGCATACCTACACTTAAAAGTTGGCTTGAAAATACACTCGCAACACCTGCACAATATGTGGCAAGATTGATTGCTGATGAGCAGTCTGATATTGAATCCACCCTGATTGACTTGGTAGATCATGAAGGCTGCCATTTAATTTTAACCACTGGCGGCACAGGCCCAGCACTACGTGATGTAACGCCTGAAGCCACGCTAAGCGTGGCCGATAAAGAGATGCCAGGCTTTGGCGAGCAAATGCGCCAAATTGGTTTGAATTTTGTGCCCACCGCTATTTTGTCACGACAAGTCGCGGTAATCCGTAAGCAATGTCTAATCATCAATTTACCAGGTCAACCAAAAGCCATTGCACAAACACTTGAAGGTTTAAAAGACGATACTGGTGCGGTTAAGGTACACGGCATTTTTGCAGCAGTACCCTATTGTTTAGACCTGCTCGCCACTGCAGAAAATTCGATGCCTTACCTTGAAACCAATGAAGCTATCGTAAAAGCATTTAGACCAAAGTCCGCGATTAAAGCTACTATTTAAATAAACTAAATAAACTAAACTAAACTAAACTAAACTAAACATATCTAGTTAAATAAATCCCGCTCATAAAATTTACCTTAAACACGCATGACAGAATTTAACTTAATCAAACAACACTTTACTCGCCCTACGCGCCATACCAACCTTGGTATTGGCGATGACGCGGCTTTAATCAGCCTATCGGCAGGCATGGAGCTTGTTATCTCAGCGGACATGCTAGTAGCAAACACTCACTTTTTCGCAGAGGCTGACCCATATAAATTAGGTTGGAAGGCGCTAGCGGTAAATGTATCCGACATGGCGGCAATGGGTGCAAACCCTAGATGGGCAACACTTGCGATTGCGCTGCCTAATAACGATGCACGCTGGCTCAGTGAATTTTCGCGCGGCTTTTTTGCTTGTGCTGCTGAGTTTGATATCGATTTAATCGGCGGCGACACGACGCGTGGGCCGTTAAATATTTGTGTGCAAATTATGGGTGAAATACCAATCGGTCAAGCCCTTAAACGTAACAATGCAAAAGTGGGTGATGAAATCTGGGTCAGTGGAGCACTAGGCGATGCGGCTTTAGCATTAGCACACATGCAAGGTAAATTGGCCTTGCCAGAGGATATTTTTGAAGTTTGCGCACAAGCCTTACACACACCACAACCAAGAGCGGCGTTAGGCTTGGCCTTACGTGGAGTTGCGAATAGCGCCATTGATATTTCCGATGGTTTATTGGCTGATTTAGGTCATATTTTAGAAACTTCAAACGTAGGTGCTACCCTACAATTAAGCAACATTCCGCACTCTGTACATTTTGGTGCAGCGAATTTTCAAGACAAAAGCATCATAAAACTGCTATTAGCTGGGGGCGACGATTACGAACTATGCTTTACCGCGCCGGCTAACAAACATACAGTTATTACTAAACTCAGCGAAAAATTAGCATTGCCTTTGAGTTGTATTGGGATTATTGCCAATAGCACTAGCCTCGTAGTACATGGTTTAGATAATGAAATTTTAGACATTAAGGAAACTGGTTTTGACCACTTCAACTAAACCGACCAACTCACAAATACCTAATTTGCGGTTTTTACTACAACACCCGGCACATCTATTTGGCATGGGTTTTGGTAGCGGGCTTGCCAAAAAAACGCCAGGTACGTTTGGCACACTGGTTGGCTTACCATTTTTCTGGCTGATTTCAATCTATTCAGTACCAGTGCAACTCATCATCATTAGCCTACTTTTTTTAATTGGCATTTACTTTTGCAATGTCACTGGCAAAGCATTAGGCGTGGCAGACCACGGCGGCATTGTATGGGACGAAATTGTCGCCATGATGTTAGTACTTATTTTTACACCTAACCAATGGCAATGGTGGTTTGTTTCATTTTTACTATTTCGTCTATTTGATATTTGGAAACCATTTCCTATTCGCCAATGTGACGCAAAACTCAAAAATGGTTTTGGCGTAATGTTTGATGACTTACTCGCTGCTATTTATGCCATTATCGGCTTGAAAGTCTTGCTGTACTTAGTAGCGGGCAGTGCTTAGTCGCTTGCTGTGCTTAATCAAAAGTAGAATCGTAAACCGTGGATAATGATGTACTTTTAAGTTTAGCTACTCAATTAGGCGAGGCGCTAAAAGTACGCAATTTAACGCTAGCTTTGGCTGAATCTTGCACGGGGGGAATGACGTCGCAATATATCACGGCAATTGCCGGCAGCTCAGCATGGTTTGACCGTGGCTTTACCACCTACAGCAATGTTGCTAAAGTTGAGATGTTAGCTGTATCAGAAGATACCTTAGCGACTTTTGGAGCAGTCAGTGAACAAGTAGCCACTGAAATGGCCACTGGCGCACTTAAGTACAGCCATGCACAAGTTTCAGCCAGCATCACGGGTGTCGCTGGGCCAAGTGGTGGCAGCGCAGATAAACCCGTAGGCACCGTATGTTTTAGTTGGGCTTTTACAAATCAATTACCTATTACCAAAACATACTACTTGACTGGAAGCCGAGCGGAGATTCGTGCACAGGCAGTGAACATTGCGCTACTTGGTTTAATTGAAATACTGCCCGATTTATAATACTTTCTGCCAAATATGGATAAAAATGATTAATCACGATTATAGAGAATTACATAAATTTTTCTATAAGCTCATACCATGAACCGGATATAAATTTATGGCGTCAAACACATCCAAAATTTAATAGCACCCTAAGCGCTTATTCGACTTACTTTAGGGGGCATTTTATGGAATAATCATGTGATTAACTTAGCAACACCTATCAAGGGCACCACATGGACGATAACAAAAGCAAAGCACTGGCAGCAGCACTCGCGCAGATTGAAAAACAGTTTGGCAAGGGCTCTATCATGCGTATGGGTGATAGCAACATTGGCGATGATATTCAGGCAGTTTCTACAGGCTCATTAGGGCTAGATATTGCGCTTGGCATTGGCGGTTTACCGCGTGGTCGCGTGGTCGAGATTTACGGCCCAGAATCATCAGGAAAAACCACATTAACGCTTTCTGTCATTGCACAAATGCAAAAAACGGGTGGAGTTGCAGCGTTTATTGATGCGGAACATGCATTAGATCCACAATACGCGGCAAAACTGGGCGTAAATGTGCCTGATTTGCTTATTTCACAACCAGACACTGGCGAGCAAGCTTTAGAAATCGTAGATATGCTAGTGCGTTCAGGTTCTGTGGATATTGTAGTAGTTGACTCGGTAGCAGCTTTAACACCCCGCGCTGAAATTGAAGGCGAAATGGGCGATAGCCACATGGGCTTGCAAGCCCGTTTAATGAGCCAAGCCTTACGTAAACTGACTGGTAACATCAAACGCACTAACACATTGGTGATTTTCATTAACCAAATCCGCATGAAAATCGGCGTGATGTTTGGTAACCCAGAAACAACTACTGGCGGTAACGCACTTAAGTTTTACGCGTCAGTACGTTTAGATATTCGCCGTACTGGTGCAATTAAAAAAGGTGACGAAGTCACTGGCTCTGAAACTCGCGTAAAAGTGATTAAAAACAAAGTGGCGCCACCCTTCAAACAAGCTGAGTTTGATATTCTGTATGGCGAAGGCATTTCACGCGAAGGCGAAATCATTGAGCTTGGCGCTAACTTAAAACTCGTTGAAAAAGCGGGTTCATGGTACAGCTATAAAGGCGAAAAGATTGGCCAAGGTAAAGATAACGCGCGTGAATATTTGAAATCGCACCCAGAAATTGCCAATGAAATCGATGCAAAAATTCGCGCGAACATGAAAACAGTCAGTGAAGCAATGCCAGCAGTTCGTGGTGAAGACGACTAATCACAGAAACACTTAACGCTTCAGCAATGTTCTCGCAAGGAAGATCAAACAAAGGCCCCGTTAAAAGTTTACGGCAACGTGCATTAGAGTGTCTCGGCAAACGCGAATATTCTTATCACGAGTTGACTAGAAAACTAAAAGCCTTTGCAGAAGAAACGGACGACATTGCAGCGTTATTAGATGACTTTAAATCGCGCGGTTGGTTATCTGACACACGCTTTACAGAGCAGTTAGTGCATGCCAGACAAGTTAAGTTTGGTAGTGCGCGTGTAGCAAATGAGTTACGCGAAAAAGGTGTGGCCGATGACTTAATTGCCGGCGCAGTTGCCCATATAAAAGTGAATGAGTTACAAAACGCACTTGAAGTGTGGCAAAAAAAATATGAAACCAAGCCAGCAACGCGTGAAGAATGGGCAAAACATGCCAGGTTTTTACAAAGCCGAGGCTTTGGCTTTGATGTAATTAAAAAAGTACTTAACCAAACTAGGCCAGAAGAGTAAATATTACAGCGTAATCAGAAAAGCAGTTCACAAGACATCAATTGAATAGACAAATGACCATTAAATTAAGCAATAACCCAAGTAGT
The DNA here is from genome assembly GCA_043779795.1 of Pseudomonadota bacterium. Taxonomy (GTDB): domain Bacteria; phylum Pseudomonadota; class Gammaproteobacteria; order Burkholderiales; family Methylophilaceae; genus Methylotenera. The sequence continues at coordinate 11,780 of JAYWDO010000041.1, forward strand.
AACGAAATCCGTCAAGCGTTTCTCGACTTCTTCGCCTCTAAAGGCCACCAAATTGTGCCTTCTAGCTCGCTAGTTCCGCATGGCGACCCTACTTTGCTATTCACCAATGCCGGGATGAATCAGTTTAAAGACGTATTTTTAGGTTTTGACAAACGCTCTTACACCCGCGCCACTACCAGCCAAAAGTGTGTTCGTGCTGGCGGCAAACACAATGATCTTGAAAATGTAGGCTACACCGCGCGCCATCATACATTTTTTGAAATGCTGGGCAACTTCAGTTTCGGAGATTACTTCAAACAAGACGCCATCGCTTATGCATGGGAGTTACTCACCGAAGTTTTCAAATTACCAAAAGATAAGTTAACGGTTACGGTATATGCTGACGATGATGAAGCTTACGATATTTGGCATAAGACCATCGGCGTTCCTGATGAACGTATTATTCGTATTGGCGATAACAAAGGTACTCGCTACGCATCTGATAACTTCTGGATGATGGGTGATACTGGTCCTTGTGGGCCTTGTACCGAAATTTTCTATGATCACGGCGACCAGCATTTTGGCGGCCCTCCAGGCAGCCCAGACGAAGATGGTGATCGTTTCATCGAAATTTGGAACAACGTATTCATGCAGTTCAACCGCGATGAAGCTGGTGTAATGCATCCATTACCAAAACCTAGCGTTGATACTGGCATGGGTTTAGAGCGTCTTTCTGCGGTGTTGCAACATGTTCATGCCAATTATGAAATTGATCTATTCCAAGACTTAATTAGCGTTGCAGCATTAGTAACCGAAACAGCAGAACTAGATAGTCCGTCGCTTAAAGTACTTGCTGACCACATACGCGCCTGCTCATTTCTGATTGCTGATGGTGTAATTCCAGGCAATGAAGGCCGCGGCTATGTGTTGCGACGTATTATTCGTCGAGCAATTCGGCACGGCTATAAACTGGGTGCTCGTAAAGCATTCTTTTATAAAATGGTAGACGAACTTGTTACTCTGATGGGAACGGCATATGTTGAGTTAGTTGCCAATAGAAATAAAATCAAAGAAACGTTAAAACAAGAGGAAGACCGCTTCTTTGAAACCATTGAAAACGGCATGGAGATTCTGGAAACAGAACTTGCCGCAATGAACAAAGCAGGTAGCACTAGATTTAATGGGGATCTTGCTTTTAAACTACACGATACCTTTGGTTTCCCACTCGATTTAACCGCAGATATCTGTCGTGAACGCGGTTTTACAGTAGATAGTGCTGCATTTGATGCAGCAATGTCACGCCAAAAAGAACAAGCTCGCTCAGCAGGCAAGTTCAAAATGGCTGTCAACCTTGAATACAACGGTGCATATACAGAATTCAAAGGCTACGAAACATTAGAAGCTCCCGCCAAAATATTGGCTTTATATAAAGATAGCATTGCAGTAAATCAGCTCTCAGAAGGCGAGCAAGGCGTTGTGGTATTGGACAACACGCCTTTCTATGCAGAATCTGGCGGGCAAGTGGGTGATGTTGGCGAACTGCGTAGCACTGATGGCATATTTGCAGTTGAAGATACGCAAAAAATTCAAGCAGCTGTATTTGGCCATCATGGCATTCTCAAAACAGGCACGTTAAAAATCGGCGAACAACTCAACGCAAAGGTGAATACGCAAGCACGTGCAAGCAGCATGCGTAACCACTCCGCTACACACCTGATGCATAGTGCTTTACGTGCAGTCTTAGGCGATCATGTGCAACAAAAAGGCTCGTTGGTAGATACTGAAAAAACTCGCTTTGACTTTGTTCACAACGCACCAGTCACTGAGGCTGAAATTGCTAAAGTTGAGCAAATCGTCAATGCTGAAATTTTAATGAATACAGCAACGCAAGCACGCATCATGGATATTGAGTCAGCCAAGAAAACTGGTGCCATGATGTTATTTGGTGAAAAATATGGCGATGAAGTACGCGTATTAGACATCGGTACTACCAGTGAATTATGTGGTGGCACGCATGTAAGCCGCACGGGTGATATTGGTTTATTTAAAATTATCAGTGAATCTGGAGTTGCCGCTGGTGTGCGTCGTATAGAAGCCAATACCGGCAATGGCGCGCTGAAACTAATCAACGCACAGCAACAGTTAATTGACCAACTAGCCAATTCGCTTAAGGCACCTACCAGCGAAATTGCGAATAAAGTAGTGCAATTAGCCGAACACGCAAAATCATTAGAAAAAGAATTAGCGCGCTTAAAATCAAAATTAGCCAGTAGCCAAGGTGATGATTTAAGTACGCAAGCTATTGAAATTTTAGGCATTAAAGTATTAGCAGTGACGCTAGATGGCGCCAATGCAGAAACGCTGCGTGAAACGATGGATAAGCTAAAAGATAAACTAAAATCAGCCGCAATTGTCCTAGCAAGCGTTAATGATGGAAAAGTAAGCTTAGCTGCTGGTGTAACGGCTGGTTTAACGGCTAAAATCAAGGCAGGAGATTTAGTTAACTTTGTAGCTCAGCAAGTAGGTGGCAAAGGCGGCGGCAAGCCAGATATGGCAATGGCTGGCGGCACTGATGCTAGTCATTTGCCTAAAGCGCTAGCAAGTGTAACCGATTGGGTAACGAGTAAACTTGCAAATCAGTAATGTTCTTTAACTATAAATTTTAAATTTACGTAAATTAAAAAGAGTCAAAAATGGCACTAATCGTACAAAAATATGGCGGCACTTCAGTTGCCAATCCAGAGCGCATACGTAATGTAGCTCGTCGTGTAGCACGTTATAAGGCGATGGGGCACCAAATTGTTGTGGTTGTTTCAGCCATGTCAGGTGAAACCAATCGACTGATTACACTTGCAAAAGAATTGATGGCAGAGCCTGATCCACGCGAATTAGACATGATTATTTCGACAGGCGAACAAGTCACCATCGGCATGGCAACGCTAGCCTTAATTGAGCTTGGTATAAAAGCCAAAAGCTATACAGGGGCGCAAGTTAAAATTTTAACGGACAATGCATTTACTAAAGCGCGCATTATTAACATTGATCAGCACAATCTAAAAGCTGATTTAGATGCAGGCTATGTATGCGTAGTTGCAGGCTTTCAGGGCGTTGATGAAAAGGGCAATATCACCACGCTAGGCCGCGGTGGTTCTGACACGACGGGCGTTGCATTAGCAGCCGCACTTAACGCAGACGAGTGTCAAATTTATACCGATGTTGATGGCGTATACACCACAGATCCGCGCATGGTGCCTGAAGCACGCCGCTTAAAATCAATCACATTTGAAGAAATGCTTGAACTCGCAAGCCAAGGATCTAAAGTACTACAAATACGCTCCGTTGAATTTGCAGGAAAATACAAAGTTAAATTACGTGTGCTCTCTAGTTTTGAAGAAGAAGGCGACGGCACACTAATTACATTCGAGGAAGAAGACAACATGGAACAACCCGTTATATCAGGTATCGCATTTAACCGCGATGAAGCAAAAATTACTGTACTAGGCGTCCCAGACAAACCAGGTATCGCCTATCAAATATTAGGCCCAATCGCAGAAGCCAATGTTGACGTAGACATGATTATCCAAAACACAGGTGCAGATGGCACAACGGACTTCACCTTCACAGTACACAAAAATGAAATGAATAAGGCGTTGTCTATCCTCCGCGACAAAGTACAAAGCCATATTGGTGCTCGTGAGATCAGTGGCGACGATAAAATCGCTAAAGTTTCTATTGTTGGCGTTGGCATGCGCTCCCACGTAGGTATCGCCAGCCAAATGTTCCGCACGCTCGCTGAAGAAGGCATCAACATTCAAATGATTTCTACATCAGAAATCAAAATTGCAGTGGTGTTAGATGAAAAATACTTAGAGCTAGCCGTGCGCGTATTGCACAAAGCGTTTGAGTTAGAAGAAGCTTAAGGCAATCAATCAAAATTCCAGTCAAAACGGGTTAATTTGGCATTGATTTTTGTCGGCTATTCAAGTATTATCGCGCCCTTGTTAGTGAATACTAATAAAAGCGAAGTTGAAATAAACGGAGAGCTTGCCGAGTGGTCGAAGGCACTTCCCTGCTAAGGAAGCATACGGGCTTAACCCTGTATCTAGGGTTCGAATCCCTAGCTCTCCGCCAGAAATAAGTAAAAGAACGAAATTAGCTCTTTTAGAATAATGCAGCATGAAGTATAATGCTGAGCATGCGCCCGTAGCTCAGCTGGATAGAGTACTTGGCTACGAACCAAGGGGTCGGGCGTTCGAATCGCTCCGGGCGCACCAAATAGTGATTACAAATCAAATGGTTACAGTTCAAGCTGTAGCCATTTTTTGTTTCAGCATTACCAATGCGGGACTTTTGCGGGACTTCGTCTCACACACGGTATTTGCAGCATCAATTAAGCTTTCTAATTCAGCTGCAGAATAATGTGTCGTAATCTTGCCCGTTTTGTGTCCAAGTAAATCTTGGCGATCTTCAAATGACACGCCTGCAGCACGTAACCTACGTCCAAATGTATGCTTTAGGTCGTGAACTCTCACCTGCTCCAAACCAACGCGACTACGTGCATTCTGCCACCCAGAGTTATGCATTGTGCCTGTAGGCTTGCCGTTATAGGTAAAAACATAGTCGGGATGCTTCCCTCTCATACTATCTATCACCGACTTAGCCACGTAATTCAACACTACTAGACGCTCATCTCCATTTTTGACATGCGCATCTGGAATGATAAATACGCTGGTATTTAGCTCAGGTACTTGTATTTCCCACTCCCAGCGCAAACTACATACTTCACCATCTCGACATCCAGTGTTAACTTTAAACAAGGCCATCGGTTGTAAGTGCGCGGGTAATTCTTTAAAACATGAAGTTTGTTCTTCCCAAGATAACGGATAGGGTTTACGTGCATCGGTCACCTTTAATAGCTTTATCTTAGGTGCTACAGCTAGCCATGTAAGATTATTGTCATCTATCCATTCTGACGCTGCCATATTCAGCAAATGTCGAACAACAGCCAAAGCGCCGTTGATCGTCTTAGTTTTAACGCCTTGCAGCTTTCTCGCGCTAATAAATTGCTGAAGGTTGCCCATATGCACTGCATCTAATGAAAAATTGCCTATAAAACCATCCATCATTTTTAGGTGATGCATATCTGTTTCTATACTGCGCTTATGAGCATTCTCATTTAGGTATTTAGTTGCCGCCACTCTAAAACTGCGCTTAGGGCGTACACCAAACACTTGCGCCTGCCTCATCTCCTCTAGTCGTTTTATGAGGTACGTTTCTGCTTCTGCGAGCCCGCTTTCACCAGTGCTTTCGCAAATGCGATTTCCTCTGAACTGCTTGTCGATATGCCAGACCCCATTACGTTGGTAGAGTCCAGCAGTTCTTTTACGTCCCATGTCAAAATTCCTTTCTTTGAACCGGGACGACCGTTGCGGTTCTTATAATGCTCCGCCCAGCCATCCATTTCAAGTCTATCGAACGCAATTCCTTGTACACCTATCGGAATTTCTGTCAGGTACGGCCGTACTTCTAGATTGAATCTATTACGGTCCATGCCAAAATATTCTGGTGCATCGCGGAATCTGACGAATCTAGGCTGCAATTGCTGCATAATAGTTATATTTAATTTAGACCTACGATTCAGGATGGCTTTGCACGTATTGAACTGATTCTTGCTTGAATTGAGCGCTCTATCGTTTGGTCATGCTATTTCCTCTAAAGTTAGATTAAATCTTTAGAGGGGTGGCTTGTCC
>JAYWDO010000042.1:0-6764 GCA_043779795.1 Pseudomonadota bacterium
CTCATGCCGCGGGCGTAGAGGCTTAAAATTTGGTCATCAAAGGCGGTGAAGCGGGTTTGCCCTTTGCGCACGAGTGTGGGTTCAAATGCGCCTGCTCGGAAACGCTCGAATGCGCTGTTGCTCTGCCTTATCGGATTGCCCAATACTTAGAACACCTAGCTTTTCCCATAAATAGTTCTTGGGTTAATTTAGCACCACATTCTCATGGATTTATTAGCCCTACTCCGCAAGACTCAAAGTCACTCATGCCTGAGAAACAACTATCATGCCATGCACAATAGCAGCTGCCGCGATAAGGCCATCCCAATAAGATAATGAAAAATTAATCGCAATAATTGTTGAAAACTTATTTGCAGGCTTCAACTAAACATCCTAAGTTTTGCAACTTGATATAAAATCGAAGCTTATAAATACTAATTAGAAGTGTGTCTGATAGTGGCACTGCAAAAACCATTTTTTAACAGATTCTCTAGCAAACTACCCCCCCAATTTCTGGCCTCACGATTTACCAAGTGCTAATATAATAAATCCTAGTGGGGACGCCAAATAACTTCAATAGTTAATTGGTGTCAAAATTCAAAAAATAATAATACATTTAACTTTAACTTTAACTTTAACAAGTTTATAGGTTAAGTCTAGATATATTGAATCAAGCACAAACAACAATCTTAATTTTTTATTTATCGTTTTTTTAACGTTGAATTTAGATTAACCATTTAGTTTTTTATTGATATTACAGTGGTCTGTTAAATACGCGATAGCCTGTGATAAGTTTTCATCCGACTCATCAAAAAAATACACGCTAGCATCTTCCACAAAATCACTCCAAAGTGCTGATAGCTGCTCTGCATCGTCATGTGGCGCTTTTTTAATCAGCTTATCCACTTCTTTTTCTAACAGGCCATTTTCACGAATATTTAACACTGCTTTTTTCGCTTCACAAACCATTAGTGATGTTTTTGGTGCTAAGCCAGATGCGGCGCATATAAATAAAGTCAACAGTAGCGCGTCATCTTCAGCTCCACCAGTTAATGAATACCAATCTTCAGATAACTTTTTATCAAATTGGCTTACATCATTTAGCGCGTCAAATAAGAAAAAATATTGACGAACTTTGAGATCGGCAAAAATGGTTGCCAACGATACAGATGGATTGACTATTTTGGGGACATCTTCATTTTGAATGCTTGTTAGCGTTTGCAAAGCCATCGGCATAAAGTCTTCAGGAAAGTCTTCCAAGAATTTTTTAGAGCATGTTACATCACCTAAAAAAGCCCATTCTTTTCTTATTGAAGTAAAGATTTCGAACAAGCCATTTTCGTTAGGAAAACCAGACTTATTCGCACCTACTTTTTTTGCACCGTAAGCCAAAAATATCAAAGAGGTGCGAATCACGTGTTCGGCAGGCGCATGTAAATCGTTAAACGCACTGATAGGTGCGCCTAATTTTTTTATTAGCCAGCTAGCAAAACTAAGTTCAAATTTAAATTGCTCGCATTCTTTAAGTGTCTGCCTGTATTTTGCAACCGTAATATGACTACTCAGACATTTCTTTAAAAACTCACTTTCAGATTCAAACCTTGGTGAGCCAAAATGATTATCTTCTGATAGCGAATATAACGCCTTTAGCATTTGCGAACCACCGCGAGAAAGTGACCTAAATGACTTCTCTTTGATTATGTTAACCGCTTGTCCTAGATCGCCGTTGGTGGTGTCTTCCAGATATAAACTCACTAACTGAACCATCCAAGCACTTGATTCTTCGAGGTTTTGGCGTAAATGCGAAGATGCACCAAAATATTCAGCTATTTGCACGGTGCCAGTTGCCGCATCGTTAATAATTTCATCAATCTTGAGCTGATCAATTAATTTATGTTGAACCGCATACTTGAACGCCCTATCAAAAAAAGGTGCGCTATCGTAAGAGGCAAGAGATTGATTGTTTTCAGCTAGCGTCATATATCGTTTACTAAATCACTTATTTAGAGTGAGATATGCCTAAATGGCAGAATCATCTTCTTCGTCACGTTTAGCTTTAGCTTCTTTTGCTGCTGCATCTTTTGCTTCAGCTTCGGCTTTTTCTTCATCTTCATCGATAAATTCCAGCTCGGCTTCTGCATTAGCTTCTTCTTCAAGCATTCTTTTTAAAAGCACTAACACATTGGCGTAAATGTCGGCATGCTCATGTCTTAGTAGCCAAGTCATTTCTTTCCAGTCATGGTCGCTGATTTCAGAACGTGAAATATCGTCAGTTTCTAGCGCGTTCGAAGTGCCAACAATCTCCTCAGCCCTGTCTGAAAGGTAATCTGCGAAAGCCTCATAACCAAATTCAAGCTCTGCAATGGCTTCAATAAACTCATTTGCATCTGCATCTTCTCTAAAAATAACAGCATTAACCATTCCGCGTAGATGCTCATGTGAGCGCTCTCCATACAACCTATCTAAAACTACAGCGCGTGCAAATTGATCTGGGGTAACAAGCAAGTTCAAGATAGATTGTTTAGAGGAGTCATATTCGCGAATCACCGCTAACAAGTCTTTTGATGGCATATCATCCAGCACTTCTACCAGCGCATGATCACCTTCCGTTTCTACTAAAGCGGTCAATAGCGCCTCAGCCCTTACGATGTCGCCAGACTGAATGAGGCTAGTTGCTTGTGTGATTAATGCTTTGCTCATTTTTGTATCCTAACTACTTAAATTTCAAATGTATTGGTGGCTACTTTACCGTGATTGAATAGCTGTTTTACTCGTGACTATCGAACCCTTGATCTGCAAGCCATTGTCCGCCCGCCTCGTTCAAATCTTCCACATCATTATCTAACTCATCTTCTGAACCATCTTCTTGATGGTGCTCTTCGCTAACTTCGTAGCGTGAAAATAGATATTCGAGCATCACAGTAGTGAGTAAAAACTGTTCACCACCTTTAACTTTCTTTAACGCTTCTACCGGCGCCATGGCCCATGATTCAAACTGCACGCTTGGCGCAACAGAATCCCATGTAGGAAACTCTGACGGCTCTTTAGATAAATAGCTCAGGATCGTTTTAGCACTTTTAATGCTGATGCTTTTATGGAAAGCAACCGCCATCATTTCAGGATTTGTCTCCATCATCGGCATTAAGTCGACTAATTGAGAGCGCCTATCTTTAAGCCTAGCTTTCAGAACATCACCGCCACCAGAATCGGTTTTTAAATCATCAACCTCGGCCACATAAGTCGCCATTAAATCAGTAAAGTATCGAGATATTCTCATTTCTTTAAAACTCCATCTAAGTAATATTGCCAAATTTCACGTGCAGTATCGAGTGGGCTATCCAACAAACTGCGCCTGCGATTTTCGTCATATACGTTTCGCTTATTTAAATCAGAAAGTATTTCGTAAGCTTCCTGCACTTCCCTGAATTTTACAGGCGCATCTACTGATGCGTTTTTATCTGGATGCAATTGGGATGCTTTTTTGCGATAAGCACTTTTTATGTCGCTTAAAGCAACATTGGCTGCAACGCCTAAAACTGCATAATAATCTTTCAATTTTACCTACCAAATAACGCGTTAATTATTTGAATGAGTATTGCTAACTATTCAACCCTCGCATGATACATGCGATTAGGTTTTTTTGCCTTTACAGCATCAAAAGACATCAAGATTTAATGGCGTGAACACAAAAATCATCTTTAAAAAAAATGTTTTGAAAAAATGTTATTAACTTGAAGCAATGCTCGATGTTGCAAATAACCCGCATTAGCCACCCAGCAAGCCTAGCGGCCCACATATCACTTGATTGCAGTTCTAATCTCAAGCATAATTAATCAATTATTGACTTAATTGAAATTATTAGTGCCAATTTACGATTGCGCATAGATTCAACTTAACGAGGTTTGAATGGCGCGTCCTGAGAAGGTTCGTCTTGGTGAAATTTTAGTTCAGCAGAACTTAATCTCGGCAGATGACTTAAATAAATCGTTAGAAGAACAAAAACGTACTGGCCGTAAGCTGGGTCGTATTTTTGTAGATAGTGGTTATGTGACAGAAATACAGATTTCTGAAGCATTGGCACGCCAATTAAAAATCCCGTTTATTGATATAAAACTGTTCAATACCAAAACTGAAATCATTAATAAATTGCCTGAAGCACAAGCGCGGCGCTTTCGCTGTGCTGTGCTTGAAGATAGAGGCAACACTTATTTGGTAGGCATGGTCGACCCTACCGATTTTTTTGCTTACGACGAGATCGTTAGGATATTACGTAAAGATGTTGAGCTTGCCGTTATACAAGAAGGTTCACTACTTCAGCTAATTGATCGTAGCTATCGTCGCACTGATGAAATTTCTAACTTAGCATTAGAGCTGGGACATGACCTAGGCGATACCGCCATTGATTTTGCAGCATTAAGCATGGGTGGCAGCGCAGATGAAGCGCCTGTTGTTAAGTTGCTACAAACCATTTTTGAAGATGCAGTGCAAGTGCGCGCATCTGATATACATATTGAACCACAAGAACATAAACTACACATTCGCTTCAGAATTGATGGCGTGATGCATTTACAAACGGTAGCGGATTTAAAGATTTCTTCAGCGCTATCATTACGGCTAAAACTAATGTCTGGCTTAGATATTTCAGAAAAACGCCTACCTCAAGATGGTCGCTTTGCCGTTAAAGTAAAGCAACAAGCAGTTGATGTGCGTATTTCATCCATGCCAACGCAATATGGTGAATCAGTGGTCATGCGTCTACTGATACAAAACTCTAGTGGATTTTCACTCGAAAAACTTGGCATGTCCGCTGATATGTTGGATCGCTTTCGTAAGCTGATCCATCGCCCAAGTGGCATGGTGTTAGTCACAGGGCCAACTGGTAGCGGTAAAACAACGACTCTTTATGCTGCATTAAGCGAACTAAACTCCACTTCAAACAAAATCATTACTGTTGAAGACCCTGTAGAGTACCGCTTACCTGGCATTAACCAAGTGCAAGTAAACGATAAGATTGATTTGAGTTTTTCACGCGTATTACGCTCGACCTTACGGCAAGATCCTGACATTATTTTAGTGGGTGAAATGCGCGACCAGGAAACGGCACAGATAGGTTTACGCGCCGCCATGACTGGGCATTTAGTGCTTTCTACCCTGCACACGAATGATGCGATTAGCACGCCGATTAGAATGGTAGACATGGGTGCGCCTAGGTTCATGGTGGCGATGTCTGTATTAGCGGTAGTTGCACAGCGCTTAGTGCGCTTAGTTTGTGAATCCTGTACAGAAACATATACGCCAGAAGCCTTCGAGTTAGCATGGTTGCAACATGAATTAGGTACTGAGATAAATAACTACATCTATGCGCATGGTAAAGGTTGTAGTGTATGTAATGGCACAGGCTACCATGGCCGCGTTGGTGTTTATGAATTGCTAGAAATGAATAATGAGCTTATTGACGCCGCTAACCATCACGATCCCAATCACTTTATTAAGCTTGGACGCCAACATATGGCAGGTAAAACTTTGCGTAAAAGCGCAGTGGATTTAGTCACACAAAAACGCACTACAATTGCTGAAGCCATGCGCATTAGCAATCAGTTTGAAGAGTAGGCTAAGGAAAACCTAAATGCCATTCTTCGCTTACAAAGGTCGTGACAGCCAAGGCGCTTCAGTAGAAGGCGTACTGGAAAGCCCAGATAGTAACACTATCGCTAATCAATTATTTAATCTCAACATCACGCCAATAGAGATTAAAGAGCGGGCAAACCCGGCGGCAGCAAAAAATATGGCTATTAACCTTTTTGAGGAAAAAATAGAGCCCATTGACGTAATGCTGTTTAGCCGGCAGATGTACACGCTACTTAAAGCGGGTATCCCTATTATGAGTGCACTAAGTGGTTTACAGGCTTCCACCAGCAATAAAGCCTTTGCGACCATTATTGGTAGCATACGAGGAAGTTTAGGTAGCGGACGAGAATTGTCATCGGCACTAGCGCAGCACCCTAAGGTGTTCTCTAACTTTTATACCAATATGGTGCGAGTTGGTGAAACCACTGGTATGCTCGAAGCTGTATTCATGCGACTGTTCGAGCATCTTGAATTCGAGAGGCACATGCGAGATCAGATCAAAGCGGCGCTACGTTACCCCACTTTTGTAGTGATTGCGATGGCCATTGCTATTGTTGTAGTTAATATCTTTGTGATTCCAGCATTTGCCAAAGTGTTTCAAGGCTTTGGTGCTGAATTACCTTTGATGACTAGAGTCTTATTAGGCTTCTCCAATTTCATGCTGGTGGCCTGGCCATATCTTATCGTAGCATTGGTTTGCTCAATACTCTTGTTTCGCTTTTACACGGCCAGTAGCACAGGCAAATATAACTGGGATAAGTTTAAATTAAAAACGCCAATTGCAGGCAAGATCATCCATAAAGCTACCATGGCGCGGTTTGCCAGAAGCTTTGCATTAGCCAGTAAAAGTGGTGTGCCAATTACCGCTGGTCTGAGGCTAGTGTCGCAAACTGCCGACAATGACTATATCGGACTAAAGATAGAACAGATACGCGAAGGCGTAGAACGCGGCGAAAGCATTTTACGTACCGCAACTAATACTGGCGCGTTTAACCCCATTGTATTGCAGATGATTGCTGTGGGAGAAGAATCTGGCACGCTTGACGATTTGATGCAGGAAGTTGCTGATATGTACCAGCGCGATGTCGAATATGAAATCAAAACATTAGGCGCGCAAATTGAACCTATTTTGATCGTCTTTTTAGGTGTGATGGTGT
>JAYWDO010000043.1:0-16963 GCA_043779795.1 Pseudomonadota bacterium
AATTGCCTTGTTGTTCCAAAGCGCTAGTATGTCTTCACGTAAGCGTTCACCAGTAAGTACATCTAATGCAGAGAATGCTTCATCCATCAATAAAACTTCTGGTTCTAATACTAAAGCGCGTGCGATACCAACCCGCTGACGCATGCCTCCCGACAGTTCGCGTGGTAATGCGCCCTCAAAACCAGTTAAACCTATCATTTCAATCGCGGCTTTAGCTCGCTTTTCTCTTTCTTTTACTGATACGCCTTTTGCCTCTAAGCCTAATTCCACATTTTTTTGAACGGTGAGCCATGGGAAAAGTGCAAATGATTGAAAGACCATACTAATTCCACGCGCGGCACCATATATAGGTAGTCCTTGATAAAGTACTTGACCTTTGTCGGCAGGAATTAATCCAGCCATAATACGGAGCATTGTTGATTTTCCTGACCCAGACTGGCCTAGTAATGCAACAATCTCACCCTCGTTAAGGGTGAAGTCCACTTCCTGTAGCACTAACCGAGCTGAACCATCAGCAGAATGAAAAGACTTTTCTACTGATTTAAGCTCGACAATTGGTGTAATCATCAATTACTTCCTTAAAAATGTAGGCGATTTTCAGCCATGCGATATAGCCGACGCCAAATAAAATGATTAAATCCCATAACGAATATGCACATTATGCCAATGCCTAAGGCAATTCTTGGAAAGTCACCGATAGCCGTCATTTCTGCTATATAACTACCAATACCATGCGCTTGTAATTTGGTTTGCCCCCAAGTCACGTATTCAGCAACGATACTGGCATTCCATGAGCCGCCTGTCGCAGTGATCGCTCCAGTCACAAAGCTTGGAAAGATTGCAGGTAACAGATAGCGCCGCCATTTAAGCCATCCACTTAATCCAAGATTTTGTGCAGCATAGCGCAGTTCAGTCGGGATAGTCGAAGCCCCCGCAATGACGTTAAATAGCAGATACCATTGCGTACCGAGAATCATCAAAGGTGATAGCCAAATATCAGGGTTGAGTTTGAAATGTACAATGAGTACCACCGCACCAGGAAACATTAAGTTCGCGGGGAAGGCCGCCATGAACTGCGCTATAGCTTGAACTTTTGAGGATAGGTTAGGCCTCATGCCTACCCAAACGCCTATAGGAATCCAGATTAAAGCAGCCAGAACAATTAAGATGACAACGCGAGATAAGGTGTACAGTCCAAGTATGAAAACGTGCCCAGCTTCCCCCCAGCCGACCTCGCTATGAATAAAGTGAATGAGTAGCCAAAGTGCATAAAAAGCTGCGGCGGCGATGATTGCATCCCAAATTCTTTCACTCACTGAAGATTGCTTGCTAGGTTTGGCTCGAATCGATGTACCATCATAAGTCCGTCGAAATAGAACAAAGGTCATTTGCATTAAACTGCCGACTCTTTCCACTATTATCTCTACCCAGCTGGTTCTATGTAACCAAGTTAACATCCATGACTGCTGGGCAGTTTCACTGTTTGACTCTTCAAAACGAAACTTATCCGCCCAAGCGACTAGCGGTCTAAAGAAAAGTTGGTCGTAAAGTAGTATGCCAATCAACATGGCACCAATCGCCCAGCCAATGGCATGCAAGTTACTCTGTTCAATCGCTAATGCAATATAAGAGCCTATACCAGGTAATTTGATATTTTGATTGGAGACTGAAATAGCTTCAGACGCTACGACGAAGAACCAGCCCCCAGACATTGACATCATCATGTTCCACAATAATCCTGGCATCGAGAATGGCAACTCTAATCGCCAAAAACGCTGCCATCCAGACAATTGGAATACTTCTGCAGCCTCTACCAACTCAGCTGGAACGTTGCGAAAGCCTTGATATGCGCTAAAAGCCATATTCCATGCCTGAGATGTGAAAATTGCAAATATTGCCGCACATTCCACGCCAAGCAAACTACCAGGAAACATTGCAATAAACATGGTGACGGTAATCGATAGAAAGCCAAGAATAGGTATCGATTGAAGAATATCCAAAAGAGGCACAAGTATTTTCTCGGCAACTTTATACTTCACAGTTAAGGCCGCGAAAACACAACTAAATACCATAGAAGCAGCTAGCGCGATAAACATTCTTAGCGTGGTGCGTAGCAGGTAATAGGGTAAATTAAGTGGATCTAACGATAATGGTAAGGTTTCACCAAGCTGAAAGGGGCGGTCCATTTGCTCTGCACCATAAGCAAGTAATACAAGCAATGCAAGTACCATCGGCAACAACGCCCAATCCCAGCGGTTACCACCAGCTTCCAGCACTTGTCGCGGAAAAAACTGCTTATTTTTGCTCATAATATGCGTACTTTAGGAATTATTACTTTTTACGTCATAGGATTGATGCATAGTTAAAATTCTGTATGCAGACGTAGTCCGGCAAAATTAACGGGGCCACGATCAGCATTATATCCAGGGTTGTTGATGTGCTGATAATCTAAGGATACCCATGCGTATTTATTGAGATTAAGGTTATAAAAAACTTCAATGATGTTTTCTGTTTTATAGTTAAGATTCCCATCTCCTAGAAAGAAACCTAGCCCGCCAGCAGTTAAGTAATCTTGATGCGATTTAGATAAGGCATTGATTGCAAAAGCTAAGCCTACCGTATCCTCTGGGCGATGCCAGGCATTCCCTTGGATAAGGGTGCCAGCCGATAGCGATTGGTCAATTTCTGTAAACGCATAGGTTTCTGTTTTTCCGTCAGCCCACATCGCGCGCATAAATACGCCAACATCATTATTCACAGCTTGCTCCACATTCAAACCTACACCATATTTGACGTGGTCACCAGTACGCACCAAGTTGATGTTTGGCACAGAGAAAGTCTGGCTTGCTAACGTTAATGCATCTTCATAACGTGATATTTTGGTGTTGTTACGAAACGCAAGTAAGCGTAATTTGCCTTTTTGCCCTAGAAACTCGTGCGCATGTCCAATTTCAATCTGGTCACCATAATGCTCAAATATATTAGTATCAAGTTTTAATTGATTAGGTTCTTTGGGCTGGATAAATCGACCAGCTTTAACCGCCCAATCATCTTGAAAGTATTCAAGTACAGCGCCCCATGAGTATCCACGAGCGTCAGCAGCATAATCATATGCGCCATGGGTCATCAATGACCAGTTCATGAATTGAGTGCGTGGATCATGGTTGTAGACATTATTGTCAAATATATCCAGAATCGACATATTACCAGCTGTGAACACCACTCTATGCTTATCGACTGTTCCTGCCAATTGATTAGCTTTGGATTCAAGCTCTTCAGTATCACCACCTAAACCCCAAGTTTGTCGCAAAAATAGGCGGGCACGATAGAGCGTTGGACTAGGACCTGATGTGCGCGCCAATTCTCCATTAGTAAACCCACCCAGGCCAGTCAGATTTGAAAATGCAACACCTTGGGACACTTCTGGATTTAAGTAAACCTCAGCACCTTGCCAAAGACGAGCGCCGAAAGCCGCAGTCGCCGTAAATGAATAGCTCTTATTTGCATCGGCTGCCAAACTGTTTTTAGACGCGTAAGGTGAATGAAAAGCTTCATTTTTCTGCCATACATAGGTTGATTGAAATTTCGCATTCCAGTCTTCGGGTGCCATATCAGCTAAGACCAAAGTAGAAAAGAAAAGGCCTGCAACAATAGCTAGGGTAATGCTTATTTTATTCGGGGTCATTTTCATCTAACATTTCTAATTTTATTGGTAAAACAATATATTTAAGTATATTAACTTTTTATTACAAGCCGATGACTTTTAGGGATGCTGAAGTCAGCGGTACTAATATAAGTGTGCATGGATTATAATATACTATCCTAGGGGATAGGTTACTTTAGACATGACATCACACATATCACATCCAGAAATCATCAAAAGACTTAGACGTGCAGAAGGACATCTCAAAAGCACCATTAGAATGCTTGAAGAAGACCATGGCTGTTTAGAGATTGCTCAGCAGCTGCAAGCGGTTGAAAAAGCCGTGGCCAATGCTAAAAAAACCTTAGTACATGACCATATCGATCATTGCCTTGAACATGCCGTTAAGGATGACAAGCTAAATGCCAATGAAGCTATCCGTGAATTTAAAGAAATCACAAAATATCTTTAAAATTAAGAAATACAAACTTTCCATTCAATACTAATTATGTGTGAATGAGTAGGTGAAAAATATTTATTCAACCGAACAAATTGCCGTAGATTACTAGCGTTAAACCCATTATTATTTTTTAAGAAAGCAATATCAAATGTCAGGAACACATTCACATAGCGCAGGAATATCTAGCCAAAAAATGTGGTTAGCCACAGCCATTACTTTTATATTCTGTTTAGGTGAGGCTTTGGTAGGATACCAATCTAATAGCCTAGCACTGATGGCAGATGCTGGACATAACTTTGCCGATGCATTGGCCTTGGCGCTCTCTGCATTTGCTTTATGGATAGCTACCAAGCCCGCAGATAACAAGCGTACTTTTGGCTATCACCGCGTTGGTATTCTTGCGGCCTTAGTCAATGCGGTGGGATTAGCTATCATGGCCATGGTGATTTTTTGGGAAGCTTTGCAGCGTTTACAAACACCTGAACATGTACAAAGCGTACCCATGATATGGGTAGCGTTACTGGCTATTATCTTGAATTCAGGTATTGCCTGGTGGCTTTCCTCTGCGGCAAAAGGCGATTTAAATATCCGTAGCGCTTATTTACATATGCTGGGTGACGCGATTGCTTCATTAGGCGTGGTTATTGCTGGCGTCATCATTGCATTTACAAGCTGGTATACGGCCGACCCGATTGTGTCAATAATATTTGCAATGCTGGTGTTATGGAGTTCATGGAGCATTTTTACCGAGTCGATTCAAATGCTCTTAGAAGGCATACCAGTAGGCTTGGAGCTGGCAAAAGTGGAGTCGGAAATCCGCAATGTAGAAGGCGTGCTTGATATGCACGATTTACATGTATGGACTATTTCATCTGGATTAATTGCCTGTAGTTGCCATATTCTCGTCGTAGAGCAAAACGTCAGTGGCGGTCAGAAAATTCTTGAAGAAGTAGCGCATATGTTAGAACATAACTTCAGTATTAGTCATACGACTATACAGATTGAAGTCGAGGATTGTGGTGGGCATGATCATGCTGCACGAGGTAATCATGAGCATACGCATAAACACTCACATTAATTTAACTGGACATCATTATTGAGTTGGCATCATTATTGCGTTTGCCGCACCAGCTCTAACAATTTCAATAAATCATCTGAGTTTTTTGCTGCGGGCTGCGGGCCTTCAACTTTCTCTTGTACCCAATCTACCACTATACCTGCACCCCATGACACAACTGAGGCGAGTATGAATACTATTAAACCGCGCGCCATACCTGCTGGAATGGCTTGCTCATTAAGATAACGGCGAATATACCAAGCTGCAACGATAAATACGATCGTTGAAATAATGATGTTCCATATTGAGGGTAGCGTGAACATTTTTTTCCTTTAAGAGAATATCTGCTTATCTAGTTAATTTGGCAGGTAAATTACTCAATATTTTGAATTTGTTCGCGCATTTGTTCTATCAGTACTTTTAGCTCCATAGAAACTTGTGTGGTTTGCACTGACACTGATTTTGAGCCTAAGGTATTAGCCTCTCGATTAAGCTCTTGCATTAAAAAATCTAGTCGTTTGCCTGCGGGTGCATCGCTATTTAAAATGCGTTTTACCTCAGACACATGTGCGGTCAATCGGCTGAGTTCTTCATCTACATCAATGCGTTGGGCAAATAACACCAGCTCTTGCGCGACACGTTCTGGATCTACGTTTTTCAGGTTTTCTTGCAATTTACTTTCGAGCTTTGCTTGATATTCTTTAGTGAGTGCAGGTAACAAGGGTTTTACTTTTTCAACCAACACTTCAATTTGACTAAGTCTATCTAAAATCAGTATTTTGAGCTTTTCTCCCTCACGTGCACGCGAGGCGTTTAGGTCTTGCAAACCTTTATTCACCAATTTTTTAACATCTTCTACCAGCGTTTCCTGGCTTAATACATCGGCTAGTACAACACCCGGCCAGCGAAGTATATCAGCCACACTGAGTGGGCGACTTTGTGGAAAGTGTATTTGCGCTTGCGCACCTATTGCGGCTAATTGCTGCATTAAATGTTCATCAAGTTGCATGGTTTGATTGGCTTGTGAGCGATGGATTAAATTGATCTTGCATTCAATTTTGCCACGGCTTAAATGTGCGCCTATCTGCTCACGAATGGCTGGCTCAAGGCTTCTTAGATTTTCATCTAGCTTAAAATGCAGGTCTAAATAACGGCTATTTACCGCGCGAATTTCGAGCAGTAGCGTAGCGCTTTCTAACGGTTGTTCTAGTGCGGCGAAGCCTGTCATGCTGAAGGTCATGTTGAATATTTCCTGATTAAATTCTAACTGAATCCTAATTACATCCTAAATAGATTCTAAATAGATATAAGTCGAATCCATTAAATTAGCGTCATATTATCAAATTGCAGCTACTTAATGCCAAAATAACCACTAAATAACATTTAAAAATTTTCGAAAAAGCTTTAAGTACAAACAATTACACGTTATATTGCTGAATATACACTAAGTTTAAGTTTGATATTTAGGGCAGTCACTTATGAACAAAAAACGCACCGATATTACCTCTAAATCATTTAAAAGCCGTTAATAAAAAAGTGTCATCACCTAATAATTTAGCGTTACCCACTGGATACCAGTTACAAGATTATGAAATTAGAAAAGTCTTAAGTTCTGGCGGCTTTAGTTTTGTCTATTTAGCGCGTGATCAAGATAAAAAAACTGTCGCCATTAAAGAGTATTTACCTACCTCTATTGCCCTGCGCACCAATGGTGCTACTGTATTGCCCAATACAGATAACGTTGCGCTATTTAGACACGGTCTTAAATGCTTTTTTGATGAAGGTTTATCGCTCGCAAAAATTGACCATAAAAATATCGTGCGCGTGCTTAATTTCTTTCGCGCTAATGATACGGTGTATATGGTGATGCAGTATGAACGAGGCAAATCTTTACAAGACTATATTTTAGGGCAGATAGATTCCGTAGCTGAAAGATTTATACGTCGCGTTTTTGCTGAACTATGTAATGGTTTGCGTGAGGTACATACGCAGAAACTCTTGCATTTAGACATTAAGCCAGCGAATATTTATATTCGGTTTGATGGTTCACCAGTATTGCTTGATTTCGGCTCGGCTCGCCAAGCGTTAAATGAAAATATGTCTAAAATATCTCCTAGCTATACGCCTGGCTTTGCTTCGCCAGAGCAATATTATGATAGAAAGGTATTAGGCCCTTGGAGTGATATTTACAGCTTAGGCGCGACGATGTATTCATGTATCACGCGATCTTCACCACTTGCGGCAAACCAGCGGATTAAGAACGATTTACTCGTCCCTGCGGTAAAATTGGGTAAAGAACAATATTCAAAAAACCTGCTGGAAATCATCGATAAATGTTTGAGTTTAGATTACCTTGAGCGCCCGCAAAGTGTTTTTTCCTTACAAAAATCGTTGCTTGAGTTAACCCTTGAACCTACAAAAAAACTAAGTTTAATGAATAAAATTGTGGATGTTCTCAATAAACCAAGGTCTATAGGTAAATCATCATGAAATTTACTATTTTTCAAAATAGCCGCCAAGGCCCGCGTGAATATAACCAAGATAGATTGGCTTACTCATATAGTAAAGATGCCTTATTATTAGTGGTTGCCGATGGCATGGGCGGACATCGGCATGGCGAGATCGCAGCGCAATTGGCCGTGACAACCATGACGGAGGCTTTTCAGCGTTTAGCCGTACCTACACTTTCTAGTCCGGCTAAATTTTTAATTGAGCATATTCAGCAAATCCATGACATGATTGACCAGCTGACCCAAGAGCGTGAAATGCTTGAGGCGCCGCGCACCACAATAGTGGCAGCGGTGGTACAACGCGGCATTTTGTATTGCGCGCACGTCGGTGATTCTCGGCTTTACCATTTTCGCGATGGCCATTTGCTGTACCGTACTGAAGATCACTCTATTGTGCAATCCTTGTATAGCAAGGGCATCATCAATAAAGATGATATGTCTACGCACCCGTATCGCCATAAAGTGTATAGCTGTTTGGGCGGCGATACGCCACCTAAAATTGATTTATCCGATAGACAAGAACTGGTAGAAGGCGATACCATTTTGTTATGTACCGATGGTGTTTGGGCTGCTGTGGCTGACGAGAAAATCAAACAAATCCTCAGTGGTGCTTCTATTTCTGACAACATTACTGGCTTGCTTAATCAAGCTGAAATGGTCAGCAAACAGCAAGGTGATAACATGAGCGCGATTGGTTTGCAGTGGGGCGACAAACAGAGTAGCAGCTTAGCGGTTTCAACTATTTTTATGGCAATGGGTGCTACCACTACTATTATGAACCCGGTGACAAACCCTAATCACAGTACAAATGATGCATTAAATACTGACCTTAGCGATGATGATATTGAAAGAACCATCGCAGAAATACAACAAGCCTTAAAGAAAACCAATCGTAAATAACTTATTTTAGAATTAGGATTATCAAGCATGCAAGCCAGCAACAATAGACCAAGCCAACGCAATAACAATCAATTACGTGAGGTTGAAATCATTCGCCATTACACCAAACATGCTGAAGGTTCAGTACTGGTAAAATTTGGTGATACCCATGTACTGTGTACAGCCAGTGTAGAAGAACGCGTGCCGGGCTTTTTAAAGGGCAAAGGGCAAGGTTGGGTAACCGCAGAATATGGCATGTTGCCACGCTCCACAGGTAGCCGTATGGATAGAGAAGCCGCTAGAGGTAAGCAATCTGGCCGCACACAAGAGATTCAACGCTTGATTGGCCGATCATTACGCGCCATTATTGATTTAGAAAAATTGGGTGAACGTAGCATTCAAATCGATTGCGATGTCATTCAAGCGGATGGTGGCACGCGTACTGCCAGCATTACTGGTGCTTATGTAGCGTTGCAAGATGCGATTTCAACGTTATTGGCTAGTGGAAAACTAACTGAAAACCCGCTTAAACAGGCTGTTGCAGCCATTTCTGTGGGCGTATACAAAGGCGTACCAGTGCTTGATTTAGATTACATTGAAGATTCTGATTGCGACACTGATATGAACGTGGTGATGACGGCTGATGGTGGTTTTGTTGAAGTGCAAGGCACGGCTGAAGGCGAGCCATTTGACCGCGATGCCATGAATGCGATGTTGGATTTAGCGCGAGATGGCATTCATACACTGATCACTATGCAAAAAACGGCATTAGCCATTTAAACTGGTAAGCGCTTTATGACAGTCATCAATTTTAAAAAAATCGTTATCGCAAGCGGCAACCTCGGCAAGTTAAAAGAGATTCAACATATACTTCAGAGCACCAATATTGAAATATTGCCACAATCACACTTTAATGTGTCAGAAGCTGATGAACCCTACTGCACGTTTATAGAAAACGCTTTAACTAAAGCACGTCACGCAAGTCTACAAACTGGCTTACCTGCGCTCGCCGACGATTCAGGTATTTGTGTAGATGCGCTGCAAGGCTTGCCAGGCGTACATTCTGCAAGATACGCCTGCGAACTGCCTACAGATAAAAAGTCAGATGCGGCCAACAATGCAAAGTTATTACAGACATTGCAAGGTGAAAAAAATCGTAAAGCACATTACTACTGCGTGATGGTGCTGGTAAAATACGCGGCTGATCCACAACCAATTATTGCAGAGGGTATGTGGCATGGTGAGATTTTAACCACGTCGCGTGGTACTGATGGCTTTGGCTATGATCCGTTATTTTTAGATACGGCTAGCGGCAAAACTGTTGCTGAATTAAGCATAATCGTTAAAAACCAAATCAGCCACCGTGGGCAAGCATTACAACAGCTGCTACAAAAAATTAAAGTACTGAATACTATTGAATAAATATATGAAACAAAAACCCACTGTTTGGCGACGTGATGACGGTACGATTGTTGCCTGTACTGAAAAAATCAAAGTGATGGCAGAAAATTTAAACGAACTCAAACAAGTCGCCCAAGATGCACTTGAAGACGGTTTATTGATGGAAGTCAGTGAAGCGCAAATGCGCGAGACTTTGCATCTAATGGTTGATGCATTGGTGAATCCTTATCAAAAAAATCATTGAAATTAAAACGATAGGAAGTAAGGCTGAAGCCGCCTTTAACATTAAGCCTATCAACACCGTCGCACCTCTCACGGGTGATGCAACCATTTCTGGCTTAACTAATTCTCCACCATTATCTTTATATATCCATATTCCATGGTGCGTAAAAAAGTGTCCTTATTGTGATTTTAATTCACATGAAAGTCGCAATAAAAATGGCGAAAATACAGAAAAAAGTTTCCCAGAAAGCGCTTATGTAGATGCACTAATTGCCGATTTAGAACTTGCTACGCCCAACGTATGGGGACGTAAAATCAAAAGTGTTTTTTTTGGTGGCGGTACGCCTAGTTTATTTTCAGCAGAAGCAATAGACCGCATTTTGAGCCATGTGCGCATGCTAACGCCGCTGGAGCATGATGCCGAAGTCACGCTAGAAGCGAATCCTGGCACCGTTGATGCAGCTAATTTTATTGGCTACAAACAAGCTGGGGTGAATAGGCTGTCGATTGGCATTCAAAGTTTTAATAACGATCATTTAAAGGCGTTAGGCCGAATTCATGACAGCGATCAAGCCTATGCCGCGGTAGCACTTGCGCTGAACACTTTTGAACAAGTGAACTGCGACATTATGTATGGCTTACCTAATCAAAGCTTAGCCGATGCCATGTGCGATGCAGAAACTGCAGTGAAATTAAACCCTGCACATCTGTCGTTTTATCATTTAACCTTAGAACCCAATACGCCGTTTTATCGTACACCACCCAGCTTGCCTGATGATGACACCAGTAGCGACATGCAAGTTGAGATCGAAGCATTACTAGCTCAAAATGGTTATGAACATTATGAAACCTCTGCGTTTGCTAAAAAAGGCAAGCAGGCGAAACATAACCTGAATTATTGGCAATTTGGTGACTATTTAGGTATAGGCGCAGGCGCCCACAGCAAGTTAAGTTACCACGATAAAATTACCCGAGAAGTACGCCCTAAACACCCCAAAGCCTATATGCAGAAAGCTTTACAAGGCAATGCTGTTGAGCGTCAATGGGTGATTAGCCAAGATGAGCTTGGTTTTGAATTTATGATGAACGCGTTGCGCTTAATAGACGGCGTGCCAATAGGCTTGTTTCAGCAACGCACGGGTTTAAACATCAATAAGCTTGAAGCTGCGATTAAAAAAGTGCAAAGCAAAGGATTATTAGTCGTTGAAAACGGCAAGATGCAACCGACTTTATTAGGGCAGCGATTTTTAAACGAACTGCTTGAGTTGTTTTTAGTTTAAGTAAAGTAGTTAAAGCTAACACTCAATAGCAAGTTTGTCGCGTGTGTCTAGCAAATGACGTAACAATAAAATTTCTTTAAATACGTCCATGCCAAAACCAGTGCGCTCGTTGTTGCGATTGTCTGTTAACAGCGCACCTAAATAGGCTTTTGTTTCAGCCATTTTTTTACTGTCTTTTTCACCCTCTGCCCATAAACGGGTCAAGTTTTCAACAATATGAGGAAACACCTCTAGGCTAGCGGCAACCACAACATTAGCAGACTCATCTCCCCACAATGGCTGTATAACATTAAAATGTTGATGTAGCTTTGATGCGTACTTCAAGAACTCTTCTTTTTGCTGAGTATCACGGAAAATATCCAACAAATAAAGCCAATGATGCAATGCCGTTTTAGGTGCAGATTGAATCTGTGCCTTTAACAACATAATCGCGTCATTTTCACGATTAATATTGACGTAGATTCTGGCTTGCTCCATCACGAGCTCACCCTTCTCTTTTTCATTCGATGCCATGATTGCATCTAAATTCACATCAGAAATTTGGTCTGAATATTCACTAGTTGTGAGAGAAAAATCTACACTATTGACTGATTGCGTATGATTATTCGGGCTAAATGGCTGTGCTATTGTCTGCGCGGTAAAACTTTCTGGCGACATAAGCTTAAATCTTTTCAACTGCCGACGTTTATAAAAGCCGAACGATAAAAATAAGCCTATCGCTGCTATTAACAACATGATTGGCATGATTAAGTACTGCGAAATAAACGATGAGCTTTCTTCTGCTACAGCTAACACTGGTGCGCCAACCACACTATTTTGTACGCGATCAGTAACTATTTTTTCAGCTACGGGCGCGCTAATTTTTACAGCATTATTTTTGATTACACCATACTGCGATTGATTGTTCTCTACCTTTTCTACAGCCCCTTCAATGGATGAGGAGGCAGGCCTAGACTGACTAAGAAGGTGCTGAGCCTCAATATTGAGCGCGGCAAAAACCTCTTGTAAGTGTACTAATTTGGCGCTTATTTTTTCTAACTCAAGCTTTCCATCCTCATTTTTCCTGACCAGTTTTTCATATGTGGCTTGCATGTTAGGCGTGAGTGAGAGCTCTGCAGCATCCTTAAGACCATAACTCATGTGCAGTTTAGTTTGAGCTGGCAGTTTATGCTGGTTAACATTCGTTGATGAATAAAGTTTGATCATGCCATGAGTATTTGCCAGCAACTTAATGTTGGGAGTAATGATCAAACTTGCCTGATTTGACTTGGTCTTAGCCTCAAGATTAGGCTGTATTTCACGACTTAACTGCAGTGTTTTTGAGGTGAAAAGCCGCTGCATTTTTTTGTTTTTTGGGTAAAACAAAGCGGCTAAACTCTCAACGCTTTCACCAGAGAGCAAAGTCCAATTGATATTAGCATCATCTATTTGATCTTGCGGGTGTGGATAATTTTCTGGTAAAAAATCATCTGTCGCTTGAATCGTGCTTTGCGCAAATAATAAATTACCATGCATTGCAACCATCAGAGCCAATACGAGCTTAGTTATATGCCGTTTTACACTAGCTAAGCTCAAATTTGTTAAACCTCATTTATTACACTAAGGCGGCTGTTTCAATAGTTAACCGGGCACGGGCAATCGCAGCTTTCACCTGTACTGGCGCTGTGCCGCCAATATGGTTGCGGCTATTGAGTGAGCCTTCAAGTGTCAGCACTGCATAAACATCATCGCTAATTTCAGTTGAAAACTGTTGCAGTGTGGCTAGTGGTAGCTCGCTTAAATCTACTTTTTTATCTACTGCGTAGCGTACTGCAAGGGCTACCACTTCATGCGCATCTCTAAACGGCATGCCTTTTTTAGCTAGATAATCGGCTAGATCTGTCGCGGTTGCGTAGCCTTCAAATGCGGCTTGGCGCATGTTTTCTTTATTTACCACGAAGCCTTTTTTAACAACTATGCCGTTTTCAACAACTGGCAAGCGCAACATATCTGCATAAATTTCTAGTGTCACCAGCAAAGTGTCGGACGTATCAAACAACGGTTCTTTATCTTCTTGATTGTCTTTATTGTAGGCCAGTGGTTGGCCCTTCATCAAGGTGAGCAGTGCTGTTAAATGACCATAAACACGACCAGTTTTGCCGCGCACTAACTCTGGTACATCGGGGTTCTTTTTTTGCGGCATGATAGATGAGCCAGTACAAAAACGGTCGGCAATATCAATGAATGCAAAACGTGGCGAACTCCACAGAATAAGCTCTTCAGACAAGCGTGATAAATGCGTCATCACTAGCGAAGCTGCAAAGGTAAATTCAATAGCAAAATCGCGGTCAGACACTGCATCTAATGAGTTTTCGCATACGCCATCAAAACCTAGCGTTTTAGCTACCATTTCACGATCTATCGGGTAGCTAGTGCCAGCCAGCGCAGCAGCACCTAAAGGCAAGCGGTTAATACGCACTCTGCAATCGGTAAAACGCGCTACATCACGTTTTAGCATTTCAACATAAGCCATTAAGTGATGGCCAAATGTGACAGGTTGCGCCACTTGTAAGTGTGTAAAGCCAGGCATGATGGTGTCAAAATGTGCTTCGGCTAAATCTAGCAGACTTAATTGTAAGTTGGCTAGGCTAGCTGTTATTTGATCTGTGCTTGCACGTAACCATAACCTAAAATCAGTTGCTACTTGGTCGTTACGGCTTCTGCCGGTATGTAAGCGCTTACCTGCATCACCAATTTTATCGGTAAGGCGTTTTTCAATATTCAAATGCACATCTTCTAAATCTAACAACCATTCGAATGTACCAGATTCAATTTCTTGTAGAATTTCTGCCAAACCGCTTTCAATCGACTTCACGTCATCTAGACTGATGATTTTTTGCGCGCCTAACATTTGCGCATGGGCAATGGAGCCTTGAATATCAAATGTTGCTAGACGTTGGTCAAAGCCCACTGATGCAGTGTACTTTTTCACTAGCTCGGCAACAGGTTCATTAAATCGGCCTGACCAGCTGGTGTTTTTTTTATTGAGCGCGCTTTCTTTTTGCGTTACTTTAACTTGTTCATTCACTTTTATTTCTCGTTTGACTTTAAATTTTCCGTTGTTTTGCAATTATTTTGCCGTTATTTTTTTAAGAAAATTCAAAATATTGTTTAATAATAATATACTTATATGCTCAGTATAATGCAAAACCTAAATGCTACTATGCCAGTCCACTCAAAAATTGCCTTAAGCAATAAGCTGAACAATACGCTCTTCAACTAAATGGTATGCAAAATTTACGATGCGCCTAGAACTTAAGCCATGAGAAAAGCTAGCCGATTACCCAATATGCGTAATCTGGGTGTTAATTTACGCATACTAATCATCATCAATACCGCACTAGCGTTGGGTGCTATTGTGCTTAGCAGTAATTTTAATCAGTTTTTCATCTTAATCACAACCACCTCTGCTATCGCGCAACCCATGTTATTGCTAAGCCTGTTGTTGCTATATGCAAGCTACCCACAACTGGCCAAACTGCGCTACTGGCAAGGCTTGCTGGCAATTATCTTGATAGTACTATTTACCTGTAGTGGCGTATATGAGTTGATTTCACAATTAATGATATTTAACGATTTGCCAACAGAAATACGGGTGCTATTTTTTGTATTAGTGCTCACTGCCATGACCTTATATTACTTTAACCTGCACCACCGCGCATATACTCCCGCTTTGATTGAAGCTAGGCTGCAAGCGTTGCAAGCGCGAATTCGGCCACATTTTTTGTTTAACAGCATTAACGCTGTGTTGTCGTTAATTCGCAGCCAACCGAAACAAGCTGAAACTGCTTTAGAAGACATGGCCGATTTATTTCGTGTATTAATGTCAGATAACCGAGACTTAGTACCTTTAGCACAAGAAATTGCCTTAAGTAGGCAATATTTAGCGCTAGAAAAATTGCGACTGGATGAACGGCTCAATATCCAATGGCAAATAGATGATATTCCACCAGACACACTCGTGCCGCCCTTGGTACTACAGCCCTTACTTGAAAATGCGGTGTGTCACGGCATTGAGCCGCTTGCTTCAGGCGGCACCATTATTATTCTAATCTACACCAAACATAATGAAGTTCATATTGAATTAAGAAACCCTTATAACACGCAAAATGTTCACCAAAATGGCAACAAAATGGCCCTTAAAAACATTAAGGAGCGCTTAACACTACATTTTGATCTTGAAGCGTCGTTAAAAATTACACGAGCCAATGGCCAATATCAAGTACATATTACGTTGCCAACGACTAAAACATGATAATCACTACCCTTAACATTTTAATTGCCGACGACGAAGCGCCCGCGCGCAACCGACTACGTGAGCTACTTTCTGACATCAGTAACGTCAACATTATTGCTGAAGCAAAAAATGGACAAGAAGCACTCAGTTTGGCTTACGAGCATCAGTCAGATATTGTGCTACTGGACATTCGTATGCCCGTGATGGACGGCATTGAGGCCGCACAGCATCTACAAAAAATGGTTAAGCCACCTGCTATCATTTTTACCACAGCCTTTGATAGTTATGCCATGCAGGCTTTTGATATGAGCGCGATAGATTATTTATTAAAGCCTATTCGCTTAGAGCGTCTGCAAACCGCCATTAACAAAGCGCGCGCGCTGTTGCCCAGTCAGCTTGAAGCGCTGATACCACTCAGCCCCAAAAGAACACATTTCAGCATCAGTGAGCGTGGTCGTATTCTATTAGTGCCAATTGCTGATGTGATTTATTTGCGTGCCGAGCTTAAATACATCACGGTGCGTACCGCCGAACGTGAATATCTGATTGAAGAATCGCTGACACATTTAGAGCAAGAATTCAGCAATATTCTCATTCGTTTGCATCGTAATTGCTTGGTTGCCAGCGCATATATTGTTGGTTATGAAAAACGTTGCGCGGAAAGTCTCACTGAAGATGAAGATGAACATGATAAAAATGGCGATAAACAATGGGTTGCAATGTTAAAACACATTCCAGAAACCATTGCCGTTAGTCGGCGTCAACAACACTTAATTCGTGCAGCATAATGCGCCGCTATTAAGGCTAATGCACCGCTTGTGTTAAAATTAAAACTCTATTGAATCGCAAGAATATCCAGCACATGAATAATCCATCCAACAATCAAGAAATAAACAGCGCAGCACCAAGCAAGCTAGTAATCGCCTCGCGCGAAAGCCCTCTGGCAATGTGGCAAGCGCTACATATTCAAAGCCGTTTACAGGCGCTTTACCCTGAAACACTGGTCGAGATTTTGGGTATGACGACCACTGGTGACCAAATTTTAGATACACCTTTAGCCAAGGTTGGCGGCAAAGGTTTGTTTGTAAAAGAGCTAGAAACCGCCTTGGCAGATGGACGTGCAGATTTAGCGGTGCACAGCATGAAAGATGTGCCAATGAACCTGCCAGACGGCTTTATGCTGGTGGCTACAGGTGAAAGAGAAGACCCCCGCGATGCTTTTGTTTCAAATGACT
>JAYWDO010000044.1:0-6535 GCA_043779795.1 Pseudomonadota bacterium
CCGTTAGAT
Source organism: Pseudomonadota bacterium (assembly GCA_043779795.1). Classification (GTDB taxonomy): domain Bacteria; phylum Pseudomonadota; class Gammaproteobacteria; order Burkholderiales; family Methylophilaceae; genus Methylotenera. Next base: position 10 of record JAYWDO010000044.1, read on the forward strand.
CAACTACTTAAGAATATGGAGTTACAAATGGATTCGACTGAAAATGCTAACCAATTGAATTTATTCAATTAAATCTCCGGACACTACTGACCTAATATATATTATTTTTAAGCGTACTGGGCTAATTGAGCTAGACCCGATTTTGTGGAAGGGCAAGTTGATGATATTTTATCAACTTGTTAGGTGGATCTGGGGAATGGAAAACCACATTTTTACTATCTAACTAAACGTTATAATAAAAATTATGACACGCATACTCCAATAAACATAAACCCAAAACGCGTAACTGCAATCTTGCCTCGATTAACGCTAAAATTCTTGAAGTTCGCAAATTTGGTGTTGTTGACAGGTTTTTCCTTTAAACAACGTTCAAGTGACTCGTAAATATCATCCATGGGCAACATTACAGTTCCCAACTGGCCGTAATTATCGACAGATTCTAATTGCCGTAATTTTAGCTGCTGGATCTGGATATCGACTTTATGTCAAAAAGTATAAATTATATTTATAAGATGGCGTCGTTAAGGTATTCCTAGAGAATATTTTGACGCTACTAGAGACTTTTCTGGAAGCGGTCGTTTCTTCGTAGATTGAATGTTGGCTCACCAAGGCAAAAAACTGAGATGGGTGGTATCCAACTTAATCATCAAGCTGTGAGTCAGATGTTACACAGTTCTTCAATAAATTGAAGATATTCAACTTTACCTTAGCTGCGGTAGCCATATAAGGTAGCTCTTCGGCAGATACTTAGTCAAGTAAACTCTACTGACATGCCAGTAGGCTGATAAAAGCAGTAACGCCGAGCCAATGACCAACCCTGTAATTGCAAAGCCTAAACTGACAATGCCATAAGTTTTTAATAACGTGCTAAATGTAAATAAGACATATACCAGCGCAGACACCATCAACGCTCTTCGGTCTATGGCGATGGAAATAACCGCCAGCATGACGTATAGGCAAATAACAGCCATTGGCAAAAGAAGACCATTATTTCCTTCAAGCACCCCCAGCATTGAAAAAATAGGGTGAACAATCAAGGGTGCGGCCAATAGATGCAACCAGAAAGCTACATCTGACTTTCCCGTCTGACGTTTAGTGTCTTGTGCATCCCAATGCATGGCTAAAGTAAACGATAACAAACCGCCAGTGAGAAATAATGCACGTGACCATTGCTGAGCATCAGGAAATTTTACCATGACAACGGCAATGAAAGCGCCAACGATTGATGCGACTCCAGCTGCAACGGTAATCGGCACTTTAAATCGCAACCAGTGAAAACGTGCTGCCACCGAGCCTGCGACACCAGCAGCAAGCATAGTAGATACGCCGAAGTCACTTCCAAGGGTGTGAAATAAAGCGCCAGCAAGCCATGCGACGCCACCGATAAAAGTTGAAAGCAAGACTATTGCAGGTAAAGCCATCTTTCTTTTAAGCACGAAGAACTCAGATAAGCCCCAAGATGTAAGCGCTACAGCCAACGCACCTGCAGCATTGCTTATTTCATAGCCAAGCCATGCGACAGAGATTAACAGCAAGAAACAAGCAATCACCACATAAATATCATTAAAGCCTGTTACCAAACGGAAATGCTCTTCGTCCACAGAAAATGAGCTTTGCTCTTTTGAAATAAATACTCGAAATTGCGTTACAGCATCATCGGTAAAGATGCCAGCTTTGACGGCTGATGATAGGTCTTCGTCTGTGTACATAAACTTCATTTCACTGTGCAAAGCACGGCTCTAGTAAGTGGGCAGGTAGTCGTTGAAAGTATGCTGCAATCGAAACGTTAACGCAATCAACTAAAAATGAAAATTGATGGTATTGGATTGAATCTTGAGTCAACGCCGCTCGTTAAATAGAAAAGGGGCGGATTTCTCCGCCCCTTTAACACGTTTTAATTTAACTAGAATTAAACTTAAAAGCTAAACCTTATTTAGCTGCTGGTGCTGCTTCAACTGGTGCAGTTGCTGCAGCAGCGGCTTTTTTAGCTTTCTTAACATGTTTCTTTGCCGGTGCTACTGCTTTAGCTGGTTCAGCTACTTTTGCAGCTTCTGCTTTCACTGGTTCAGCCGCTTTAGTCGCCATTGCTTTTACTGCCTCAACTGGTTTAGATGCGTCAGCTGCAAATGCTGATGCGCCTAATGACAATGCAAATGCGCCTGCTAATAATGTTGCTAAAAATTTGTTCATTTAAATCTCCAAAGAATAAAGTAAAAATAGGTACTGCATTAAGAATGACTGGTTGAGATTTGCTTGCAGCTGTTATCTGTCGCCATGGATAGAATCTTATAGCGTGAAGCTGACAACATCCTGACAACAAGATCTTTTTATTAGTGCATAAGCGACTTTAAAAGGAACCTTTATTTTTGCCAGCGTTTTTGTTGAGGCTATACCGACGCACACCGGCAAGCCCGTCCACTTGTAAATGCGCTTGCGCATGTGCTGGCCGCAATTAACCAAATCTAGTCTTTGAAACGATGTCAAATCCAAAAAGGATTCGTCAATGGAATACACTTCTTGGTCTGGACTGTATTCACGCAAGATACTCATCATATGATTACTCATATCGGCATACAGCCCATAGTTACTGGATAAGCCAATGATGCCATGTTGCTTAGCTAAGTCTTTCAGCTTAAACCAAGGCGCAACCATCGCTACACCTAAAGCTTTCACTTCATTGCTACGCGCCACAGCAAAACCATCGTTGTTTCTGAATGACTATAACTGTTAGTAGTAGATAACTCCATGATTTTGTTAAGAGTTATCTGGCTAACAAAATACTCAAAATTTTGGAAAGAATCTCGCAGAAACTAGATGCAAAGATTCATTACTTTTATTCATATTGAAGTATGAATACATCCGATGCTTTAGCTGCCCTGGCTGCACTGGATCGAGAATGGGGTCTTAGGTGCAGTGGAACGTAAAACACGGTTAAGCTCGGCTCGCTGAATTATTCATTTCTCGTAGGGTTTCTTACCGAAAACTGCTGCGGCGGTACCTGACTAACCGCTACAGTGAGCGCAAGGATGCAACCCTGCGATAGCAGCGGCTCTTGCGTCGTCTGCGATGAGTCATGAAGATGTGCAGGAGGAGCCGGTTGCGGCAAACCGATGTAGCTGTACCCATAAACTGACATGGATTTTTTCACCACCGTAAGGAAATGGGATTTGTTGAAACATAAATAGGCAGAAATGTACCTATAAACTGGCCAATTTTTATTGGCTATAGAAAACCAAACTGATGTATTACAATACATTATGTTGCATATGGCTCTAATCTTCACCCAACAAGAATGACAGAACGAGTCCAATCTGCTCGTGTTCTAGGTGTAATAACATTACCTGGTCATTTTGATTTGCTCAGCTCACAGATGTACCTAGAAATCTGCAGTGGCAGACGATTGAAGAATCTAAGTCTAAGGATGCGGTGAAATAATTAACCGCTATTTATACATAATTCAGGACACCCACTTACCTAAATTGAACAGTAATTTCAAATGAATACTTTTGAAAAGTTAAAAACTTTCATCATTAAAGATATGCGCACACCGCATATTTATCAACCTGTCATGCTCATTGAGTTGCTAAAAAACAATGGCAAAAGAACCGTCAGCGACATCGCAACAGCATTTGTTAGTCGTGACCCAACTCAAGTTGAGTATTACTCAAACATAGTCAAAAATATGGTGGGTAAGGTTCTAACGAATAATAGAGGCATCACCTACAAAGACGGTGACACATACTATCTCACTGGAGTACGAGATTTAAGCGAGTTTGAGCGTAATGAATTAATTCAACTATGCCAGCAACGACTAGAGGGCTATGAAGCAAAGCGTGGTGAATCGATGTGGGAGCATCGTAGGCGCAGTAATGAACCTATCAGCGGTTCAATTCGTTATGAAGTATTAAAACGAGCAGAGTTTAGGTGTGAGCTATGCGGCATTTCAGCAGAAGAAAAAAGCTTAGAAGTTGATCATATTCATCCGAAGAGTCTAGGTGGTAAAGATGATTTATCAAACTACCAAGCCCTCTGCTACTCATGCAACGCGTCAAAAGCTAATACAGATTCTACTGACTTCCGTGACTTAAATACGCAATATGAACATCGAGCAGAAGATTGCCTTTTCTGTAATACGCAACTAAATAACCGTGAACGTATTATTGATGAGAATGCACTTGCCTATGTGATTCGTGATGGATTTCCTGTGACGCAATATCATTCATTGTTCATACCCAAACGCCATGTTGCAGATTACTTTGGGCTAACTCAAGCAGAAATTAATGCCCTTAATCAACTCATTAAAAAGCAGAAGAAATTGTTAGATGAAACTGACTCGTCCATTGATGGTTACAATATCGGGATGAACTGTGGTGAATCAGCCGGTCAAACTGTCTTTCACTGCCATGTGCATTTGATACCACGACGCAAAGGTGATGTTGAAAGTCCACGAGGTGGTGTAAGGCACGTAATGCCAGACAAAGGCTATTACCCAATTTAAACTCAATTAAGCGAAATTATTGCTAGCTAGAGGCATAAAATGAATGATGAAACGAAGGTGTGCCCAGTCTGTGGGGAAACAATTAAGGCTGTGGCGATTAAATGTCGATTTTGTAATACTGATTTGGCTGCTTATTCACTGGCGCAGGAGACTGAGACCGAGAACACCCTGTTTATTGGGCATCCCGCCGTTATTTACACCTTTTGGCAATGGATTGCGGTCATTTTGACCCTTGGCATCGCTTACGTCGCCTACTGGGTTCGTAGCATCTCTATAAACTATGAAATCACAACGCAGCGAATCAGGATTGAGCGGGGTATTTTCTCTAAAGAAAAGGAAAGCGTCGAATTGTTTCGCATAGATCATTTTGATGTATACAAGCCTTTGGGTATGCGGTTTATTGATCAATGTATCCTACATCTTCGCTCATCTGATGCTAGCTTCCCAATTGTGATAATTCAGGGCATTCCAGAACTAGAGGTGCTAGCTGATACGCTGCGAGAATGCTCATTGCGTGAGCGCACAAGAAGACAGGTCACTACGTTCGTCCAAGCTTGATGCTAAAAGCAACTGTAAGTAAAAACTAAATTGACAAAGGCAAATATATGACTTCAACCTCCCAAGTGTTAATCACAGGCACCAACCGCGGTATTGGACTGGAATTTGTTAAGCAGTATGCTCAAGATGGCTGGCGCGTGCTTGCATGTTGCAGAGAGCCAGAGCATGCAACTGATCTGCAAGTGCTCGCTGAAGCCTATCCCAATATTCTGATATTGCGTTTAGATGTAGCTGATTTTGCACAAATAGATGCCCTGGCACTACAGCTAAAAGATGAAAAGATCGATGTGTTGATTAATAACGCCGGCATTTATCCTGATAGTCGTATAGGCGATGCCTATACTGATGATTGGCTAGACGCGTTTAAAGTAAATAGCATGGCACCATTGAAAATGGCAAAAGCTTTTACCTCACATATTGCGAAGAGTCAGCTTAAAAAGATTGCAACAATGTCCAGCAAAATGGGCAGCATTGATGATAACACCGGCGGTGGTAGTTACATCTATCGTAGTAGTAAGGTTGCTGCAAATATGGTGATGAAAAGTTTATCCATTGACCTAAGAACTTTTGGTATTGCAGTGGTGACATTGCATCCTGGCTGGGTGCTTACTGAGATGGGTGGTCCTAACGCATTGATTGACACCAAAACAAGCGTAACCGGTCTGCGCAAAGTGATTGAGAACTTAAACCTGAGTACTACAGGTCAGTTTATTGCTTATGATGGCAAAGCGATTAAGTGGTAAAAGAGTGGGGCATGACAAATATGCATAGTTTCAGGAGATAACAGAGTATAGATGGCAAGGCATGCTGAATTGACAGAAAACACTGGGGTTAAAGTATACTTCGCAGATCCACACAGTCCCTGGCAGCGTGGAATTAAAGAGAATACCAACGGCTTGCTTCGGCAGTACCTACCCAAAGGTGAAGACCTTATCCATAAAGATGCGAGTATCGCTTTTGCGCGATTTTACGAGTCGCTTAAAGGCATCAAAGAAATTGCATTACTCACTAAGCATCACCACTTTGAAAAACAGGCTAATGTAGTGGTCTAATCGAAATAGACACCGAAATAGGTGGATAATCCATCTATTATGAAAGAAAAACAATGAACAAACGAAGAGCATTTGATGCCAGCTTCAAGCTACAAGTAGTCCAGATGGTCACCGAGCAAGGATTAAGCGTATCACAAGTATGCAATGATATGAACTTAGGAGAAACAGCGGTTCGTCGTTGTCTTATTCAGGTGCAAGCAGAGCACAGTGGACAGCCAGGGTTAGGCAAGCCTTTGACGGCGGATCAGATACGCATCCGTGAGTTAGAAAGACAGAATCGGCAATTGCGTATGGATGTCGATATTTTAAAAAAAGCCTCGGCCTTCTTTGCCCGGGAACTGAAATGAATTATCGGTTAGTTCAGCAGTTACAAGAGAAGGCCATTCCAGCAGACCAAATCTGCCGTGTATTAGGCGTG
>JAYWDO010000045.1:0-2192 GCA_043779795.1 Pseudomonadota bacterium
AACCCGCATAAACTGAGTGTTTATGCGGGTTTCATGTACTGTGTTGTATTACATAACACAGTGAATTGGTGGTGAAAGAGGGACTTGAACCCTCGACCCCAGGATTATGAATCCTGTGCTCTAACCAGCTGAGCTACATCACCATGTAAACTTGTTTGCTTAAACTTGAAATTTTAGCAAGGGCGCAATTTTAGTGTTTTAAGCCCTAATTGTCAAAACTAGTTTGTGTTTAATGCCCTTAAATTAAGATTATTTACAATAATTACCTATACGTTGAAGCGGAAATGCATGACATCACCATCTTGCACGATGTATTCTTTGCCTTCTAAGCGCATTTTTCCTGCTTCTTTAGCGCCTTGTTCGCCTTTATTTTTAACAAACTCAGTGTATGCAATCACTTCTGCACGAATAAAGCCGCGTTCAAAGTCTGTGTGAATGACGCCTGCGGCTTGTGGTGCGGTTGCGCCTTTTTTCACTGTCCAAGCACGTACTTCTTGTACGCCAGCGGTGAAGTAGGTTTGTAAGCCAAGTAAGTCGTAAGCGGCACGAATTACTCGGTCTAAGCCCGGTTCCGTTAAGCCTAGTTCTGATAAAAACAATATTTTATCTTCATCTTCAAGTTCGGAGATTTCAGATTCAATTTTTGCGCAAATCGCAACCACAGGGGCATGTTCTTTAATACCTAAATCAAGTACTTTCTGTAATAGTGGATTGTTTTCAAAGCCAGTTTCATCTACGTTTGCTAAGTACATCACTGGTTTTACAGTAATGAGGCATAGCGGTTTAAGAATTTGTAGCTCGTCGTCATTTAAGCCTAGCGTGCGCACAGCTTTTGCTTCATTTAAGCATGGCAACACTTTATCTAACACAGCCATTAAAGCGATTGCGTCTTTGTCGCCACTTTTAGCTTTTTTGCTTTCACGGTGCATGGTTTTTTCAACGGTTTCCATGTCGGCAAGAGCTAGCTCGGTATTAATCACTTCAATGTCAGACATTGGATCAATTTTGTTAGATACATGGATCACGTTGCTATCTTCAAAGCAGCGTACTACGTGTGCAATGGCGTCTGTTTCGCGGATGTTGGCTAAAAACTTATTGCCTAAACCTTCACCTTTTGAAGCGCCTGCAACTAAGCCTGCAATATCTACAAATTCAACGATAGCAGGTTGTATTTTTAGTGGTTTAACTATATCGATTAACGGCTGTATGCGCGTATCAGGTACCTCTACAATACCTACATTCGGTTCAATGGTGCAGAATGGATAATTCTCAGCCGCAATGCCCGCTTTAGTAATGGCGTTAAATAGCGTAGATTTTCCAACGTTTGGTAGACCAACAATTCCGCATTTCATCTTTTTTCTCTATTCAATTCTTTTTGTGGGTATTTTCGTATGTAATTTTAACATTGCCGTATCAAAGTCACCGCTTAACAGGTGCGGCACTATTTGTATGCTGCTATCAATACTCAGGTCAATTGCAATTTTTTCATCTTTTGATGGTGCATTCAGTACAAAGTTGATGACTTCATTGCGATCACCAGGGTGGCCAATGCCTAGACGTAAACGCCAAAAATCAGCCGTACCGAGTGCTGCTGTAATATCTTTTAATCCATTGTGCCCACCGTGCCCACCGCTTTTTTTAAGTTTAACGGTTTCTGGAGGTAAATCTAACTCATCGTGAATAACTAAAATTTGTTCTGGTAAAATTTTGTAATAATTGGCTAATGCAGCCACGGCTTTGCCGCTTGCGTTCATAAATGTGGTGGGTTTAAGTAGCCAGGTATCTGTGCCTGTATATTTACCTGCAACCCCTAAAAATTTTGCATCATTCACCAGCTTGCTATTACTTGATGTCGCCAGCTGATTTATCCACCAAAAACCAGCATTATGGCGCGTGGCGTGGTATTTTTCACCTGGGTTACCTAAGCCTACTAATAGTTTAATGCTCATGGATATTTTATTTAGTATTTTTAATCAGGGTTAATGTAGCTTAGTTTAAATAAAAAACGCGCACTTTTTAATAAAAGCGCGCGTGATTTTTCACTAAGCTAAAAAACGACTAAAACCTAAGCTACTGGAGTTTCTGCAGCTACACCGCCACGCGTTTTAGCGATTGATGCAACTGCTGCATCGTTTTCATGCGCTAGTTGTACAAATGAAACACCTTTAGGTAGTTTGATTTGTGATAAGTGA
>JAYWDO010000046.1:0-16791 GCA_043779795.1 Pseudomonadota bacterium
ATGTGAATAACCCAAAGGATAAATATCATGTGGACAACTCCATCAGCTACTGAAATGCGTTTTGGCTTTGAAGTAACAATGTACGTAATGAATAAATAATACCGAGCATCAGATTAAACAGCCTACTCGGAAATGAGTGGGCTTTTTTACGACTAACGATTTATCTAAAATGGTATTATTTGCAACCGTATTCAATTAAATCGTATCACTAAGCTATGCTGAACTTCCTAATATCAACAATCGCATTCTCTATAGCTATCTATGTTTTAAATCGTATTTTCAATACTCACTCTGCCAGCCCTCATTCAATTACCTTAACTGTTATGGTTGTGGCAACCCTCTTCTCAATTGGTATAGGCTGGGCGGTAGATAAACTAGACGGTGATGCAGAGTTGCATAAGAATGACCCCTCAATGATGGAAGCTATTAAAAGTGGTGACCCTATGAAAATAGCTAAGTTACTGATTGGGTTTGATTAACCACCATTACTAACAATATATTATGTCCCGTCACAAACATCATAATGTCTACGTCATTGAATTATCAAAAGAAGTACTTACAGAGAGTAAGTTTAAGAAATGCAATCCGAATTACATAACCGGTAAACCATGTGTGTATGTCGGTATGACAGGGTTAGACACAGATGTACGTTTTGATAAACACAAGGCAGGTATTCAATCCAATAGATATGTGAAGCTATATGGATTATTTTTAATGCCTGATTTATATGAGGGGTTTAATCCTATGAATTACGATGAAGCAAGTCAAATGGAAGTCGAGATTGGTATTGATTTGCGAAGTGCAGGCTTTGGTGTGTGGCAAGCTTAGTGAAGTGCTAACGCTTATTAGATAGTCAGCAATATCAATTGAACTAATCATTCTTCCCCACAAATTCTGTGGGTAACATTGTGGGCAGGGTGGGGATAGGCTCGCTAAGTCACTGCTATGATTGCATAACGGCTAATCGTATAGTAATTGGTCATAAACAAGTTTGTACCTGAAGGCAGAAATATGCTAATCAACCCGAATCATCCTCAATTCAAGCACGCTGAATATACCGTGGTGCGCGATTTTAAATATGATGTCAGTCTTAAATGACTCGCCGCTTGCGATTTTGGGCGAAGAAACGCTTCTGCCAGCAATTTTAACTTCCAGGTAACTGCGCATATCATCCCAATGAACAGTTACCTGGCGCGATAATCTCACTGTGATGTCTTGGCAAAATACACCATTGCCATTCTTGTAATTTCAAATAAAACGCGTTCAATTCATTGTATAATGCTCGACCGTGAGCGTTTTGCCTAAAGCTGGCATATTGTTTGCTTGTATAGAAATATACACATCAACATTTAGGCAAAAACAAAGTGAAACATGGCGTTAATTCAAAAATACTGAATCAGATGCTGTGTGTAATGTGTTGCGTAACTACAACCATTGCTAGTTACAAACAATTAACGTTTAAACGGTAAGTCATATGACCAAAGATAATAAAATTAAAGTAATTATTGCCGATGACCATGCGATTTTGCGCGCAGGCCTTAAACAGATATTGACAGAAACGGATGATATTGTAGTTATAGCAGAAGCACAAAATGCCGCTGAAGCCATCAAATTAGGTGGTATGAAGAATGCAGACGTGTTGTTGCTAGACATTGCATTGCCAGATCGTAGCGGTATGGATGCACTTAAATATATTAAGGGCGAAAATAGTCATATTGCGGTACTTATGCTATCAATGTATAAAGAAGACCAATATGCTGTACGGGCACTTAAATCTGGTGCCGCAGGCTATTTGTGCAAGCAAAGCGCTTCGTCAGAATTAGTAAATGCAATTCGTGCAGTGGCTAAAGGTAAAAAATATATTACAGCAGAAGTTGCCGAAATATTGGCAAATCAAGTGAGTATGGAGAATGAAAAAGCACTACATGAAACGCTTTCAGATCGTGAGTTTCAAACGCTGACAATGATTGCATCAGGTTTTTCTGTGGGTGAAATTGCCGATAAGCTAGCGCTCTCTGTCAAAACCGTCAGTATGTACCGCACGCGCATGCTTGAGAAGATGCAATTACGTCATAATGCTGATCTCACGCATTACGCAATCAGAAATAATCTCGTTGATTAAGCACTGCATTAAATATTTCAAAAAATGCTTAGGCACACTCTAGCAACACCTTTGTCATAAAATCAACAGTTATATGGTTAATTTCGCCACATAATGGTATAAAAGTCATCATTAAGCATTGCATCCAGTCTTTTTAAGCAGATTAAATTAATTTAACTGACTTTTATCCCTCTGTTTCAGGCATCTATCCGTCGTATTTTTTTCGATAATGACATCATTACTAGACATGTGTTTTATTGAATCACATGGTCAGTCACAATTAAGCATATAGGTTCGCGAAGGTAAGTGAACTTTGCCAGATGCATGATGAAAAAGGTTAACTGATGATTGCCTCAGATAAAAGCAGTAAGAACAGGCACAAAGCCGCTGCTAATAATAAAAAAACAGCTAAACCAAGCTTTGCTGAAATGAATGCACTGATAACCATGTTTAATAAAGGTCGTTTGGCAGATAGTGAGCAGTTAGCGACTAAAATGACCAAACACTTTGCTCAGGATGGCTTTGGTTGGAAAATATTGGGCGCTATACGTCAGCAGCAAGGTTTGATTGAGCCGGCATTTGAAGCCTTGAAAATTGCCGCAATACTTTTACCGAATGATAGTGAGGCTCATTACAACCTCGGTAATAGCTTTTATGACAAATATCAGTTGGTAGAGGCTGTTAGCAGCTATAAAAAATCGATTGAAATAGACCCACGATTTGCGCAAGCTCACTATAACCTTGGTAGCGTGCTTGATGATCAAGGTCTGTTTGCAGATGCTGAGTCTTGCTATAAAGTCGCCTTGAAAATAAACCCAGATCACGCTGAGATGCATTTTAATTTAGCGCTTATGTTATATGAGCAAGGGCGTTTCTCTGAGGCTGCTAATTACTATCAACAAGCATTAAAGATACAACCAGATTTTACTGCGGCACATGTCAATCTCGGCGCTAGTTTGAAAGCGTTGGGTAAGTTACGGGAAGCAGAATCCTCTTACCGAAAAGCACTTATCATTAAGCCAGATCATGCTGATGCCTATAATAACTTAGGGGTTGTATTAAAAGACTTGGGCGATATGGCGGATGCTGAAAGCTGTTATAGGAAAGCAATATCTATCAACTTGAATTATGCTTCTGCTTACAATAACCTTGGCATCTTATTGAAAGATACGGGGCAAATAGCTGAAGCTGAATCTTGTTACATGAAAGCACTAAAAATAGATCCTTTACGTGCAGTCTCACATAATAATTTAGCCGTTTTGTTTAGAGAGCAGGGTCGTTTAGCTGATTCAGAAGTCTGTTGTAGAAATGCGTTAAAAATCAAACCCAATTATGCGGATGCCTTTAATAATTTAGGCCTAGCATTAGATAGTCAAGGAAGGTTGCCAGAAGCCGAAGCTGCATTTGAACAAGCGCTTGAGCTTGAACCTAATAGCGTGTCGGTATTAAGTAACTTTAGTGTTACTTTAAACACGCTCAGTCAGCTAACAAGAGCAGAAGTTTATCTACTAAAAGCACTTGATCTAGCACCACAATTTATCAACGCTCATATTAACCTATGTGTTAATTATTTGGCTCAGGGACGCATACAAGAGGCTGAAGATATTTGCATAATAGCGCTGCAGATTCAGCCCGATTGTATGGGGGCACAAAATAATCTATTGTTCTCAATGAATTATTCGGCCAATTATAGTGCGGTGGACTGCTTGGAAAAAGCACGTCAATATGGGCTTGTAGTCGCATCAAAAGTAGATATTCCATTTACGTCATGGCAACATAATCCACACACTAAACGCCTACGAGTGGGTTTGGTTTCGGGCGATTTACGCCAACATGTAGTGGCCTATTTTTTAGAAAACTTGATTCAATATATCGATTCGTCCAGTATCGAGTTAATTGCCTATCCAACCACTAATCGTGAAGATGAAGTAACCGCCAAACTTAAACCGCATTTTTCTGGCTGGAAATCACTGGTTGGGCTCACTGATCAAGCTGCAGCGCAACTTATCCATAACGATGGCTTGCATATTTTGATGGATTTATCCGGGCACAGCGCGGGTAACCGGTTGCCAATTTTTGCATGGAAACCTGCACCGCTACAAGTAAGCTGGTTGGGTTACTTTGCCACTACTGGCATGGCGGCAATGGATTATTTTATTGCGGATGTGGTGGGTGTTCCAGAACTCCAGCAATCTCAATTTGTTGAAAAAATAAAGTATTTACCAGAAACCCGGTTGTGTTTTACTGCCCCAGAAGCCGATATTGCTGTTTCGCCTTTACCTGCATTCGCTAATAAATTTATCACCTTTGGTTGTTTTCAAAATATGGCTAAAGTGGGGGATGACGTACTAGATCTATGGGCAGAAATCATGGTTGCCTTACCTAACGCTAAGTTACGCTGGCAATGTAAATCCTTTAGAGACAATTTGGTTGCCGAAGAGCTAAAACAGCGCTTAGTTAAACGAGGTGTCGATTCACATAGAATTACTTTACTTGGCTCAGTGTCGCGTGATGACTATTTGACCGCCCATCATGAAGTTGATGTGATATTGGATACATTTCCATTCACTGGCGGCACTACGACTTGCGAGGCCTTATGGATGGGAGTTCCAACATTAAGCCTTGCGGGAAGCACACTAATCGCTCGCCAAGGCGCTAGTATCCTTACGACAGCAGGACTATGTGATTGGGTCACTGAAACTAAAGATGAGTATTTGAGCAAAGCATTATCATTTTGCAATGATTTGAAAGAACTCACTAACCTTAGAGCAGGGCTTAGAGCGCAGGTGCTGGCCTCCCCATTATTTGATGCACCACGTTTCGCTAAAAATATGGAAAAAGTATTATGGGAGATGTGGAATGAAAGTCAGATAGTCAAGCCCAAACCAAACGGTGCTCAAGCTCAAAATAAATTAGCAATTCTCGCTAGTGTTGATGAGACATCAGATATTCCATTAAAACTTCATGTTGAAGTTGTTAGTGCTACTAGGTGCTCTGAACTAGAGTTTTGGTCTAAATCTGCATTAGGGCTTTCATTGAAGCGACATCTTAAACAAGATGATCGATTGAGCGTGAAGATTGCGTTTGAAAACTCACGCGGGTTATCCGATATATTTAATGACTGCATTGATGAAGCTGAGAATGATGCCATTCTTGTATTTATTCATGATGATGTGTGGATCGACGAAGCCAACTTTGTCGACACCGTAATTGATGGACTTAAGCAATTTGATGTAATTGGCGTCGCCGGCAATATCCGAAGATTACCCAATCAACCTAACTGGGCATTTATAGACAGTAAATTCACTTGGGATGATAAGGCTAACTTAAGTGGTCGAATCGGTCACAGTAAAACTGCTTTTGGTGTGGTTGATATTTTTGGAGCAGTGCCCGCAGAGTGTGAACTTTTAGATGGTGTTTTTCTTGCCACGAAAAAAAGTAGTTTAAATAAAAACGATGTCAGATTTGACCCACAGTTTGACTTTCATTTTTATGACATGGATTTTTGTCGTAGCGCTAAAAAATCAGGGCTAACGCTTGGTACATGGCTCATTAGCCTTACACATCAAAGCAGTGGCGATTTTAGCACCAAACACTGGTTAGAAAAATATCGAAGCTATCTAAATAAATGGGAAGCGCCTTTGGCTAACAACAATATGATTTATTCTGAAGATGGAATTACTCAAACACAGCAATTACAACAGGCAATGAATGACGTATTACAAATGGCTTTGCAACATCAAAGCGCTGGAAATATAGAACAAGCAGCACATCTTTATCTTGAAATTATTGATATTCAACCAAAGCATGCAGAGGCTAACCATAATTTAGGTGTGATAGAAGCCGATAAAAACGGTGCTTTATCTGCATTACCAAGATTGGAAATGGCAGTGCAGGCTAAACCTGAAATCGAACAATACTGGGTAAGTTATATTGATGCGCTCATGCAGTCTGGTGCTGCTGATACGGCTGCCGATGCCATTGAAGTGGGGAAAAAGTATGGTCTGAGGAACGAGACTGCACAAATGTTAGCCACAGAGTTTGTGAAAGAGCTTGAATCTAAACTGATTCCACACCAATATTTTGGTGATGCCTCCCAATACGGCATTCACATTCATCAGATATATTACTCAGAACAGACGCGGCTTGACAATGACAGCGGTTTCATCGGTCTAGATAACCTTGCCAACCAGCGGTCAGACTGGAGAGAGTACTGGCCAATTAGAAACTATTTGCTGACAAATAGTCTGAATGACGATGATTACTATGGCTTTTTATCGCCTAAGTTCAAGGCTAAGACCAACCTGGATGCAGCTACTGTCAACGAATTTGTGAGAACGCATGCAGGTGAAGCGGATGTGCTTCTATTTTCCCCATTTTTCGATCAGGGCGCATACCACCTCAATCTATTCGAACAAGGAGCGGGCCAGCATCAGGACATCATGACAGCATTTAAAGGTAGCGTAGCGATGATTGCACCTAAAGTAGATTTAGTGACATTGGTGATGGATTCGCGGAATATCGTATTCTGCAACTACATTGTGGCAAAATCGGCATTTTGGAAAGTTTGGTTAGAGAATTGTGAGCTGATTTTTGCTGAAGCCGAGCAAGGCAAGAGCGCGCTGGCGGTTAGTCTAAATGCTGGCACTAACCACGATGGTGGTGTTGCGTCGAATAAAGTATTTGTGATAGAACGCATCGCATCTCTGATGTTGAGTACGCAGAGGTCTTGGAAGGTGAAAGCTTACAATCCTACGCTGCTGCCGTATTCAAATACGCCCATTGCCAAATACTCACGCAAATTGCTTCAATTGGATGGCTTGAAAATTACGAGTGTGTCACAGGAATATTCGCAATTCTTGTCCATGTTTTTGCAAGTCAGGCAATTGATCAATGAAGATTTACAATTGGAACTAGTGACGCAGGAGAAATCGGAAATTAAATCGAGTCTGGTATCGCACCAGTACGCATGTGATGCCCGCGAGAGCAAGTCGATTTGCCCAGTGTGCGATATAACTAATGTCGGTTTCAATGCTTTGCCCTCTTCTCATCGGGACAACGCTTTAAAGCACGGCTACGCCTTTTTTGGACAATGTGAAATGACGGCACTGGATACTTATTCGTGCTTTAGTTGTGGTGCTTCCGATAGAGAGCGGCTCTATGCCTATTGGATTGAACTTCAATTGAACATTAAAATGTTGACGGACAAAAGCCGAATTATTCATTTTGCACCGGAGTGGACTCTTTCTAATAAGCTCAAGACATTGAATTTTAATAACTATTATACGGCAGACCTCATGATGGTTGGGTGTGATTACCAAGTTGATATGATGTATCTACCTTTCAGCGATGAAAGCTATGATTTTTTTATATGCAGCCATGTGTTAGAGCATGTCGAGTCGGATGACAGAGCCATTGCTGAACTTTATCGGATAATGAAGAAGGGTGGCTACGGAATTCTCATGGCCCCCATTGTTGTGGGTTTAGAGAATACGCAGGAAGATTCAAGCGTTAAAGATGAGGCCGGTCGATGGAAGTTTTATGGTCAAAATGATCATGTTCGACTGTATGCACATGATGACTATGTCAAAAAAATTCAAAGTCACGGTTTTTATGTCGAACAGCTCGGCGAAGAGTATTTCGGTGAAGCGGTTTTTCATTCGCTAGGGCTTAAGAAGACCAGTATTCTCTATGTGGTTACTAAATGATCGCTGTCGTGGTTATCGTTGCCAATGCGTACACCCCGTCCTTATCGGACGACAATGGTTCGTTATGTTGAACATGGCAATAAACACACACACTGAACCTTTAATCGAAATAGGCGGTTACTTTGGCCTAGACCTGCCCAATTACGGTGATCTGTATCCCGATGCAATCCGATTCCAATCTGCGCGTGCGGCAATTCGGGCTGTGCTGGAGTGCAATGGAATAACACGGGTGATGATGCCCGCTTACATTTGTGAATCTATCATCAAGTCGGCTATAGATGCGGGTGTGGAGGTTGAAACTTATGACCTAGATGAATTGCTTTACCCCAAAAATTTACCACGCGTACTACCAGATAAATGTGTGATTCTTTATGTTAACTATTTTGGATTATGCCAACAAAATATTAACCGTTTACTTGAAGTGATACCTAGCGATCGATTAATCATTGATAATTCTCAAGCACTATTTGCCTCACATGGAGATGTTCTGGCGACAATTTATTCCCCTCGAAAATTTGTAGGATTGCCTGATGGCGGCTTGTTAGTGGCTTCGCCATTATTGAAAATCACACCGCCAGTGAATGAAGATTTAGGTTCAATTGAGCGTATGCGCTACTTATTTATACGCATGGCCTATTCTGCTCAGGAAGGTTATGCAGATTTTCAGCAAGCGCGAAACTCGCTCCAAGACACGTTGCCGTTGGCGATGTCTAGATTGACGAGACGATTGATGAAAAGCATACGATGGGATCAAGTAAGCCAACGCCGAAAAGAAAATTATTCTGTTATTGCAGAAATGATGGATGGCATAAACGATATGCATTGGAGGTTAGGAAAGGAGCAGGTTCCTTTATGTTACCCATTTACTTTGCGCGGATATGACATGACGGAAATAAAAAGCGAATTTGCAGCACAGAATATTTTTATTGCAACTTATTGGCCTGATGCCCTACCTAGAATTAAGGGTGGCTCATTAGAAGCCGCTCTTTTGAAAGAAACTCTTTTCCTTCCTATCGATCAGCGTTTGGATGAAGTCCAGGTGGCGTCAGTCGGCCGATTGGTTTTAAAGTTAACGAGCAAACAGCTCAAAACATAAATTACTAAGCAACTAAATTCATTCATTTAAGTTTCTGGAACCTACTGATGACAAACGAAAAGCCATTTTATCCCAAGTTTAGTTACGATGAGCATGCTAGAAACTGTGCTCCAGACGATTTTTTGGGACAAACGCGTCGCACTATACGAGGTGTAGCCGTTTCAGATGACCAGATACAAATGATTATCAAGGCAATGAGTGCAGGGCTTGATCTGGGGCGTAATGACACACTGCTTGAACTTGCCTGCGGCAACGGAGTGCTCTCACATTTTCTTTTTGATTCATGCAAAGAGTACTTGGGCGTTGATATATCTGAGTACCTAATTTCAGTGGCAAAGCAAAACTTTGAAACATTACCTAGCTACAGATTTGCAGTACAGGGGGCAATTGAGTATGTGCGCCAAGAACCGCAACCAGAAAGGTTTTCAAAAGTACTTTGCTATGCAGGTTTTCAATATTTTTCTGCCGATGAGGCTACGGAGATACTTAAGTCCATATTTGAAAAGTTTAGTAATGTCCAGACTGTTTTCATCGGAAGTCTTCCAGATAAAGATCAGGCCGCTAAATTTTATAAAGAAAACCAGCCTAGCGCAAAAGAGTTATCAGATTGCTCCACTGCAATAGGCTTTTGGCGTACACGGGGCGAGTTTGCACAGATTGCTAGCAACGCAGGTTGGAAGGTGAAGTTGGTCACAATGTCGGATGAATTTCATGCTTCGTATTATCGTTTTGATGCTTTGCTAAGTCGGTAGGGATGAAGAGAGTGAGGAAATAAATATGGCTAAGAAAAAAAAGATAGAAGATCTGGTGATCTTTGGGGGGGGAAGTTTATTTTTAATACCAAAATCGACCTCCAATTTACTTAAACCTGATTTTGAAAAATTCATGGCTTACTCGAAGTTGTTTTTTGATCAACATCAATATACGAATAATGGTCCGAATGTAAAACTACTTGAAAAACGACTAGCTAATTTCCATCAGACAGATTATTGCATCACATTTTGCAGTGGATTCTGGGCGATAGCGCTGACCATTTCTGCACTCGCACTTAAAGACCGGAATGAGATCGTGATGCCATCGTTAACCTATCGCCGCATGGCTGACATTGCTGCCTGGGTCAACTTGAAACCCCATTTTTGCGAAGTAGAGCCGGCAACACTCGCCATGAGTGCTGCAACTGTGCTGCCCTGTATTAATGAAAATACCGCTTTGATACTCGCTGCCCATCCTATTGTGAACTGCTGTGATGTGAATGGCTTGGTAGCACTTGCAAAAGAGAAAAATATTCCGCTACTGTTCGATTCTGTCGAGTCCGTTTATGAATCGACTGCTAGTGGAAAAGTTGGTGGTTTCGGTAATGCAGAAGCATTCTCCTTGCATGCTTGCAAATTGATGAATGGTTTTGGGGGCGGCTATATCACCACCAATGACGCCAGTCTAGCAAGACAACTGGCTTTGATGCGCGGCTTTGGTTTTGAACAAATGGATAAAATCGTGGTGTCTAACGGGATGAACGCCAAGCTTAATGAGATGCATGCGGCAATGGCGCTTGCTAGCCTAGACGATGTCGATGAGCAGATTGAGAGTAATCGTCAGCACTATTACACCTATAAGCGTTTGCTATCGGCTATTTCCGGCATACGCTTGCTAGAGTTTGATGAGAGTCACGAGGCTGGTTATAAAAATATCGTGGTAGAACTTCTTGATGAGTGGCCCCTGACTCGCCAAGACACTGTCAGTATTTTGAACGCGGAAAAGATTCTTGCACGGCCTTATTATTCACCACCATTGCATAGCAAACCCATGGCATTTCCCCATGTTTCCAGTGATTTGCCGGTGACAAACATCCTCTCGGAAAGATTTCTCAATCTTCCTTGCGGACAACTCGTATGCAATGATGACATCGTTGACATCGTTGATGTTCTGGATTTTTTATTGGCCAATGCAGGTCGGATCAATAGTTATTTACATGAAAATAGTGGGGAACTATATGAATACAAATAACTTTGCATTTTTTGGCGCAAAACCCACATTTGATAAGCCACTTCCAATTGGTCAGCTCTACTTCCCATCTTGGGAGCGTTATGAGGCCGCTTTTAAAGGAATCTTTGAGCGACAGTACTACAACAACAATGGTCCGCTTCATCATGAACTTGAAGAGAAACTCCAGAATTTTTTAAACGTCAAGCATGTAATTTGCGTGAGTAACGCAACGTTTGGCCTGATGATGGTGGCGGATGCCATGGCGCTAACTGGTAAAGTGATTCTCCCATCCTTTACCTTTGCCGCATCGGCGCAAGCACTGACTTGGGCTGGGCTGAAACCAGTGTTCTGCGACATTGATCTAGAAACCCATCAAATTGACATTAATAAGATCGAAGCACTTATTGATAAAGATGTTAGTGCTATCATGGGTGTGAATTTATGGGGCGGTGCCTGCAACCAGAAAACGCTAATAGAATTGGCTGATGCTCATGGTGTGCAGCTGTATTTTGATTCGGCACATGCCTTTGGTTGCCGTGTCGATGGTCTTGCAATCGGGAATTTCGGACGAGCCGAGGTGTTTTCATTTCATGCAACCAAAATTCTCAGTGCGACCGAAGGCGGCTGCATCTGTACCAATGACGATGAACTGGCGGCACGTCTGCGCAGTATTCGCCCCAGCTATGGTGCAGAAAAGCCCGCTAGCATCGTTAGAGTTGCAAATGCGAGAATGTCAGAAGCACAGGCAGCTATTGCATTGATGAGTCTTGAGGACTTTCCACAAAACCAGAAAAACAATGAAACCCTGTATCGACTTTATGAAACGCAGCTAAATGCAATTCCGGGACTGCAACTGGTCAAACCAACTGGTGTTAGTTTTTCGAATTTCCAATATCTTGTATGCAGTGTGGATGAGCATGAGTTTGGTCTTTCAAGAGATTTCCTTATAGATTTACTAATGGCAGAGAACGTGGTTGCCCGACGATATTTTTATCCAGGCTTGCATCGTAGCATCCCGTATGTTCAAGAATTTCCGCAGTACCTGGATCGCTTGCAAAATACTGATAGTCTTTGCGCATCGTGTATCCAGTTTCCAATCGGTGCGCTCGTTTCTGCGCAAAGCGTTGAACGCATTTGTGATATTCTCGCCAGAGCACAGCAAGCCTCGACGGCAATTCGTTTGCAGCATGGAAAATAATTTAACGCTGGGCATCATGCAGCCCTATTTTTTTCCATATTTGGGGCATTTTTCTCTGATTTATGTCGTGGATGAGTGGATCGTTTTCGATATTACCCAGTACACACCAAAAACATGGATGAATCGTAACCGCGTTCTCCATCAAAGTTCTGGATGGCAATATGTGACAGTGCCATTATCAAACTCATCTATTTCCATCAAGACCTCAGAAGCTAAGGTATTAAATCTTGCTGATGCGAAAGCAAATGTAATTGGAAAGCTGAGCCACTACAAGAACAAAGCGCCTTATTTCGATGTGGTTAATACCCTAGTTCATGATGTGTTTGATATGGCGACGAGTGATTCTCTTGTTCATCTCAACGTGCGTAGCTTGAGTGCGGTATGCAGGTATCTGGGTATTCCATTTAATTATCGAATTTGTTCTGAACTGAATCTACCCTTACCTGCAAAATTGCCGCCTGGTGAGTGGGCTCTAGAAATAAGCAGTTTGCTTGGTGCAAATAGATATATTAATCCGGCGAGTGGTCAGAATATATTTGATCCAGCAAAGTTTTCCGCACGCGGAATTGCTTTGGACTTTGCCCAAGTTGGGGAGTTGGTTTATAACACTACTCCCTACCAATATGAACCATACCTTTCAATTCTCGACGTGTTGATGTGGAACTCACCCACAGTTGTTGCTGATGCAGTTTGCAATGGCGCAAAGGTGATGAAAAAGACTACTTAGGATAACCAAATGAATACATTACCAAATAATATAAATACCCCTAAAGTTTCTGTGATTTTGACATCGTTTAATCATGATAAATTTATTCGTGAGGCGATTGATAGTGTACTCAATCAGACTTTTGTAGATTTTGAGCTAATCATCTGGGATGATGCTTCTAACGATAATTCGTGGGTTGTGATCAGCAGTTATTCAGATCCGCGTGTTAAAGCATTTCGTAATGAGGTTACGAAGCGGGGTATTTATGGCATCAATAAGGCTATTGCTGATGTGGCTTCAGGCGAATATATCGCTATTCATCACTCTGATGATGTTTGGGAATTAGATAAGCTAGAAAAGCAGGTTGCTATCTTGGAAGGACACCCGGACGTTGGTGCCGTTTTTACCAATGCATTGGCAACGGACGAGCGCGGCGTGCCACTTACCGACAAGAGCCATACATATTGCGATATATTTAATCAGGTTAATCGTACCCGTTATGAGTGGCTTCGCCATTTTTTTCTCAGAGGTAACGCACTATGTCATCCAAGCATCCTGATTCGTAAATCGTGTTATCTGAATTGCGGTCTATATAGATTGGGCCTTGGTCAACTCGGAGATTTCGATATGTGGGTGCGGCTATGTGCTCAGTATGAAATTTATGTGATGCCGGATCGCTTGATTAGGTTCCGCGTTCGTGATGGTGAAATGAATACCAGTGGTAATCGCCCGGAAAGTCGCATCAGGCTTTTTAATGAAAACCAGAAGGTGCTACAGCTATATCGGACTATTTTGGGACAAAATAATATCTTCAAGATATTTCCGGATTTTATCTCATACGATCGAGGTGAACACACGGATGCCGAATATGTGTTGTCCAGAGTATGTTTAGAGTCTGGGAGTTTCTTTCTTTGGCAAATGTTGGCTATCGATATTCTGTTTGATATTATTAATAACCCATCTCGTAAGCAAGCAATTGAGGAAGTTTATGGCTTTACCACAAGTGATTTTATTGCGATCACTGGTAAGTGTGATCTATTCTCACGTGAAACGACACTCCAACTACAAATAGAAGTGAACGAGCGGGATGCGCAAATGAATAATTTTATTACTGATTTGGATGTGCAAATTAAAAGCTTTGTTACCGATCGTGACACACAAGTTAACGATCTTAACCACATCATTGCTGAGAAGGACATACAAATTAACAATCTTATTGCTGAACAGGATGCGCAAATTAATTAGTAAGATGCTGTTGTAGTGCACTTTTTTACAGATATCATCAGTCCAAAATTTGTTGACCATTACACTATAATAAATCAGGCAGATCGACAATGATACATGGGGAGAATAAGCATTAACTATAATTTACGCCAAAGCTCAGGACATGCTGAAATTTACTAAGCTCATTAGATGTATGTGCAATGATTACTAAAACGGGTGAAGTCCAAGGCGCATATTTCAGAATCTGGATTAATACCAGTTGAATCTATGGGATTTTTCTTAAAGATATTACCAAACGCCATGATGTTTGAATATTCACAAGAATTACTCTTGGGCTTAAACGCAATATCAATTTTTTTACCGCCCGATATTATGGCAAATATTGCCGTAATAGCATTTAAATATTCTGTTAATAATTAGTAATGTTATAACGTCAAAAATCTGTAGTGGCGCAATGATGAACAAAGTGTATTTATATGGCTAATTTACTAATTCTAGCTTTGAATGACGGGCTTGTAAGTTTTACGATTATGTTATGCTACAACCTATTATTCTATGATTAAACGTGATGGTTTTACCAATTAATATTTTCCTATCTACCGAAAAAACTGCACTACATCCACGCAATAAGCATAGAGGTCGCTATGACTTTGACCAACTGATGCAGGCAAACCCCGCGCTGGCTAGCTTTGTTAAATTGAATGCTTATAACGATGCTTCCATCGACTTTGCCAATCCACATGCTGTTAAGGCACTTAATGGCGCATTGCTTAAGCATTTTTACAATATTTCACAATGGGATATCCCCGCGCAGTATCTTTGCCCACCCATTCCAGGTCGGGCGGATTATCTGCACTATATTGCTGACTTGTTAGCAAGCACTAACGGTGGCGTTATTCCACAAGGTGATTCAGTTAGGGTGCTTGATATTGGCGTAGGCGCAAATGCTATTTATCCGTTGATTGGTCACCGAGAGTATGGCTGGCGTTTTGTTGGTGCGGATATTGATCCAGTTGCGCTTAAAAATGCGCAACATGTGTTTGAATCAAATATTGACTTGTCAGCCTCAATTGAGCTACGTTTACAACCCATAGCATCTGCTATTTTTAAAGGTATTGTGGGGTTAGATGATCAATTTGATCTCACTATTTGCAATCCACCTTTTCACGCTTCCTTGCATGAAGCAAGCGCAGGAACACAACGAAAATGGCAGAATTTAAATAAAAATAGCGCGTCTTATAAAGAAGAAGTTTTGAACTTTGGTGGGCAGGCAGCAGAGCTATACTGTGCGGGTGGCGAGGAGAGTTTTGTGAATCGTATGGTGAGTGAGAGCAAGCAAATTGCAACGCAATGTTTATGGTTTAGCACCTTAATCTCTAAAGCCGCCAGCTTGCCTAGCGTATATCGCGCATTAAAAAACGTGAATGCGTTACAAGTAAAAACTATAGACATGGCACAAGGCCAAAAGAAAAGCCGAGTGGTTGCATGGACATTTCTTAATACTAGTCAGCAGCGTGCTTGGTTTTCTGTAAAGAAGTGATTGCGAATAGTTACAAGCTGTAGGAGAGGTTTGGACTTCACCCACTTTAGTAGACGTTTACTGACTTCTACTTTGTAACTGTTCAAACACCATCGGACTTAGTTGATTGAGATGACTGTGTCGACGTTTGCTATTATAAAACACTTCGATGTATTCAAATATAGTGCCGATTATCCCTGACGGCACGCCTGATTCGCCAGCACATCTACTTATACAGCGCCCAGTTTCACCATGTCGCTTTGAGTTAACCAGCACCAATCACCCACATCCAAGTCATTTGGTAATTTTAACTCGCCTATTTGAATGCGTTTTAAACCTTCAACACGGTTGCTAATTGCTGCAACCATGCGTTTTACTTGGTGGTATTTACCTTCGGCTAATGTCATGTGAATCACATGGCTGTTGATGCGAGTACAAGCCAGGGCAGCGATTGGCGCATCTTCATCTATCAATTGCACACCTTTTAAAATATGCGCAATTTGATCTTCATCTATGGGGTGCTTGCAGGTGACTTCATACACTTTAGGTACTTTGTGTTTCGGTGAACTCATGCGGTGGATAAACTGCCCATCGTCTGACATGAGTATCAAACCAGTAGTATCTTCATCTAGTCGGCCTATGCATTGCACGTCTCGCACCACTAATGGATGCGGCAATAGGCTATAAATAGTCGGGTGGTGTTGTGTTTTGTGTGAGCACTCGTAATCACTTGGTTTGTTTAGCATTAAGTAAGATTTTTCACGATAACTCCATTCTTCACCGCGTACGGAATATAGCAGATTCTCTAATTCAAACTCAGCATTGGGGTCGTCACATGGTGCGCCATTAACAGTGATTTCATTGTTCCAAACCATGAGTCTACAAAGTTTGCGTGCACCAAAGCCTTGGTTGTGGATGATGCGTTCTAACGGTAGTTTTTTAGCCATAGCAATATTATAACGCGCTCCATAAAAAATCCCACAGTACGTGGGCTTTTTTAAATATTGAATTTTGTAACCGTGTTAAGCGCTATTCGTTTTTGCTGCTCACAAAGTTAAATAGGCCACAACAACTCCTAGTAAGTTAATTACGTTGATCATTAAAATGATGATTGTTTTGTGATTGTAAAGTAGCGCTTATTTAGGGCGGTTTCAAGGATGAAGTGCAAAAATGACAGCATGATGCTGCCTAAAATCAAATGCATCTGGCGTAAACAACTCAACAGGGCATTTGAACCCTAACCATTTACGGGGTCT
>JAYWDO010000047.1:0-6395 GCA_043779795.1 Pseudomonadota bacterium
TTCTAAAATTCAAATCGTGGACACCCTTTGATTGCTCGAATTCCGCATGAATATTAACTTTGTAGCCAGCATGACTTAATTTAACCGGACACTAGTGAAAAAATATACACTATTAACTATTTTAATATGGCCGCTTCAGCATTATTTCAAACCATAGATTGATAAGACTGCTTAGGTTTGGTGGTAAAATTAATTGCGTACATAAGGTAATATTAACGCAATCTATTTAGCGGTTTTATAGGCACTATATTGTTGCTAAGCGCTGTGTTGTTGCATTGCGGGTGTAGTTCAATGGTAGAACGCTAGCTTCCCAAGCTCGATACGCGGGTTCGATTCCCGTCACCCGCTCCAAATTTTAATGGTAAAACTTAACGATAAATGACTATGACTAATCAAGCACCACCTTCAGTGTTAACTTTTGCTGCTACTGACCCTAGTGGTGGTGCAGGCTTGCAGGCCGATATTCTGACTTTTGCGAGTATTGGCTGCCATCCACTTTCTGTGGTGACGGCAATTACCGTGCAAGACACCATAGGCGTAGATAGCATTTTGGCGATGGATGCTGATTGGGTGAATGATCAAGCGCGCGCCATTTTAGAGGATGTACAAATTTCAGCGTTTAAGCTGGGCTTGTTAGGCTCGGTTGAAAATATCGCAGTCATTGCCGAGATTATGTCGGATTATCCAGATATTCCTTTATTGATTGATCCTATTTTAGCGTCTGGTCGCGGTGACGATTTAACCAATGACGACATGATGGATGCGATGATAGAGTTGCTTTTCCCGCAGGCCACACTCATTACGCCCAATAGTTTAGAAGCGCGCCGCTTTGCATTTGCTGATGATAGCGATGAAATTGCGCTGACTTCATTGGATGAAAGCGCTAAGCGCTTATTGGCTATGGGCTGCGAATATGTGCTGATTACCGGCACGCATGAGCGTACTTTAGAAGTTACCAATACTTTGTACGGTGATGGCAAGCGCATTAAAGACTATAAATGGGAGCGATTAGTCGGTAGTTATCATGGCTCTGGCTGCACGCTAACCAGTGCAATTGCGGCCTGCATGGCACATGGCTTAACTATAGAAGAAGCAATAGAAGAAGCGCAAGAGTACACCTGGCAAACGCTTAAAAATGGTTTCAGGCCTGGCATGGGGCAGTTTATTCCAGACCGTATGTTTTGGGCGCGTGACGAAGAAGATGCCGTTGTGAATAGCGGTGATGGCATTCTTAAAGCGCACTAGCTGTTCAGTATGTTCGGCATGATTAAAGGTCTTTACGCGGTTACGCCAGATGAGCCAAATACCGATGTGCTACTAGCCAAGGTAGAGGCGGCGTTGCAAGGTGGTATCAGCATTTTGCAATATCGAAACAAAAAGGCCAATCACAAATTACTCACGCAGCAGGCGCGTGCCATTTTGCCGCTTTGTCAGCAGTATCAGGTACCGCTGATTATTAACGATTCGGTTAAACTTTGTCTTACCTTAAATGCTGATGGCGTGCATATAGGCGCAGATGATGGTAATTTGAGCGAAATTCGCGCAAGATTAGGGCCAAATAAGATTTTAGGGGCATCGTGCTATAACCGTTTTGATCTAGCCTTAAGTGCACAGCAAGCTGGGGCCAATTATGTGGCTTTTGGCGCTTGTTTTGGCTCTAGCACCAAGCCGAGTGCGCCAGTGGCCAGTTTGGATTTATTTAAGCTGGCAAAAGCGCAATTACATATTCCAACAGTGGCTATTGGTGGCATTACGCTGGAAAATTCGCTACAGGCAATTGAAGCTGGCGCAAGCGCTGTAGCGGTTATCAATGCGATTTTTAATACGCCAGATATAAAATCTCAAACAATAAAATTCTCACAATTGTTTTCGCCTTATTCATGCGAGCAAGTAAAAGCGTTTGCAAAAATAGTTACGTAACTTAATAGAGTTAAATTATTGCCTATGCTGTAAACGCAAACCAAGCAGCGCGTCGCAAGGCCGGCTTAATTTGTAGTGGACTGAAAACAGTCTGGTAGAATAAAGCTTTCGCTAACGATATTTTAAGACACCACAATTACTATGACCTCAATCAATGCAGCGCTTTTTGAAAAATCTCAACAACTTATTCCTGGCGGTGTAAATTCGCCAGTGCGCGCGTTTCGCAGCGTGGGCGGCACGCCTATTTTTTTCAAAAAAGGTTTAGGTTCTAAATTGTGGGATGTGGATGGTAAAGAATATATCGATTACATCAACTCATGGGGTCCGATGATTGTTGGTCACGCGCACCCAGTAGTGATTAAAGCGGTGCAAGAAGTGGCGGAAAATAGCTTGTCGTTCGGCGCGCCTACAGGCCTCGAGCTTGAAATGGCTGAACTTATCAATAAATTAGTACCGAGCATGGAGCAAGTGCGTTTAGTAAGTAGTGGTACCGAAGCCACGATGAGCGCCATTCGTGTAGCGCGTGGCTTTACTGGCCGCAATAAGTTAGTGAAGTTTGAAGGCTGTTACCACGGCCATTCTGATGCTTTGTTGGTTAAAGCGGGTTCTGGCTTACTTACTTTTGGCGAGCCAGATTCTGCCGGTGTTCCAGCAGAAGTGGCCGCTCACACGCTTACTTTAGAATATAACAATACCCAAGCACTTAAAGATTTATTTAGCAAAATGGGCGATGAAATTGCCTGCGTAATTATTGAGCCTGTCGTTGGCAACATGAACCTGATTGTGCCACACATGGATTTTTTAAATGTTTTATGTGAGCTTTGCACTAAACATGGCGCAGTGTTGATTTTTGATGAAGTGATGACGGGTTTCCGCGTGCATTTAGGTGGCGCGCAAGCTTTATATAACATCAAACCTGATATGACGACATTGGGTAAAGTGATTGGTGGCGGCTTGCCTGTGGGTGCATTTGGTGGCCGTAAAGATATTATGAGTTGTTTGGCGCCACTGGGTAAAGTCTATCAAGCCGGTACATTGTCTGGTAACCCGGTTGCGGTGACGGCTGGTTTAAAAACTTTAGAGCTTATCCAGGCGCCAGATTTTCATGCAAAACTAACGGCACAAACTAAAAAGCTGGTCGATGGCTTGATTGCTGCGGCAAAAGAGGCTGGCGTAGTATTTAATGCACAAAGTGTAGGCGGTATGTTCGGCTTATATTTCTGTGAAAAATGTCCATCTAGCTTTAATGAAATGATGCAATCGAATAAAGAGCATTTTAACAAGTTCTTTCATAGCATGCTTGATAGCGGCGTCTATCTTGGCCCTTCTGCATTTGAGGCTGGTTTTGTTTCAGCCGCACATAGTGATGAAGATCTTGTATACACGATAGCGGCGGCTAAAAAAGCGTTTCAATTGGTTGCTGCATCTTAAAAGTATTGTAAAAATGGTGCTTAAAATAAGCGTTTGAAATTAGGTTGGCCTTCTATATCAGTGCCAATCTAATGAATTTTGATAAAATAATCTGTATCTTTAGCCTCTATCTTATTGAACAGATAGGCATTTAACGGTAAACTTGAAGGTTCCGCTAAATGTTTTGTGATTAGATAATATGGCATCAGTATTAAGTAACCCAATCGTGCAGAATGACTCCGCTTCAAACAGTTCAAGCATCGTCAATACAGGCTTTGCAATTACAGGCAAACCAATCAAACAGGGTTTGTACAGACCTTCTAACGAGCGCGATGCATGTGGCGTGGGCTTTGTGGCGCATATTAAAGGCAAAAAAAGCCACGATATTGTGCAAAAAGGGTTGGAGTTACTAACCAATCTAACCCATCGCGGTGCAACTGGCTACGATCCTAAACTTGGAGATGGTGCTGGTTTGCTTATGCAAATGCCAGACGCATTCATGCGTCAAGAAGCGGCAAAACTTAGCATTAATTTGCCAGAAGCAGGCCAGTATGCCGTAGGCAACGTGTTTTTACCGCAAGCGGCAAAAAATGTTGATGTATGTGTCGCCTTAATCAATAAAATTATTGCTGAAGAAAATCAAGCATTGCTCGGTTGGCGCGATGTACCTGTTGATAATAGCGACCTTGCTCAAGCTGCGCGCGATGTTGAGCCGACTATGCGTCAGGTGATTATTGCAAGTACATCTACAGATCAAAGTATCTTTGAACGTAAATTATTTGTGATTCGTAAGCGTGTTGAACATGCTATTCGTGCGCTTGACTTGAAAGACCCTGCCACGTTTTATATTCCATCATTATCTTCACGCACTATTGTCTACAAAGGCATGTTGCTGGCCAATGAAGTGGGAATTTACTACAAAGATTTAAACGATGAGAGCGTAGTTTCAGCTTTGGCACTAGTGCACCAGCGCTTTTCAACCAACACTTTCCCTGCTTGGGATTTAGCGCATCCGTTCCGCATGATTGCACATAACGGCGAAATCAATACCGTACAAGGCAACGTTAATTGGATGGCTGCACGTCACGAGACCATGAAGTCTAGCGTGATTGGCGAAGATTTAGACAAGCTATGGCCATTGATTGTTGATGGCCAATCAGATTCTGCCTGTTTTGATAACTGTTTAGAATTGCTAGTGGCTGGTGGTTATTCATTGCCACATGCCATGATGATGTTGATTCCTGAAGCTTGGGGTGCAAAAGACGGTTCAGGCAATCCGTTGATGGATGAAGAGCGTCGTGCTTTCTACGAATATCATGCGGCATTAATGGAGCCATGGGATGGCCCAGCAGCAGTAGCATTTACCGATGGACGCATGATTGGTGCAACACTAGACCGTAATGGCTTGCGTCCAGCCCGTTATTTGGTGACCGATGATGACATTGTGATGATGGCTTCTGAAATGGGTGTATTAACCTTTCCGCAAGAAAAAATCGTTAAAAAATGGCGTTTAGAGCCAGGAAAAATGTTGCTCATCGACATGGAGCAAGGCCGTATCATCAGCGATGATGAAGTTAAAAGTGCCATTGCCACAGCCAAACCGTACAAACAATGGATAGAAAAAACACGCTACTTTTTGACTGATATGCCAAAAGTAGAAGGCGAGCTAGAAATGGCTGCCAGCTTGCTAGATACACAACAAGCCTTTGGTTACACGCAAGAAGATATTAAGTTTGTGCTACAACCGATGGTGCAAAATGGTGAAGAAGGTTCGGGTTCAATGGGTAACGACGCGGCTTTGTCAGTGTTGTCTATTAAGCCAAAATTGCTTTACAACTACTTTAAACAGCTGTTTGCGCAAGTGACCAACCCACCGATTGACCCGATTCGTGAGGAATTGGTGATGTCCTTGGTGACATTTATCGGCCCAAAACCTAATTTGTTAGGTGTGGACGAAACTAAACCAGCATTACGTTTAGAAGCCAGCCAACCGGTACTTATGTTGGATGAGTTGGAGCAATTAAAGGCCATTGCCACGCTTACACAAAACCAATATAAATCATTAGTGCTAGACATTACTTATCCTGCAACACAAGGTAAAGCAGGTATGGCTGCCGCAGTTGCGAGCATTACCAGCGCGGCTGAAAATGCAGTGAAAGATGGCTTTAATATCCTCATTCTTTCAGATAGAAGCATTAGCGAAGCGCGTTTAGTGATTCCCGCATTGCTAGCTTGTTCAGCTACGCATGAGCATTTAGTAAAAGTGGGTTTACGTACAAGTACTGGTTTAGTCATTGACACAGGTTCGGCACGTGAAGTGCATCACTTTGCGCTACTTGCAGGTTATGGCGCTGAAGCTGTTTGTCCTTGGCTAGCCTTTGAAACAATTAACCACATGGGCGCGAAAGATAACTATGTGGCTACTAAGAACTTTGTTAAAGCCATAGGCAAAGGCTTGTATAAAGTCATGTCTAAGATGGGTATTTCAACTTATCAATCTTATTGCGGCGCGCAGATTTTTGAAGCTATCGGATTAAATTCAGCATTTGTTAATCAATATTTCACTGGCACAGTGACCAATATCGAAGGCATTGGTTTAGATCAAGTTGCTGAAGAAGCAACGCGTTTACATACAAGTGCTTTTGGCGAAGATCCAGTATTAGCCAATAGCTTGGATGCTGGCGGTGAATATGCATTCCGTGTGCGCGGCGAAGAGCATATGTGGACGCCAGATTCGATTGCAAAATTACAGCATGCTACACGCACCAACTCAGCCTCAACTTACAAAGAATATGCCCAGTTAATTAATGACCAATCACGCCGTCACATGACTTTACGTGGTTTATTCGAGATTAAATCAGCCAATCCAGCTATTCCGTTAGAGACTGTTGAGTCAGCAAAAGAAATCGTTAAACGTTTTGCAACGGGTGCGATGTCGCTAGGATCAATTTCAACGGAAGCGCACGCCACCTTGGCGATTGCTATGAACCGCATCGGTGGTAAGTCTAACACTGGCGAAGGCGGCGAAGATGCAAAACGCTTTATTGCGGTAGCCACTGATACCA
>JAYWDO010000048.1:0-16573 GCA_043779795.1 Pseudomonadota bacterium
GGCAGCTTTCTGGCAAGCAATTTTCAATCATGTATATCCGCAAACGACCCTATCCAGTCATACGAAAATCAAAGCTGGCCGGCTGCAACATCCCCAAAGTGGACTGTCAACGACCGAATTAAAGTGAATGTTGTAGCGCGTCCCGTTTAAATGAATAGTTAGATTATGGGCACTAATCGGCAAGACATAGCTGATTTGATGAACGCTTGTGTTTTAAAGGCTTCCATGAATCCACTCCTTTTCATCAAAGTAGTTTAGGTCGCTTTCAACCGTGGTCTATTCCTTGTAAACTCAGTAACCCCTGACTTGCCGATAATTATCGGGGGTAACAATGAAACCCATATCCTCACGCGGGATGGTCTTGTAGTCTTGAAGTAACTTCTTAAAATCTTCTACTTTGAATTTTGTTGATTGTTCCCAAAGTTTATTTAGTTGGGTAATCTGTTGCTGGAGTTCGGTACTATAGAGTTTAGAGTTACTACGAGGTCGATACTCTTCTTGAAGCCAAATTAGTTCGTTACCTTTCCCATTTCTAACACGTGAGTAGGCAATAGGTGAGTTTGTTTCCTTCACGAAGGATTTGCACAGGCGTGGGTATAACACCTTTTCTATTAGATCGGTACAATCGCTGAAGAGAGGTCCGCTATAATATTTATTGGGTAACTGGGCTGTCGCTGTAAGATGCGCTCTGCTTCCGCTCATACTCATGAAATCAATGGTGAACTCTTCTTTAATTGGAGTTTGCATTTCCATCTCTCGCTGCCTCCAAGCCTCCTTTCTAGCATATTCTCCCCAATCAAATGCTTTGTAATGTTCGCCATTATTACCACCATCGTAGCCGTCATCTCCACCTATTCCCCGCGAGCTATAGTAGGAGTCATTATTTGGATTGAGTTGATTTGAACGATTGTCGTTATCTGATTTGCTTGACATATTTTTCTCCTGAATCATTTCTCTGCCAGTCCCTATATGTAAATATAGATATGGGGATATAGATTATTCCAGATTTTAATTTGAATGATCGCTTTGCCGCATTTCCGCTGAATCCCCAAAGGCGACCTTCGACTTAAACAGACCATCACAGCCACCGACCCTTAACTGCCAGTTCGAGCCTAAATTTCTTCACCAATCCAGACAAAACTGAGAAATGGATTGTTACGATCTTAATCCCTTAGTCCGCGCCTAAGATGATTAATCAGGGCGCTGGCATGTACCATTTTAGTGACCTGGCGACCACTGAACAGAGTAATGCTCAGAACTGTATTATTGAAGTATTAATAGTTTGTATTTAGCTAGAATTACCATCGTGATTACATTCAATTTATCCAAGTTTTTAAGTCTAGAGGGCCAAGAAGATTGCTTAGACGGGTTAGTGCAATGGCCATGCCGAAGCTATTTAATTGTACACCCGGAAATTTGTTCTTTTCATATGTTTGAATTAATGAAAAAAAGCTTGGCGCGTTTTTTTCAATACCAGCTTTGAATCGTTCTTTGTCCGCTTCCAATTTTAGATATGGGTTATGCTGAACTTCCCAAACATCGTGGCTAAACATTGGTGTATAGGTTAAAACGCCGACACCGGCTAAATATTGAATATTGCCTTCCGTTAAGATGCAATTACCGCCGCACTGAGTGAGTACGGGGTTTGCTAGACTCTCAAATCGGGAGTAAATAACTTCTAATTCAGAGCTAGTGATACTCATGTGTGATATTAAGTGCTTTACGGCAAGAAAATCAAGGTGAGATCTAGTGAGCTTCGGAATGATCTTAATTGCCTGCTCAATTGTAATATCAAGAAGGTCACTATTTTCAGTGTCTAAGCGCGAGGCAACTAAACTGGCTAAAAGATTAAGATCGGATTTTTGACCTTTTATTGCAGCTCCCTGAACCGCATCGTTTAGGGCAGCTTGCACGTCGGGTTCTGTAAGTTTCGACGGTGAAATACGGACATTGATCTTTTCTATTTCAATTCTTAACTGCTCAGCAAATTCTAAAACGTTATTAATAGCGCTCTGCATTGCTTCCTGCTGTAACTTTGGTGCATTGTCATTAATCAGTGCAAGGCACAACTGCTTAACGTTTTGGAAATCCATACCGTAATGGTGCACAGTCATATCACCATTTGATTGATATGCAGCACTATTGTCACCGGTGGTTTGTTCGGTCTTTCCAATCAAGATTTATCTCCAATGTTCATGTCGCCGCCTGATTGATAAGCGGTTGAATTGTTGCCAACTTTTTGAGACTGGCTCAGGAGCTTCATTTCTTTTGGCTTAAACAAAAAGAAAGATCCTGCAAAAGTCCCAACAAAGCTGAGCATAGCTGTCCCGGCAGTGAAGTCCCAGCCATGTTTGTATAAAAAAGCAGCTGAAACAATTGCGCCGATTAACGTTACTAATTGAATAATTAATTTCATAATTTATATTCTCCGTTCTCTCCCGTTCATGTAACACGGGGGGCTTCAATACATTAGTGAAGAACAGTAGCAGGCAACCATGAAGTAATCAATGGCAACTATGAAAGACACGATATAAATGCGGAAAATAGTTCTTCTTTTCGTGCTTGATTGGCTCACCAATTTAGGCTCGAACTAATGATATTAAACGGCCGCTTAGTCCCCCCATTGCTGCCGACCAGCCTTAATTTACGGATAACTGCTTTTGGCCGACAACAGCCCGTCACCACCGTCAGCTTTCTGCCAAGCGTTCTACAGCCTCAACAGCCAAAATTTTCTGTTTTTAGACTACGAACATTTCACTATCCAACCATATATTGCACGTAACAGGGCATTACTTTTCTGAATACGCACCCAGTAATGCACAAAACAGCATAATTCAGAAAAGTAGTTGCTGCCTAACTTCCAACCCTAGAATGCATATAGCCATAAAAATATACAACATAAACATAAACATTCCAAATTAACATTATTTAAGTTAATGAATACCTGTCAATTAAGTCGACAATCCGACAGTTGTATTGGATGGCATGGTCTGATAATTAAATAAATTGTGGGCCAGAATGAGTTTGGATGTGGTTGCTGCAGAGCCGCGCACATAAATTCGGTCTTACCGCAACAAAGGCAACCAAGATAGAAAGCTACGCTCAGTATGGCCTATGTATTGTTTAAAAACCTCATGCACGTGTAAACGCCCGGAAAAAATGCGCCAACCACACAAGCTCCAATCGTTGAAATCTCATGCAATAATGAACGGTGTATTGGCGGGCATATGCTGTTCAATAAAACTGGCAACAGTCTCAAGCTACTTGTACAAGGCAAGGTGGCATTATATTGCGTCACACCTTTGTAAATATTAAACGTCGCAATGCGGATGGTATTTTGCAAATAGGTCTCTTTATGACTTAAAAATTTGGGGGTGGAATGTAGCAAACTTAGCGCTAATTAAGACTAATTTTATATTTTTTAAGATAACTTTTAAGTGTGCTGGCGTACAGACAGACTAAACTTAAACTATTAATAATAGCTAATTAAGTTTAGGTAAATATATGTTAAATCCAATGGAAACAGAATGTCTGCGCGTTTGCAACGACTGCTCAGTAGTTTGCTTACAGTGTGCAACATCATGTTTAAAAGAAGATGATCCAAAACCAATGGTCAATTGCATTTTGTTAGATATGGAATGTGCTGATATGTGTCGCCATACTGCGCAAGCCATTGCGAGAGGCGATACACATTTGCACGCAATTAGTCTGTTATGCGCAGATATTTGTGAAAAATGTGCGGTGGAATGTGGTAAGTACGTAATGGATCACTGCCAAAATTGCAGTAAAACCTGCAAACGTTGCGCAGTTGCCTGTCGTAGCATCATCCATTCGTGAAGACTTTAAGCCTTTTTTAATACAAAGGGAATGCCATGCAAATGGAAACCTTACACACCACAACTTTACAAGTAGACGGAATGATTTGTCTCAGATGTAGAGATATGGTGACTAGGGCGCTTGTAGCCATTGATGGGGTACATGATGTGCACGTATCGTTAACGTCAGGCGAGGCAATCGTGCAGTATGATGAGCAGTTCACTTCACCTGACAAATTAATATTGGCAGTACAGCAGACTGGTTACAGTGTTGTGGAAGAGAGTAGTCTTTAAAATATTAGAGCTACAAATGACTTTTGCTGTTAATGTGCGTAAAATTAAATGCGACAGTATAGTGAGCTGAGTCCGATTTCGTGGACGGGCAAGTCATCAGAATTATGCGGCAATTTGATTGCTAATGTAATAGTGATTGGCGAAGTCAGCAGGTATTTGGTTACCTATTTTTGCATGTCGCCGAATGCGATTATAGAACACTTCAATATACTTAAAGATGACCCGTTTAGCATTCTCTCTGGTTTTAAAGCGATAATGATGCAAACTTTCAGTTTTGATGGTGCCAAAGAAGCTTTCCATCGGTGCATTGTCCCAACAATTACCTTTGCGACTCATTGAAGTTTGTATGCCGTAACTAGCTTGTAATGCAAGGTAAGCTGCGCTGCAATACTGACTACCACGATCCGAATGATGCATTAAGCCTGGTGCAGGCTTCTTCTTCCAATACGCCGCAGTCAGCGCATCCATCACCAACGTTTGCGTCATACGATTGTCCATAGCCCAGTCTACAATTTCACAGGTGTACAGGTCTTTGACAGCGGCTAGATAAAGCCAACCTTAGCCGGTGGGAATGTAAGTAATGTCAGCCACCCAGACTTGGTTAGGTGCAATACAGGCGAATTGACGATCCAGCAAATTGGGTGCCACTGGTAGGTAATGCTTAGAGTCTGTTGTGACTCTGAACTTCTTCTTATGGGTACAGCGGATGCCGTGCAGTGTGCATAGACGTTTAATGCGATTAATGCCAGCCATTACGCCTTGCGCTGCAAGCTCCGTCTGAATCTTGAATGGACCGTAGATACCGCGCCCACGTGCATGGACTGCTTTAATTGCGACAGTAAGGCGAAAGTCTTCAAGCTTACGTGCTGAAATAACTTTGCCTGTAGACCAAGCTTGATAACCGCTTCTGGCAACGTCCAGTAAATCACATAGTTTAAAGATTGGATGTAGATGGCGCAATTGATCAATCATGGCGTACTTCACTTCGACTCTCTTGCGAAGTACACCGTCGCTTTTTTAATATATCACGCTCCATTTTAGCAATCGCCAATTCACGCTCAAGTTCACGGATGCGCTGTTGATCTGTGGTCAGTTTAGTAGCGCCTAATGTGGCTTTAAGTTCACCACGTTAAGCCTGCGCTATCCAAGCACGGATGGATTTAGGATCAATATCTAACTGGCGTCCTGCCTGTGCGACGTTGAGACTCTGCTCGGTGACCAGCTTAATGGCTTCTTTTTTAAATTCTTCTGTAAATAAACGACGGGGAATACGTTTCATGAATGCTCCTAACAAGTTGATAAAATATCATCAACTTGCCCGTCCACAAAATCGGGGCTAACTCACTTAATTTAAATACATGCAAATAGTAGGATAATTCTTACATGAAATTAAGTTAATTGCTGATAAAAACATTGCGTGGTGACCAGTAATATCTAACCTCTTAATAAGGGGTACATCATGAACATGATCTCTGAAATACTGGATAATCAAACCTTTTTACAGCAACGAAACCATCTATTGGCATCAATGGGCCAAAGCGAATGGAATCAACTTGAACCCGATATGGAAGAAGTAGATTTTTCGCTGAATCAAGTGCTCTGTGAATCGGGAAAAACACCTGCTTATATGTACTTCCCAACCACGGCGATTGTGTCTTTGCTATATATAACAGAAAATGGCGCATCTTCAGAGGTTGCTGTGGTAGGCAATGATGGTGCGGTAGGCATGTCCTTGTTTTTTTCAGGTAGCAACTCCCCAAATCAAGCATTAGTACAAACCGCGGGAAAAGGTTACAGGTTGCGCGCGCAGGCAGCAATAAATGCTATTCACAGGGATAACGTAATGCTCAATGTGTTATTGCGTTATTCGCAAGCCATTATTACACAAGTCACACAAACTGCTGTATGCAATCGTCACCACACCATTGACCAACAGATATGTCGCAGACTTTTATTAAGTTTAGATCGTTTGCCGTCAAACCAAATTGCCATTACACAAGAAATGCTAAGTAGCATGCTGGGTGTGCGCCGTGAAAGCGTAACTGATGCAGCATTGAAATTACAAAATGCAGGTATTATTAGCTACAAACGAGGTCTGATTACAGTGCTAGATCGCAAATGTCTAGAAAGCCGTAGTTGCGAGTGTTATGCAACGACTAAAAACGAGCACACGCGTCTGCAAAAAATTCCATTTAACGCTTAATATTTTTTAAGTATTTTAGGTATAACCTATACCGACCCTATGTTAATTTGCATAAACACTTCATGTATTTATAAACAGAGGTACTTGGCGCTGTGTGCGGTAACGCACAGTTATTTTGATTAAATAAACGTAAACTGATTAATCAAATATCGCACAATTTTTGTGAGATCGTCATCTATTTCATTTGCAATTTTTTGTAAATTTGATTGAAGGTTATGATTAAAATTAATCTTGCAAAGCTTCAAAAACTTTTGAACATCTTTCGCCCACAAGCTATTAAAGAACGTGACCCCATTCTATTGCGTGCAGAGTTACTAAGTATTGAACAACTTAAACGTCACGCAATTACATTGGCAAAGCAACATCAAATTAATCCGCACATTGGGCCAGATAAGCTATTGGCTCGCCTTGCCGATAATGAGCGTGTTATCACTAGTGCATATCAGGTTGTAACTGCATCTAGCGGTAATGCCGAAAAAATCAATCAAAAACTTTCACCTGCCGAAAACTGGCTACTAGATAACTATTATCTAATTCAACAACAATTTACCCTTGCACGACGACATTTACCACGTGGTTATAGTCAGCAATTACCAAGAATACTTGATGGTGCATCAGATGGCTTTCCGCGAATTTATGATTTGGCCTTAGATTTAATTTCACATATGGATGGTCGTGTAGATAACAATAATTTAACTCAGTTCATTGTGGCTTATCAAACCGTAGAGCCGCTGATGTTAGGTGAATTATGGGCTTTTCCCATTATGTTGCAATTAGCATTATTGGAAAATTTACGCCGTGTTTCAGTACGCATCGCCAATAGACGCGAAGAGCAAGAAACCGCTATTATTTGGGCAGATCGCATGTTAATGGCTGCAGAACATGAACCCAAACAATTGATTCAATTGTTAGCCAAATTTGCAGATGCTGACATACCATTAACTGCGCCATTTGTAGAAGAGTTTTATACCAAACTGCAAGACCAGTGTGCTGCGATGGGTTTTGTACAAACTTGGGTAGAGCAGCAATTACAATTGCAAAATATAACTGCTACTAGATTATTAGAATTGGCGAGCCGCACCGCCGCAGCCAATCAAATTTCTATCGCAAACAGTGTGTGCAGCTTGCGTTTTATTGCATCAATGGATTGGCGTAATTTTGTAGAAGCATTGAGTGTGGTTGAACAGTCGTTAAAACAAGACCCAGCAGGTGAATATGCCTTGCAAGACTTTGCTACGCGTGACCGATATCGGCATGCTATTGAAGATATAGCGCGTTTATCAGCTATATCGTGCCAAAAACAACAACACAAAAACCAAGCCCAACCATCTAGCAACCATTGTTCTCAATATGAAATAAAAGCAGCACAAACAGTTGTTGATATGGCAGTGGCTGCCAGCAATCAATTAGGTATACAGTATCGCCAAGCGCACGTTGGCTACTACTTAATTGATGAGGGTATATCTTCATTAAAAAATATACTTAATTGCCATGACACTTTACTTTTTAAATTTAAACGATTTTGCCAACCATTTCGTTTACGCTTATACCTAAG
Organism: Pseudomonadota bacterium; assembly: GCA_043779795.1. Classification (GTDB taxonomy): domain Bacteria; phylum Pseudomonadota; class Gammaproteobacteria; order Burkholderiales; family Methylophilaceae; genus Methylotenera. The sequence continues at coordinate 7,868 of JAYWDO010000048.1, forward strand.
TTCAATTTTATTGCTAACAGCCTGCTTTACAGTTGCTGTTTATGTTGTTTTAGTTGAATTAAATATGAGTATTTGGTTTATTTGGCTATTTGGTTTATTGACGTTTTTAGCAAGTACTGGCTTGGCTGTGGCGATTGTTAATGTGTTCATTACCCAAGCTTTTCGGCCACATTGCTTGCCAAGACTAGATTTCTCAAAAGGCATACCAGAGTTATATCGCACCATTGTAGTAGTGCCAACCTTAATTGGTAGCATAGACAACATTAATGGTTTATTAGAAGCATTGGAAATTCGTTATTTAGGTAACCAAGACCCTAATTTATTCTTTGCATTGTTAACTGATTTCCGTGATGCAACACAACGCGTCATGGATGAAGATGCGGTGTTAACAGCCCATATACGTTCAGGTATTGAGGCTTTAAATGCAGCTTACCAAACAGATATGCCTTGTATTTTTTATCTATTCCACCGACAGCGAGAGTGGAATAGTGTCGACAAAATTTGGATGGGATATGAACGTAAACGCGGTAAATTAGAGCAATTCAACACACTATTGCGCGTTGGCAACATGGAGAATGTCAACCACACCTCCTTCACCGATATTGTAGGCGATCAGCCTCTATTAAAAACCTTTAAATATGTGATTACGCTCGATACCGATACGCAATTGCCACGCGACTCTGCCAAGCAGTTAATCGGCAATATGGCGCATAGTCTCAACAAGCCAATTTTTGATGCAGTAATTGGTCGAGTGACACACGGCTATTCCATTTTACAGCCTCGTACATCGATTAGTTTAGTCAGCGCATTTAAAACATATTTTACAAAATTATATGCGGGTGAAGCAGGTATAGACCCGTATACGCGAGAAGTCTCGGATGTTTATCAGGATGTTTTTGCAGAAGGATCATTTGTCGGCAAGGGTATTTACGATATCGATACTTTCAGGCAGGCTGTTGATGGGCGCTTTCCTACTAATTTGATATTGAGCCATGATTTACTAGAAAGCGGCTACGCCCGCAGTGCGTTAGTCTCTGATGTTGATTTAATTGAAGAACATCCAGCCAGTTATGCTACAGATATTAGCCGTCGCCATCGTTGGATACGCGGCGATTGGCAACTTTTAAGTTGGTTATTATCACGCGTGCCGTCTGCCACTAATAAGTTGCCAAATCCCTTAAGTGCATTATTGAAATGGAAAGTACTGGATAACTTGCGGCGTAGCTTGGTGCCAATAATTTTGACACTATTGCTGATTGCGAGCTGGGTATTGTTCGAAGCAAAAACTGCATGGTTGGCGTTAACGATGGTGTTGCTTGTTATATATTTGCCATCTATTTTAAGTATGACAATCAACTTGCTTAAAAAACCCAAAGAAAGTACTTGGCTGACACATTTAGCAACTGTTATTCAATTAACTAGCACAGCCTTTTCATTAGCTACATTGCAACTATCTTTTTTACCTTATGAGGCAACCATTAGTATTGACGCTATTATCAATTCAGCAGGACGTTTAATGTTTACTAAACGTGGCTTATTGCAATGGTATTTGCCTGTTTACGTAAGGCGAAATGCGTGCAACAGCTTATTGAGCTTCTACGCTGAAATGTGGGTTGCGCCTGCAATCACAACAATTGTAATTATCTTTCTACTTAGTATTCAATTGCTAGGCAGTCATTTGATAATGGTCTGGATATTTTGCAGCCCAATTTGTATCTTGTGGCTAGCTTCTCCTGTGGTTGCATGGTTTATAAGTAGGCCAATACAATCGAAGCAGGTCGCTTTAACGTCTAACCAACGCACATTTTTACAGAACAATGCAAAGCTGACTTGGGACTATTTTTCCCAATTTGTTAGGGCAGAAGATAATTGGTTACCACCTGATAATGTACAAGTTTACCCAAGTGAAACAATTGCATCGCGTACATCGCCGACCAATATGGGATTGGGTTTATTAGCCAATTTAGCCGCTTATGATTTTGGCTATATTAAGTTAGTAGAGCTATTAATGCTAACCGAAAAAACATTAAATAGCATGGAAAAATTAGCTCGGTACCACGGACATTTTTATAACTGGTATGACACGCACACATTGCAGGTGTTAAATCCGCAATATATATCATCGGTTGATAGTGGCAACTTGTTGGGATGTTTGATTACCTTACAGGCAGGACTTGTGGAAGTTAAAGACAACAGTAATGTACAACAAGTAGATGATTTGTTTAAGCGAATTGGCAAGCTAACTGAAATGGATTTCAAATTTTTATATGATGAAAAAATAGATTTGCTAAGCATTGGTTTTGACGTAGGTGAAAGGCGGCGAGATTCATCTTGTTATGATTTATTGGCTTCTGAAGCACGTTTAGCCAGCTTTATACTCATTGCTAATGGTCAATTACCACAAAAACATTGGTTTTCATTAGGCCGCTTACTCACCAATGTGGGGGGTGATATTGGTTTAATTTCATGGTCTGGCTCGATGTTTGAGTATTTAATGCCCCAGTTATTAATGCCGAGTTTCGAGAATACTTTACTGGATCAAACTAATAAAGCCGTTGTAAAACAACAAATTAAATATGGCAAACAAAACAATATACCTTGGGGAATTTCAGAATCTTGCTACAACCATACTGATAGTGCCCAAGTATATCAATACCGTGCTTTTGGTGTGCCAGGCCTAGGGTTTAAACGCGGTTTAGCCGATGATTTAGTCATAGCGCCTTATGCAACTGCATTAGCTTTATTGGTAATGCCTAATGAGGCTTGTCAAAATTTACAAAAACTGGCGGTGAAACAAGTTTAATATCATGGTCTGGCTCTATGTTTGAGTATTTAATGCCCCAATTATTAATGCCTAGTTTTGAAAATACACTATTAGATCAAACCTGCAAAGCAGTTGTAAAACAGCAAATTAAATATGGTCAACAACACAATGTACCTTGGGGTATCTCAGAGTCTTGTTACAACGTCACTGATATTGCACAAGTATACCAATATCGCGCTTTTGGTGTGCCTGGTTTAGGTTTTAAGCGTGGCTTAGCAGATGATTTGGTCATAGCTCCTTACGCTACTGCCTTGGCATTAATGGTGGCGCCAAATGAAGCTTGCAAAAACTTGCAAGTTTTGGCCGATAGTGGTTTTGTTGGCCAATATGGATTTTACGAGGCGATTGATTACACTCCTAACCGTTTACCACGTGGCAAGAAACATGCGGTAATACAAACCTTTATGGCGCATCATCAGGGCATGAGTTTGTTGGCTTTTTCACATGTATTGCTGAATAAACCAATGCAGCGACGGTTTATAACTGCGCCGTATCTTAAAGCTACAGAATTGCTGCTGCAAGAGCGTGTGCCAAAACTAGGTAGCACCTTGCAACCCAATGTTGCCGAATCAAATACTAATCAAGTAAACGAGGATAATACGGTCGGTTTAATGCGTGTATTCACCAGTTATAACACACCAATACCAGAGGTGCATTTGTTATCTAATGGTCGCTATCATGTGATGGTTACTAACGCTGGTGGTGGTTACAGTCACTGGCACGATTTAAGCGTTACGCGTTGGCGCGAAGATGCAACACAAGATAACTGGGGTAGTTTTATCTATTTGCGCGATATGGAATCACAGCGGTTTTGGTCTGCTGCGCATCAGCCAACTTTGCGCCAAGCAGAGCATTATGAAGCGGTTTTTACTCAAGCACGGGCAGAGTATCGGCGTCGGGATCAGTCAATCGAAACACACACTGAAATCAGTGTATCACCCGAAGATGATGTAGAAATTAGACGCGTCACGCTGACTAATTTATCTAATCGTAACCGTACTATTGAGATAACTAGTTATGCGGAGGTAGTTTTAGCACCAAAGAATGCCGATTTAGCACACCGCGTCTTTAGCAATTTATTTGTGCAAACCGAAATTTTACATGATCAGCGAGCCATTATTTGCACCAGACGCCCGCGTACCAAGGACGAGCGTGTGCCTTGGATGTTCCACTTACTAGCAGTGCCTGAGATGAACAGTAATGATTCAAGCTATGAAACAGATCGAGCAAAATTTATTGGTCGTGGTCGCACCACGGCTAACCCTATTATGTTTGATAATACTGAGGCTGACTTAAAAAGAGATGTCAATTTATTTGAGCAAGTTTCATCACAAATATCAGACCAACTATTTGGCAAGCAGGCTATTAAATTAAAAAGCCAACCCTTATCAAATACAGATGGCTCAGTGCTAGACCCGATTGTAGCGGTCAGAAGAACTGTTAAACTATCTACAGACCGCTCAACAATTGTGCAAATTATTACTGGTGTTGCCAGTTCACGGGAGGCAGTAATTGCCTTAATAGAAAAATATGGTGATAAGCATTTTGTAGAGCGTGCATTTGAAATGGCGTGGTTTCAAAGCCAAGAAGTGCTGCGCATGCTTAACGCAACTGAGGCAGATGCTCAGGTGTTCGGGCGTTTAGCCAGTTCAGTTATTTTCTGTAATCCCTTGCGCCGCGCCGCGCCTAGTGTGATTGCACGTAACAACCAAGGCCAATCAGGTTTGTGGAGATTTGGCATTTCTGGTGATTTGCCGATTGTACTGATTCGAATTGCTGATGTAAGTCGCATTAATTTAGTGAAACAGTTGCTCCAAGCACACACTTATTGGCGCATGAATGGATTAATTGTTGATTTAGTGGTTATTAATGAAGATTTTTCAGGCTACCGCGCAGCATTGCACGATTCCATTATTGGCTTGATTAACGCAGGGCCAGAGGCGCAATCTATCGATAAGCCCGGTGGTGTTTTTATTCGACGTGCAGACGAGTTGTCAGAAGAAACACGGGTGTTATTTCAAGCCGTCGCACGCATTGTGTTTACTGATAGCGCAGAATCTCTAATTGAGCAAGTTGAGCGCCGGGGGGTAATTGATAGAGCGACTGAGCGAACACCAGATCGTTTAGAACCAATGTTAGTGTTAGAAAAATACCCGCAACCCCAATTACCAAAGAGAAATCTTATTTTCAATAATGGCTTGGGTGGCTTTACTTCAGATGGTCGTGAATATGTTATCACACTTAAAAGTGGGAAAACCACACCCGCACCTTGGTCTAACGTAATAGCCAGCCCGCATATTGGCACTGTAGTATCAGAGGCTGGGGGCGCGTATACGTGGGTAGAAAATGCGCATGAGTTCAGATTAACCACCTGGCATAATGATCCGCTTTCAGATTCTAGTGGTGAAGCATATTATATTCGCGATGATGAAACAGGTGCTTTTTGGTCGCCTACACCATTACCCAATTGCATGGTAGCGCAAGAAAATAGTGATTATGTGTGTCGCCATGGTTTTGGTTACAGCACATTTGAACATCAAGAATTTGGCATTAGTTCAGAGTTAACGACCTATGTGGCTATGGATGCGCCTGTAAAATTTGTGGTGATTAAGTTAAGAAACACATCTGACCGGACACGTAAATTGTCCGTAATGGGTTATTTGGAATTGGTAATGGGGGAGTGGAGACACGCTAACTTAATGCAGATTGTGACGGAACATGATGCACATACTGGTGCATTGCTAGCAAAAAATTCTTATGGTCGGGAATGTGCTAATAGAATTGTATTTGCACATGTAAGTAGTAAAAACAATAGCTTTACTGGCAATCGTACCGAATTTATTGGCAGAAACAACTCAATGGCTAGCCCTGCAGCGATGCGACGCAAACGTTTATCTGGTAAAGTTGGAGCAGCACTAGACCCATGCGCAGCATTGCAAACGCAGGTTATCTTGCTTGAAAACCAAGAACGTGAGTTGGTATTTATATTTGGTGCGGCTAAAAATATTGATGAAATACATAGCTATGTTCTGCGAATGGGTGGTGTGGCAGGCGCAAGACAAGCGCTTGATTCGGTGCATGAATATTGGAACCATACACTAGGCGCAGTGCAGGTTGAAACGCCCGATGCAGCTTTAAATGTGCTGCTAAACGGCTGGCTAGTATATCAAACCATTTCCTGTCGATTGTGGGGGCGCAGTGGTTATTATCAGTCTGGGGGCGCTTATGGCTTTCGTGATCAACTGCAAGATACGATGGCACTAATACATGCCACGCCGTGGCTGGCACGTGAACAAATCATTCGTTGTGCAGAACGCCAGTTTCCACAGGGTGATGTGCAACATTGGTGGCATCCTCCTAATGGGCAGGGTGTGCGCACGCACTTTTCTGATGATTATTTATGGCTGGCTTATGCAGTTTGCCGCTATGTTTTGTCAACAAATGACACTACGATACTTGATCAACAAATCCATTTTTTAGAAGGACGGTCCTTAAACCCACTTGAAGAAGCCTATTACGATTTACCACAACGCTCTAACGAATCTGCCAGCTTGTATGAGCATTGTGTGCGCGCCATTAAAAATGGTTTAAGGTTTGGCTTACACAAGTTACCGTTAATGGGCTGTGGCGATTGGAACGATGGTATGAATTTAGTGGGTAAAGATGGCAAAGGCGAAAGTGTTTGGTTAGCGTGGTTTTTAGTGGAAAATTTAAATAGTTTTAGCTCAATTGCTAATATGAAAAATGATGTAGCGTTTGCCGAGCTATGTGTAACGCAAGCTGCGTTATTAAAAGGTAGCATTGAAGCTAATGCTTGGGATGGTGAATGGTATAGAAGAGCTTACTTTGATGATGGTACGCCGTTAGGCTCAAAACAAAACGATGAATGCCAAATTGATTCAATTAGCCAAAGCTGGGCTGTTATCTCTAGAAGTGGCGACGCTATGCGTGCACGTCAAGCCATGGCATCAGTGAATAATCGTCTAATACAACGCGATGCACAATTCATTAAATTGCTAGACCCACCATTTGACCAATCTAACTTAGAGCCGGGTTACATTAAAGGCTATGTGCCAGGTGTGCGCGAAAATGGCGGCCAATATACGCATGCAGCTATTTGGGCCACTATGGCATTTGCCATGCAAGGTGACAAGGAGCGGGCATGGGAATTATTTGGCATGCTGAACCCTATTCATCACGCCATTACGCCAGAACAAGTAAATGTTTACAAAGTTGAGCCCTATGTCATGAGTGCAGACATATACGCAAACGCACCACATACAGGACGCGGCGGATGGACATGGTATACTGGTGCCTCAGGATGGATGTATCGTTTAACACTAGAAACTTTACTAGGAATAAGCCTAGAAGGCAATCAATTGCGAATTACACCACGCGTGCCCGCAAATTGGCAAGGCTATGAAATCCATTACCGTTATCGCGACACGCTTTATCACATTACAATTAACCATAAAGATAAACAAGTAGATAATATTGGAAAGGTTCTTCAACTTGAAGACGATAGAGTTGAACATTTTATTCAAATTGAATTCTAATTCATTATAGTACTACATGGTCTAACAAAGCAGGATACTCTGAGTGAGAGGTGGCCTGGTAAAACTGGATAAGCCTATAAGTGAACAAGTTTACTCAACCCTGTCATCAAATGACAAATAATTGAAAAGTAAACAAAATACCCAGAAGACCCCGTCGTAACCAAAGTGCAGCCTTAAAAGCCAAAGTAGCACTGGTAGTCATACCAGGTGATAAACCTTGAGTCTGCTCGCCGAGCCGCCAGCGTTTTTGGTGCATACCCTTATGGCCGTGCCTAGCATCGTCAATATGGGTCAAAGCAACCAATTTACCGCCTAGGACTTTGTTGTACCGTACATGCAGCAGGTTGCCAGATGGGAATGAGGGATGCTGTGATTGGCGAGATAATGTGAAGGTGAAGAGATTGTAGCGTTCGGTGAAATATGAACATGTGTATTTAACTGCTGATGAAGGCGTGGCACAATTCAAACGCGAGCATTCAAGTTTAAATAAGCAAACACCTGATATGAGGTTTATTGGTGTTGGATGCAGTTGCCAAAGCTGGATAAATTGACTGGCCAGCTTTTTAATCAGTAAACTTTACGCTTATAAATCAGTGAAAGTTGTTCAATGAAACTGAGCCATCTCTTATCTGACAGTTTAAAAATTAATTTTTAAGTACGCCAGCGTACAGAGCGTTTTAAATTAGTAGTGGATGATGCAGTAAGTTACGGTTTTCTATCGTCACCAGTGGAAGTGAAAATAACCACTATTAATTTGAATTTTTATGGAGAAGAAAAATGAAACAATTTAAAACAATAGTCAGTTTTATATTTGCAGCCATATTCGCAATCATGTTGGGTTGTGCTTCAACAGCAAAACACGAAGGCACAGGCGAATACATTGATGATAGTGTTATTACCACTAAAGTAAAAGCAGCTGTACTAAATGAACCAACGTTAAAATCTTCAGAAATTAATGTAGAAACATACAAAGGTGTGGTGCAGTTAAGTGGCTTCGTAAGTACTGAAGGTGATATTGATAAAGCAGCATCGTTAGCACGTGGTATTAAAGGCGTAACATCGGTTAAAAATGACATGCGACTTAAAACTAAATAGCGCTAATAGCAGCATTTGATTGATTAGATTAGTCATTAATGACGTTAGAATTTGGTAGTCTATTTTTAACTTTGTTATGGCTAGTTTTTTTATCTAAGTTAATTAATATTACTCATTTATTTTTAGTTACAAGATCAGTAGTGTCCGGAGATTTAATTGAATAAATTCAATTGGTTAGCATTTTCAGTCGAATCCATTTGTAACTCCATATTCTTAAGTAGTTGATCTAAC
>JAYWDO010000049.1:0-6340 GCA_043779795.1 Pseudomonadota bacterium
CTGCAACTGCTATGTCGATATCCGCAGCTTTACTTGAGGTAACGTCGGCTAGTTTTCGGCCATCAATGGGCGAGAAACATTCAAACGTACTATTATCGACACCGACTACACGCACACCGTTGATAAATGCACGGCCGTCGATTTTTAGCGTTTTAGCGCGTCCATGCCAATCTATTATTTGTGTTGAATCAGTCATTATTTAGACTCCAGCCATGCAAACATATTTAATTTCTAGATATTCATCAATGCCAAAATGCGAGCCTTCGCGACCTAAACCAGATTGTTTTATGCCGCCAAAAGGTGCCACTTCGTTTGAAATAACCCCAGTATTCACACCCACCATGCCATACTCAAGCGCCTCTGAAACACGCCAAATTCGGCCAATGTCGCGGCTGTAAAAATATGAAGCCAAGCCAAACTCTGTATCGTTCGCTAGCTCGACTACTTCTTCATCTGTTTTAAAACGAAATAATGGCGCCACTGGCCCAAAGGTTTCCTCTCTAAAAATCAAGGTATCTTTGCTTACATTAACTAATACCGTTGGCTCAAAAAATGTGCCGCCTAGCGCATGCCGTTTACCGCCTTGAATTAAGCTAGCACCTTTACTTAGCGCATCCGCCACGTGGCTCTCTATTTTTTCGATAGCCGCTTCATCAATTAATGGCCCTTGCGTTACACCGTCTTCAACACCAAAACCTACTTTCAACTGGCTTACGCGCACCGCTAACTTTGTAGCGAACTCATCAAACACGTCGTCTTGTACAAATAAACGGTTAGAACACACGCAAGTTTGCCCGGCATTACGAAATTTACTAAGCATGGCGCCTTCAACGGCGGCATCTAAATCGGCGTCGTTAAACACAATAAAGGGTGCGTTTCCGCCTAGTTCTAGCGATAGCTTCTTGATAGTATCGGCACATTGACGCATCAAAATACGACCGACTTCAGTAGAACCAGTAAATGACAGTTTGCTCACCACTGTACTTTCACACATTGCTGCGCCTATCTGACGCGCATCGCCAGTTACCACTTGTAATACACCTGCTGGAATACCCGCTTCTTCGGCTAATACCGCTAAAGCAATCGCACACAAAGGTGTTTGTTCCGCAGGTTTAATAATCATACTACAACCAGCAGCTAATGCTGGTGCGGCTTTACGGGTAATCATGGCAATGGGGAAGTTCCACGGGGTAATTGCCGCAGTGACGCCGATTGGCTGCTTAAGCACCAATAGCCGGCGATCACCCATAGGTGCGGGAATCACTTCGCCATATACACGCTTTGCTTCTTCAGCAAACCATTCAATAAAACTAGCCCCGTAAATAACTTCACCTCGTGCTTCGGCTAAAGGTTTACCTTGTTCCGCAGTGAGTAATTGCGCTAAATCTTCTTGATGTTGAATAATCAGCTCAAACCAGCGCTTAAGAATAATTGAACGTGCGGCGGCTGTAAGCATTTTCCATGACTTTTGCGCAAGTGCTGAGGCCGTGATTGCACGCTCGGTTTCAGCACGACCCATTAGTGGCACTTCACCCACCACATTGCCATTGGCAGGATTAGTAACGATTATTTTCTTACCTGAATCTGCACCAACCCATTGACCTGCAAGCAACGTGAGATTATTTTTGAGTAAAGCAGTATGTGTGAGCTTGAGTGACATTAATCTTCCTTGTTCATTTGGCCTAAATTACTTTAAATTCTAATCATCATAAAATTTATTAAAGGTTTTTATAGTTGTATGTACAGTATTTTTTAGTAAAAAAACTGTGCGGAAGTTTTTACTTATTGAAGCTTAATGACTCGGTTTCTCATATTTTTAATTTTCATCATTTTGCAGGAGAGACCACATAAAAATCACTTATTAGTATCGCTATAAGCTTGCGCTACTTCTCTCTTGCGCTTGCGCTCTTGGCGTGATGTATAAAAGCTTGAAGTAATCACAGCAATCGTCACCACGGCAATAGTGACAGTAGCCACGGTATTAATCGTTGGGTTTAGCCCTAATCTAGCACGAGAAAATATCACCATTGGCATCGTAGAATAGCCTGGACCTGATAAAAATGATGACAACACTACATCATCAAAAGATAAGGTAAAAGTCAGTAAAAACGCAGAGACTAGCGCAGGCACTAGCAAGGGCAATGTCACCAATCTAAATACTTGAAAAGGCAGGCAACCTAAATCCATTGCAGCTTCATCCAGCTTGCTATCCATTTCACGTAATCGAGAGCTAACCACCACTGTGGCATAGGCAGTACCCAACAATGCGTGGCCTAGTAGTATGGTAAATAAGCCACGCTCTGGATAACCAAGCCAATGTTGTAACGAAACTAGCATTAAGAGTAAAGACAAGCCTACAATCACGTCTGGCATGACTAACGGAGTACTTGCCATTGATGACAAAAGTGTACGGCCAGGAAAACGCTTATAACGATTTAAGGCAAAAGCGGTGAATGTGCCAAAAAATACTGAGATCAACGCGGAAAGAAATGCAATTTTAAGCGATAACAACACAGCGGAAATCAAGTCACTATCTTTTATTAAGGCCTCATACCAGCGCAAACTGGCATGGCTCCAAACTGTGACTAATTGGGAATCATTGAAAGAAAATATCACTAGCGTGACGATAGGCATATACAGAAAAATATACACGGCAGCCATCCAACTTCGACTAAACCACTTAATCACTTTTGGATTCATGGCCTGATTCGTGGATTGTTTCATGGAAGATTTGATGACCGATGTCATGCTTTAACCTCCATTTGTTCAGATTGATATTTATTATAAATAGCCATCGGCAACATAATCAGCAGTATCACCACCACAGCCACAGCAGACGCCATTGGCCAATCATTATTACTAAAAAATTCATCCCATAATACGCGGCCTATCATCAGCGTATCTGACCCACCTAACAATTCAGGAATCACATATTCACCAACAGCAGGAATAAAAACCAGCATAGAACCGGCGACAATACCCGCTTTTGAAAGCGGCACGGTAATCAGCCAGAATGCTTTAAATGGACTAGTGCCAAGGTCTGCGGCGGCCTCTAAATAACGCATATCTAATTTGGATAAATTGGCGTACAGCGGCAGTATCATAAACGGTAAGTATGAATAAACCATACCGACCATCAATGAAAATGGCGTGTTCATCATGGCGATTGGCTCATTAATAGCACCAACACTCATAAGCACATTATTAATCACACCATTATTGACCAATAAGGTTTTCCAGGCATAAATACGTAGTAAAAACGATGTCCAAAATGGCAGCATAATTAGCATTAACAAGGTTGGCTGAATATGCTTAGGTAAGCGCGCCATAAAGTAGGCAAATGGATAGCCGATGGCTAAACATATCACCGTAGTCATCAGCGCATATTTAAGTGAAGATAAGTAGGTCTGATAATAGAGCGCGTCGGTTGCAATAAACATATAACTGGAAAAATTCAACTTAACTGTAGGCCAGCCATTCGTCCAATCTATCATGCTGGATACTGACGTGGACTCCATCTCAGACAGACTGATTTTAAGCACAATCAACAGTGGTACAAAAGCCAGAATCAAAAACCAAAAATAAGGCACGCTGATTACAAAATGGCGACCATCTATCAGGCTACGCACGTAATTAGATATTTTATTCATCACATGCTCCCTTATTGCGTTAGCACAACCATCGCGTGTTCGTTCCAGTAGGCATAAGCGCTATTACCCCACGTTAAACCGCAGCTTAAGTCACGAGTATTGTTCAGCTCTTGCGCTTTAATCACTTTACCGCTGGCAAGTTTGAGGTGATAAGTAGTGTGTGCGCCAAAGTACACGATTTCTACCACTTCACCTTCGCACCAGTTATATTCACCAACAGGCTTTTCTTTAGTAAGTATGATTTTTTCTGGGCGTAATGCAACGCCTACACTCATGCCAGAATTACCACTGATGCCATGCCCCACATAATGCATACATTCAGCGCAACGGATGGTTACGTGGTCAGCTTCATCTTCCTCTACAACACCATCAAATATATTCACATTGCCAATAAAGTCCGCTACTTGGCGACTATTCGGCATTTCATACACTTCATCAGGTGCGCCCACTTGCATGAAGTAACCTTCATGCATCACCGCAATCCGCGATGCCATGGTCATGGCTTCTTCCTGGTCATGCGTGACTAACACACACGTCACGCCAACTTCTTCAATAATATTCACCAATTCGAGCTGCGTGGTTTCACGTAATTTTTTATCTAATGCGCCTAAAGGTTCATCTAAGAGCAATAGTTTAGGGCGTTTTGCAAGGCTGCGCGCTAAGGCAACGCGTTGTTGCTGACCGCCAGAAAGTTGATGTGGTTTACGTTTAGCGTATTTAGCTAACTGCACTAAACTTAACATTTTTTCTACACGCTCGGCAACTTGGTCATTCGGCAAACCATCACGGCGTAGGCCAAAAGCAATGTTATCCCACACACTTAAATGCGGAAAAAGCGCGTAAGACTGAAACATCATATTAATTGGACGTTTGTAAGGCGGCAGATCAGTAATATCTTCTCCAGCAAGAAAAATTCTGCCTTTGGTTGGCGTTTCAAAGCCAGCTAACATCCGTAGCAAGGTAGATTTTCCACAGCCAGATCCACCGAGTAAGGCAAAAATTTCACCCGTAGCGACAGTGAGCGAGACATTATCAACGGCTTTCACTGCACCATCGTAAATTTTGGTTACGCCTTCAACGCGCAACAAATCTTCACGCACTACATTAGCCTTAGGTGCCGTTGCCATAATTATCCCTATTTTTCAAATAGAAGTTTGAATCAATATTATTATTTTTAATCGAAAGTTACAGCGCAAACTTAACGTTTCTTAAAGTTAAATACCATTTAACTTTTAAAGTACGCGCTGTAATTCTTAGAGAATTACTGAATTACAAACCTGTTTTAAAGCGTGTATACAAGCGTGTCATGGTGCGACGTGTATTGCTATCTACAGCTTCAGGCGGTACTAAATTGGCAATATCTGCATCTGATAAGAAAATGGATTTATTGTTTTTGATCTCAGCATCCACAAATGGCGTTGCCGCTTTATTTGGGTTTGCATAGGTCACGGTATTGGTAATCGCGGCAACTACTTGGGGCCTCATCACATAGTTGATGAATTTGTGCGCATTACCTGGGTGTGGCGCATCAGCAGGAATCGCCATGGTATCCATAAAGGTAATTCCGCCGGTTTTAGGCACAAGCGCAACGATGTTTTGTGCAAGTTTATTTTCAATAGAACGTTTACGCGCTAAGTTAAAGTCACCAGCCCAGCCAAACGCTACACATACATTACCACTGGCTAAGTCATCAATTTGCCCGCCAGAATTAAACTTTTTAATGTCTGAGCGCACTTTTTTCAACATATCAAAAGCTACTTTGTAATCGGCTGCATTGTTACTGTAGGCTGGCTTACCGACGTAATGCAAAGCCGCTGAGAAAACATCTGTTGGTGTATCAAGATAAGTAATTCCACAAGACTTTAACTTATTGGTATATTTTGGGTTAAACACTAATTCCCATGCATTATCTGGCATAGGCGTAGTGCCCAGTGCTTTCTTAACTTTATCCACATTGATACCAACCGTGTTGTAGCTCCACATCCAATCAACCAAGTATGTGTTACCTGGGTCAACTTTAGCCATTTGCGCTAAAATTCCTGAATCTAAATTACCCCAGTTGGTGAGCTGTTTCTTATCTAGCTTTTGAAATAAGCCGCCATCAATTTGTAGCTTTGCCCAGTTTGATGAAGGCACAACAATATCGTAGCCCGTTTTTCTAGCCACTAACTTTGCATGTAAAATCTCGTTAGAATCAAACACGTCATAACGTACTTTAATGCCAGTTTCTTTTTCAAAATTGGCAAGCGTATCTGGTGCAATGTAGTCTGACCAGTTATAGATATTGAGTACTTTTTCTTCCTCTTTAGTATAGCCAGTTGATACCAGCCCAACACCAATTGTCAAACCAAGCAATACACCTAAAGTACGTTTATTAAATAGTGAATTCATACCATGCCCCCAAATTAAAATCAAAAGTTAAGCGTTTAAAAGTAATCGTTAATAGATTAAAAAAGACAAACCAGTACATTAGTAAAACCGTAATACCTCTATGCCAGTTATCGGACATGATAGAGAACACATATCAAAAATCCACAAAACTAAATTAATTCTATCATGTAAAAAACTATTAATACGCAGTATCAATTTCTACTATTTAACATTCATGTAGCCACCAGCTTTTAGCTCTTCAAGCGTGGCATCTAAACACTTACGAATGAGTACCATCAAATCATCAATTTGCGCTTTTG
>JAYWDO010000050.1:0-16412 GCA_043779795.1 Pseudomonadota bacterium
CACGCAAGTCTGGATCGCGGCTGGCGTCACTGATATGCGCCGCGGCTTTGATGGTTTGGCGGCCATCGTGCAATCCAAGCTGGAAGAGAATCCGTTTAGCGGACATGTCTTTGTGTTTCGTGGTCGCCAAGGCGACCGTATTAAAGTCCTGTGGTGGAGTGGTGATGGTTTATGCTTACTCGCCAAACGGCTGGAACATGGCCACTTCGTGTGGCCGCAGGCCACCTCAGGTGCCGTGCATTTAACGACCGCGCAACTCTCCATGTTATTAGAAGGTATTGATTGGCGACGCCCGATTAGAACACATCAACCAACACAGGTATAAGCCGTGAAATAGGCGGTAAATACCACCAGAATAACCACTACAAACCTCTCGATTTACGTGCTTATCCCATTGATTTTTATGCAATAAATACCATAAATAACGTGTGTTAACAGGCGTTATTTGGTAAAATAGCACCATGCTGAACCGTGTCCAACTGCCTGATAATATTGATGAATTACAGGCATTATTGTCGGCGCAATGGGCGGAAATGGATGCGCTTAAATTAGAGCGCGATACATTAAAGCTGACCGCCAGCGATCACCAGCAAGAAATCCAGCGCTTAAGCCTGCTGCTCGACATGCTCAGACGCAAGCTATTTGGTCAGAAGTCAGAGAAGCTCAACCGGCAGATCGATCAACTAGAACTTGCGCTGGAAGCCTTACATATCTCGCAAGGTGAGCGCATCCCTGCGCAGCAAGTCGAAGCTGAAATAAAACCACCACCTACCGCACCACAACGCCGTCCACTGCCTGAGCATTTACCGCGTGACACCCAAACCCACTTGCCAGCAGGCAATACCTGCCCTGATTGTGGCCAGTCTTTGGATGCTGCGCATGTATTAGGCGCAGACGTCAGTGAAGTACTGGAGTATGTGCCCGCCAGTTTCCGCGTCATTCGCCATGTCCGTCCACGCTTAGCGTGCCCATGCGGCAACTGTATTGCACAAGCCCCAGCGCCTAGTCGGCCGATTGCACGCAGCTTTGCTGGGGCCGGCTTGCTAGCACACATCTTGGTGGCGAAGTATGGGGATCATTTGCCTTTGTATCGGCAGCAACAGATGTATGCGCGTGAAGGGGTTGAACTCAGTGACAGTACCTTAGGCGATTGGGTCGGTGCTTGTCACCAGTTATTGCGCCCTTTGATCGATGCACTGCATCGGCATGTGTTCAGTGCAGATAAGCTACACACTGACGACACCCCAATTGCAGTATTGGCGCCTGGCACTGGTAAAACCCGGCAAGCGCGATTATGGACCTATGTCCGAGATGATCGGCCGAGTGGCAATCGTGAGGCACCTGCCGTCTGGTTCCGTTATTCATCAGACCGGAAGGGCATTCATCCGCAAACACATTTGCAACATTACAGCGGCATTCTGCAGGCGGATGCCTATGCTGGCTATAATGCGCTGTATGAATCTGGACGTATTCTGGAGGCTGCCTGTTGGGCACATGTGCGACGGAAGTTTTATGATATTCATGTCAGTCGGCCTTCGCCTATTACGACGCATGTGCTGGCAGAGATCGCCAAGTTGTATCAAGTGGAGTCTGCGGTGCGCGGTAGTCCGCCAGCGCAGCGCAGAGCCTTGCGCCAAGCGGAGTCAAATCCTATTGTCACTGGACTACACGTCTGGCTCACTGAGCAAATAAAAACCTTGTCACGTAAATCCTTGACCATGGAGGCGATTGCTTATGCCTTCAATCAGTGGTCGGCACTCTCACGTTACTTGGATGACGGACGCATTGAGATTGATAACAACGCGGCGGAACGGTCGGTGCGCGGCATTGCGATTGGGCGTAAGAACTATCTGTTTCTGGGTTCAGACTTGGGTGGTGAACGCGCTGCAACGATGTATAGTTTGATCGGGTCAGCTAAATTAAACGACATTAACCCTGAGGCGTATTTACGCCATGTGTTGTCGGTGATTGCAGACTATCCGGTCAATCGGGTGGCTGAGTTATTGCCTTGGAATGTGACGTTAACAGACTAAAATAACCTGCTCATGTCAATACGGTGCTGGGCGGATGCTTACCATCCAACCCCTTTTCAACTAACCCATTATTGCGATTTCTTTTTGTTGGTCTTCTAGCTTCCAACCCTTTTGCCATTTTATTAATTCTTAGTGTTGCGGCTCTATCTCTTGACTCTCCAGTTAACAATTCAGCCAGCCATTGCAAATAATGTGATATAGCAGTCAATCTGACATATTCAGTTTTTGAGCTTACTTTTTCATCGCTTTCTTGCAACTCATTGAGAGTAAATATTCCACTTTTATCTTCTGTTGTGGTTCTGATGCTAAATTTTATTTGGCAATAATCTCGGATTGCATCCAACTCATTTATTTCAAAAAACCTAAATTGGCTAAATCTATTTTCAAGACTTTCATTTCGCTCAACCATAAATCTGAGTAATACAGAAATGCCACCTAGTGCTGATTCCATTGAAGAATATGATAAAGATCTATTTCGTACCTGAGTGGTAACAAAAAGGTTAGGGTAGTAAAGAGGTATTCCAGAATCTGGTTCGACAAGCAGGCAATATCGCTCACCTTCACGCATTACAAAACTTTTCATCAAAATATCTTTAAGCATCTAAGCAACCAATTTATTAATATCAATCAATAGAAACCTTGAACTGAACCTTTGTGTGTCTAGCTCAAAATTGCAACTTCATGATATTCATTCGATTGAAAATTGTCAGTTGGATATAACCTTAATTTATTGAGGTTTTATTTACTCACTGAGATGTATTAATTGGTGTAGAGGAATACAAAAAAATATTAGTCCACAAAATTTATTGGTTGGATTTAATTTTGATTTAGTCTAATTTTTGATCAAATCGCGAGAACATTTTTTACACAAAAACTAGGTGCCACATAGCAAAAAAAAATAGAAAAATTCTTTACATTTATTTCTAACATTAGAAACAAAAAAAAACCCCTGTAAACTATGAGTCTAAAGGGGTTTTATTTACATTTTATTGCATGGTAGGCGCTAGAATGGAATGTCATCTTCAAAATCGTCAAAACCTGAACCTGCTGGAGCTGGTTTTGTGCTAGCCTGAGCTGATGCTTGCCTTACTGGCGCTTGGCTACCTTGGCTTGGAGGCGCTTGATTGTAATCGCCACCGCTGTTACTTTGATCCATGCCGCCATCATAACTCGCGTTTGAGCCGCCGGCTTCACGGCCACCTAGCATTTGCATTTGGTCGGCAATAATTTCCGTGGTGTAACGATCTTGGCCTTCTTTTGTTTGCCATTTACGTGTTTGCAAGCGGCCTTCCACATAAACTGGGCGGCCTTTTTTAAGGTATTCACCGGCAATTTCAGCCAATTTACGGTACATCACAATATTGTGCCACTCCGTGCGTTCTTGCTTGGCACCGGTTTTGTCTTTCCAGTTATCGGTAGTTGCAATACTGAAATTACAAACCGCCTCGCCATTTGGCATAAATCTAACTTCTGGGTCTTTACCTAAGTTACCCACTAAAATCACTTTATTCACTGATGCCATTTTTACCCCCTCAACAATTGATGTACTTGTGTTTGCAATTGGGCTTCATCCCCATGTTGCGATTTATCTATTTTCAATATAATCGTACGCTCTTGTGGCAACACTACGGCTTCAATCACGCCAACCAGTTTAGCTAGATTGCTTTTCAACAACTCCGCCTGCTCACTTGTTAATTCCGCGCTTGCCTCATCCAAACTGTACATCTTAGTTTTTAATGCGGGTGGCGCTTGCATTGAATATGCCAATATTAGCCATAAAAACATCATTATGCTACAAAAAATAAATACGCTGGCAAAGCCGAGTTTATGCGACAAATAACCACCAAATGCGCCGCCAACAAAAACACCTAGCGACTGCGATGTATTATAAACACCCATCGCTGTACCTTTTGCCGCAGCAGGCGCCATTTTACTAATAATAGAAGGTAATGAAGCTTCTAGCACATTAAAGGCGATGAAATACAGCGTGAGCGAAGCCACAATACCCCAGAAATGTTCGATAGAAGCAGCAAACATAAGCTGCGCAAGCAGCATCATGGCGATTGCGCTAACAAATACCAGCTTCATTTTGGCTTGTTTTTCAGCATAAATAATCGCTGGCACCATCAACACAAATGAGGCTATCAAAACTGGCAGGTAAATATGCCAATGCTGGTTTTCATGCATACCGCTTGATTTAACAATTGCGAAAGGTACCACCACAAACATCGCCATTTGTGCGGCATGCAAAGCAAAAATACCAAAATTCAAGCGTAATAACTGCGCGTTTTTCAACACCCCTTTTAGCTTGGCAGGTGCAGCACTTGCATCAGAATGATAGTGGCTATGCACTGGCTCTGGCACCACAAATTTGACCACAGCAATGGCGGCCAGCGTTAACAATGCCGTCATCACGAATATACCTGGCACACCTATCCACTGATTGAGCAATGGGCCACCCACTAGCGAAACTGCAAATGCAACACCAATAGTGCCGCCTATGGTGGCCATGGCTTTAGTGCGATTTTCATCACGCGTTAAATCTGCCAATAGCGCTGTGACTACCGCAGATACAGCACCTGCACCTTGAATCGCACGCCCTATGATGACACCCTCAATATTCATGGCTAAGGCTGCCACCATGCTACCGATTGCAAAAATAGTCAGGCCGAGATAGATCATCGGCTTACGTCCGAACTTATCTGACGCCATACCAAAAGGCAATTGAAAAAGCGCTTGCGTGAGGCCATACGCGCCCAAAGCAATGCCTATCATCAGTGGACTTGGATGTTCAGGGAAAGTTGAAGCATAAATCGCAAAAATCGGCAGAATAGAAAACATACCGAACATACGTAAGCCATAAATTGCAGCTAAACTGACAGTTGCGCGCATTTCAAGTGGCGTCATTTTATCCAACATTTCGACGCCTATTGCTGCCATTTTGCCTGATGCCAACATTGTTGACGCAGACTCGGTAAAAATGTCGGCACTTTGATTTGATAGTGTGCTTTTTGACTGCTTAGGTATATTGTTATTTGATGCTGACATAAAAAATTTATGAGCTAAATTCGTAAAAGTAGGTATATTAGCAGGTTGCCTTAATTTTTCGTAAAAGCATTATGGAATTCATCAAAATACGCGGTGCGCGTACGCACAATTTAAAAAACATATCGCTAGATATTCCACGTAATAAGCTGGTGGTTATTACTGGTTTGTCTGGTTCTGGCAAATCCTCTCTTGCCTTTGATACGCTGTACGCAGAAGGTCAGCGACGCTATGTAGAATCGCTTTCAGCCTATGCGCGGCAGTTTTTAGCGCGTATGGATAAACCTGATGTGGATTTGATTGAAGGTTTATCGCCGGCGATTTCTATCGAGCAAAAATCAACTTCGCACAACCCGCGCTCAACTGTGGGTACGGTGACAGAAATTCACGATTATTTACGGCTGTTATACGCCCGCGCTGGCGACCCAGAATGCCCAGAACACGGCACTAAGTTAGAAGCACAGACCGTCAGCCAAATGGTTGACCATGTATTAGCCCTGCCAGAAGATACCAAGCTGATGATATTAGCCCCTGTGGTCAGCAACCGCAAAGGTGAGCAGCTTGATTTGTTTGAAGAATTAAAAGCACAAGGATTTGTGCGCTTACGTATTGATGGCAAGATTTACGAAGTTGATGCTTTACCGCAACTGGCGAAAACCACCAAACATAACGTAGATGTTGTGATAGATCGTATCAAAGTTAAGCAAGACATGAAGCAGCGTATTGCCGAATCTTTTGAAACAGCCTTGCGTTTAGCTGAAGGAAAAGCCATCGCAGTAGAAATGGATACCGACAAAGAATATGTGTTTTCTGCCAAGTTTTCATGTCCAGAATGTGACTACTCACTCGCGGAATTAGAACCGCGCCTATTCTCTTTCAATAATCCGATGGGCGCTTGCCCTGTGTGTGACGGCTTAGGCAACATTAACTTTTTTGACCCGAAACGGGTGGTGGCTTTTCCGCACTTATCACTCGCTGCAGGCGCCATTAAAGGCTGGGATAGACGCAACCAGTTTTACTTTCAAATGCTAAGCAGTTTAGCCACACACTACAATTTTGACTTAGATACACCATTCGAACAATTGGCCGAGCACATTCAAAAAATACTGCTCAATGGCAGCGGTAAAGAAGAAATACCGTTTAAATATCTCAATGAGCGTGGTGTTTTCTTTCAAAAGATTCACTCATTTGAAGGCATTTTAATCAATTTAAAACGCCGCTATCACGAAACAGATTCACAAACAGTACGTGAAGAACTGGCAAAATATTTAAACTCACAAAGCTGCCCAGACTGTGCCGGCACACGCTTACGTAAAGAAGCACGCCATGTAAAAGTGGGCAACAAAAACATACATGAAGTCTGCCAAGTACCACTAAAGTTAGCGCTTACTTTCTTTGATACGCTTGAATTAACTGGTGCCAAACTTGCGATTGCCGACAAAATCGTTAAAGAGATCAGTAACCGCCTTAAATTTTTGACCAATGTTGGCTTAGAGTATTTATCGCTTTCACGCTCTGCAGAAACGCTATCTGGAGGTGAAGCGCAACGCATTCGTTTAGCCAGTCAAATTGGTAGTGGCTTAACCGGTGTCATGTACGTGTTGGATGAGCCATCCATCGGCTTGCATCAACGCGACAATGACCGTTTGCTGGAAACCCTTAAACGCCTACGTGATATTGGCAACAGCGTAATTGTGGTTGAGCATGACCAAGACGCCATTATGGCGGCTGATTATGTGATCGATATTGGCCCTGGCGCTGGTGAACATGGCGGGCAGATTGTGGCAGAAGGCACTCCAGCAGAAGTGCAAGCCAACCCAAACTCACTGACAGGCGATTATTTAAGCGGTAAAAAACAAATTATTTACAATAAAAAACGTACACCACCAGACCCTGCGCGTTGGCTTAAATTAAGCAACACCACCGGCAATAACTTAAAAGATGTGACGCTTAAATTACCGGTAGGCTTATTAAGTTGCATTACCGGCGTTTCTGGCAGTGGTAAATCTACGTTGATTAACGATACTTTATATCGCGTAGTGTCGCAGCATTTATATGGCAGCAGCACCGAGCCAGCCGCTTTTGGTGAGATTGACGGCTTAGCGTTTTTTGACAAAGTAGTGGATGTAGACCAAAGCCCGATTGGCCGCACACCGCGTTCTAATCCAGCCACTTATACTGGTTTATTTACACCGATTCGTGACTTATTTGCAGGCGTGCCAGAAAGCCGCGTGCGTGGTTACGGACCAGGCCGATATTCATTTAACGTAAAAGGTGGGCGTTGCGAAGCTTGTCAGGGCGATGGCGTGCTACGTGTTGAAATGCACTTTTTGCCAGATGTGTACGTGCCTTGTGATGTTTGCAAAGGGCACCGTTACAATCGCGAAACTTTAGAAATTCAGTTTAAAGGTAAAAATATACGCGAAGTTTTAGAAATGACAGTAGAGCAAGCGCATACATTCTTTAGTGCGCAACCTGTTATTGCGCGCAAGCTTAAAACGCTGTTAGATGTTGGCCTAGGCTACATCACACTTGGGCAAAGTGCCACCACACTTTCTGGCGGCGAAGCTCAACGCGTGAAGCTATCCTTAGAGTTAAGTAAGCGCGACACAGGTCGCACACTTTATATTCTAGATGAACCGACCACCGGCTTGCACTTTGCTGACATTCAATTATTGCTCGATGTGATTCACCGCCTGCGCGATGCAGGCAACACTA
The DNA here is from genome assembly GCA_043779795.1 of Pseudomonadota bacterium. Taxonomy (GTDB): domain Bacteria; phylum Pseudomonadota; class Gammaproteobacteria; order Burkholderiales; family Methylophilaceae; genus Methylotenera. The sequence continues at coordinate 7,797 of JAYWDO010000050.1, forward strand.
TTGTCATTATTGAACATAATCTAGACGTTATCAAAACCGCAGATTGGATTGTTGATATGGGCCCAGAAGGCGGCGATGGTGGCGGGATGATTATTGCTGAAGGCACGCCTGAACAAGTCGCGCTTAGCACTGAAAGCTACACCGCAAAATATCTAAAAGCGATGTTGCCATAATCACGATTCAATAAAACAATACGGCTGGTGTACTCACTGCGGTATTTGCAGGCTTCAGCCATGCGTTTTTTGCGTACTGGTTAAAAGGCTTCATTCATGCCTGGCCGATTACTTTTTCAGCAGTGTTAATCATTGCGCCTATCGTAAACTGATTAAGTACCCGCTATTTAGGCACTTCTGCTGAGCCCATACGCGCTTGTATGGTGGCGATGCGCCGATTTAAATAACTGGTAGACTTATGTGCATCATAAAACCGTGGATTAGGAATCATCCCGGCTAATTTTGCGGCCTGGCCACTACTCAAATTAGCCGCACTGGTTTTGTAGTAATGTCTTGCTGCGGCTTCAGCGCCAAACACACCGTTACCCCACTCAATAATGTTCAAATAAATCTCTAAAATTCGGCGTTTAGACAACATATTTTCTAACATCACCGTAATGAGCGCTTCTTCACCTTTGCGCCAAGGCGTGCGTTTGGTTGATAAAAATAGATTTTTCGCGAGTTGCTGACTAATGGTAGAGCCTCCCGCCACAATTTTGCCTTTTTTAAGATTTTTTTCGTATGCTTTTTGTATGCCTTCCCAATCAAAACCTTCGTGATCAATAAATTTGGCATCTTCAGAAGCAATCACCGCACGTTTCAAATTATTTGAAATTTTAGAATAATCCACCCAGCGATACTTCAGCTCTGCATCTGGCGTTTTTTCTTGAATAATACTCAAGCGGTCTTCCATAAAAGCACTAGTGGATGGGTTAAATTTTATCCACCAGCAAATATGTAAAAATATCCAAAGTTGGTAGATAAAAAGCATCATAAAAAACAACACCAGCCCTCGCGTGAAGTAACCACTAAAACCCAAACGGCTTGCACCTTGTTTATTATTGAGTAACCAATTTTTCATTGTGTTAAATATGTACCTAACTTAAGCTGCGAATGAGCTGCATGACACTTTGCGTTTCTGGCCGCACGCCGCGCCACAGATAAAACGCCTCAGCGGCTTGCTCTACTAACATACCCAAGCCATCGGCCACTTGTGCGCCAGTTGCCAATGCTTGCTTCATAAAAGGCGTTTCACGGCCGTACATCATGTCGTAAGCTAAACAATCTTTAGCAAAAATGGTGCTTGGTATTGGTAACGCAGTGTCCGTAAGGCCTGTAGAGGTGCTGTTAATTACTAAATCAAATGCCATATCGGCCAGTTCGTCAAATTTTTTAGCCATGCATACCGCTTTACTTTGGCTAGTATCAGTAAACCCTGAAATAATTTTTGCAGCCTCTTCAGCCTTAGCAAAGGTGCGGTTTGAAACAACGATAAGACTGGGATTAGCGGCTACTAATGGTTGCAAAATACCAAAAGCCGCGCCACCACTGCCGAGCAAAAGTACTTTTTTATGCTGAATATTAAACTTTAGATTATGCGTAATATCATTAACCAAGCCAATACCATCAGTGTTAGCGCCCACAACACTACCATCGGCGTTAAAACTAATCGTATTGATGGCACGCGCTTTATCTGCCAATGGAATCAGCACACCGTTTTGAGCAATAAATTTTAAAGCCTCAAACTTAAAAGGTACGGTTACATTTACACCTTTATAACCTTGTTTTATTAAATCGCGTATAACCTCTTCAAAACCATTTAATGGTGCCAATATTCGTTCATAGCTAATATCTTGCCCTGTTTGCTTGGCAAATTCTTGGTGAATGAGTGGTGATTTACTGTGTGCAACGGGATTGCCAATGACGGCATACTTATCGGTCATTACTTAATTAGTCCAAGGCAAACCAGCATGTTTCCAGCCATTAATCATAGTGCGTTGATGCAAGGAGTTCGCATCACCTTCAAAACCCTCTAGCATATTATAAACTTGCGTATAGCCTAGCCCTACTGCAACGGCAGCAGCATTATGTGAGCGCCCACCAGTGCGGCACATAAAAATCAACATTTGGTTTTTATCTACTTGTTCAACTAATTGTTTAGCAAAATCTTGATTCTGCACCATGCCTGGATAAAATGCCCACTCAATATTAAGTGCCGTTGGCACATGCCCCACAAGACCTAACTCGGCCTGCGTACGCACATCAATCAATAACGCCTGTGGATTCTCTTGCAGCACCTCGAAAGCTTCACGTGGAGTCATAGCACCGCTATAGGGTAAACCATTTTCTGCGCCCCGATTTTGTGCTAACTGCAAAATTACATGTTGATCATTCATACATTCACCTTATCAATTAGTTTTACTATTATGCCCAACTTGATATTTTAAACGCTTAGGATTAAAACTAGGAAAGTTTTAACAATGCAAAATCCATAAAATAGCAGCACCATTAAAGTGCATTAAAGTTATGCAAAGCACTAATATGGTGCGTAAAATTTAAATGGATTTTATCACTTAAGCAAAAAAGCACTAGTTTAGTCTTTTCAGCATGGCACGTTTCCTGCTAATCTATCGTGTTGAATATTTTAATAGTTTTACTCTAAATAACACCACAATAGGAGACTTTGATGTCAGTGGCTAATGTAATGAAAATGGTAAAAGAAAACGACATTAAATTTGTTGATTTTCGCTTTACTGATACACGCGGTAAAGAGCAACACGTAACGGTGCCGGTTTCTCACTTTGACGAAGCTAAATTTACTGAAGGCCACGCATTTGACGGCTCTTCTATCGGCGGTTGGAAAGGCATTCAAGCCTCTGACATGCAATTAATGCCAGATCCAACCACAGCTAATATCGATCCATTTATGGACGAGCCAACGCTTATTCTTACCTGCGACGTTGTAGACCCAACTGACGGCAAAGGTTACGATCGTTGCCCACGTAGCTTGGCTAAACGTGCTGAAGCTTACTTAAAATCAAGTGGCCTTGGCGATACCGCCTATTTTGGTCCTGAACCAGAATTCTTCATTTTCGACTCAATCAACTGGTCTGTAGACATGAGCGGTAGCTCTGTTCGCATCAACTCAGAAGAAGCTGCATGGTCTTCTGGCGAAAAATTTGAAGGCGGCAACACTGGCCATCGCCCAGGAGTTAAAGGCGGTTATTTCCCAGTACCACCAGTCGATTCATTGCAAGATATTCGTTCTGCAATGTGTATTACTTTAGAAGCAATGGGCGTGCCTGTTGAAGTGCATCACCATGAAGTTGCTACTGCTGGCCAATGTGAAATTGGTACGCAATTCAGCACATTAACGCAACGTGCTGACTGGACTCAAACACTTAAATATGTGGTATTAAACACAGCGCATGCTTACGGCAAAACAGCAACATTTATGCCTAAACCATTCGCTGGCGATAACGGTTCTGGTATGCATGTACATCAATCTATCTGGAAAGATGGTAAAAACTTGTTTGCTGGTAACGGCTATGCTGGTTTAAGCGATTTTGCCTTGTACTACATTGGCGGCATTATTAAACATGCGCGTGCATTGAATGCAATTACTAACCCAGGTACTAACTCATACAAACGCCTAGTGCCACATTACGAAGCGCCAGTTAAATTAGCTTACTCTGCTAAAAATCGTTCTGCTGCTATCCGTATTCCATTTGTACATTCTGACAAAGCACGCCGTGTTGAAGCGCGCTTCCCTGATCCTATTGCTAACCCATACTTGGCATTTTCAGCATTGATGATGGCCGGTTTAGATGGCGTGCAAAACAAGATTCACCCGGGTGAGCCAGCAACAAAAGACTTGTACCATCTTCCACCAGAAGAAGATGCATTGATTCCAACCGTATGCTCTTCATTAGAGCAAGCGCTTGAGCATCTAGATAAAGATCGCGAGTTCTTAACACGCGGTGGTGTATTTACTGAAGACTGGATCGACAGTTATATTGCGCTTAAGATGGAAGAAGTGAACAAGTTACGTATGACACCACATCCAGTTGAGTTTGGTTTGTACTATTCTTGCTAAGCACTTAATTTTAAGTGTTAAATTATTTGGCTAAGTCAGTTAATTAGCTTAAATAGTAGATAAAGGGGCGATTTTCGCCCCTTTTTTTCGCCTAGATCAACCGAACTAAAGCCCGTGCGTTGCCTAATTAAATCATTTCTACTAAACTGCTTCTATGAAAAAATATTTAGCATTATTTGCAATCGTAACCACCATGCTTTCAAGCAATGCTTTTGCTGAAATATATAAGCGCGTAGATGCTGATGGTCGCGTGACTTATTCCAATATGAAAAGTAAAGGTGCAACCCGTTTAGAGTTAGACCCTGACGCAAATGTTATTGCCAATGACAGACCTAGAAATAATGAAAAATCTGCAACCAACAAACGAACATCTACGCCAGATAGCTTTCCACGTATAGATAAAAATACACAGAATCAAAGAGATGAAAAACGCCAAGACATTCTGCAAAATGAATTAGATTCAGAAAAAGCCGCATTAGAGGAAGCCAAAAAAGCTTATGCAGAAGGCGAATCAAAGCCAGAAGTATTTAAAGCTGCCAACGGTAAAACGTTTAGAAATGTAGCTAAATTCGAAGAAAAAATGAAAGTTTTGCAGGCCGATATTGACAGCCATCAAAACAACATTAAGCTATTGCAAAATGAGTTAGATGCGCTTCGCTAAGTCAATAAGCGCAAGTTTTACCAGCTAAAAAATAACATGCCTCTATACAATGCTAAGTTTAGCGTAGCGACAAGCAAGTTGATCTATGTAGGAGCGATATTTATATCGCGAAAGCAATGGTGATCAGACCGCGTGCTTTCGCGATCTGATCCAGCATTTGGCTTCCCCACATAATATATGTGCTAAAGCACATTATTCTGAGTGAAAGATCGCTCCTAGGTTAATAGGCATTTAAAATAATATTTGCCCTAAACCTAATGTTGGTCTAGGTCTTGCTTAAATCATAGTATTATCATTCATCAAATTGAATTTAACATTACTATGGTCCAACAAACACCCGATCATTTTGCTGGCTTAGAACATTTAGCTACTGCAATCATCCTGCTGGATGAAAACCTCAGCGTGGTTTACATTAATCCGGGCGCTGAAATTATTTTCGCATTTAGTGCAACGCACGTCACTGGCATGAAAATTAGTGCAGTATTTCCAGACTGTGAAATTTTAATGCTCGCCGTTAAAAATTCTATTGAGCACCAAAGCCCGTTTCGGGAACACGAGTTTGCAATCAGCACGCATAGACATCAATCATTCGCGGTCACCTGCACTGTTACGCCCATAGAATCGCCTAATGCCTGTTTAATCCTAGAATTTCAACAGATGGATGCACAATTACGCATTGCGCGTGAAGAGCGCATGCTAATTCAGCAGCAAGCCAATGCCGAGCTGTTACGCAATCTTGCACATGAGATTCGCAACCCGCTTGGTGGCTTACGCGGTGCAGCACAACTACTGGAGCACGAACTACCATCACCGAGTTTGCGCGAATATACCCAAGTGATTATTAAAGAAGCCGACCGCTTGCAATCGTTGATGGATAGATTACTGATTCCGCATCGTGTACCTAAATATCAGCCAACGAATATTCATGAAGTTTTAGAGCGCGTAAGAAGCCTGTTATTAGCCGAATCGCCCAAAGATGTGTTGATTAAGCGAGATTACGATTTAAGCTTGCCTGAACTAATCGGTGACCGTGAAAAACTGATACAAGCCGTGCTGAATATTGCTCGTAATGCCGCTCAAGCCATGCAGGTGCACAACACAACAGCGCGTCAAATCACTTTTCGCACCCGCGCTGAAAGACAAGTCACCCTTGCCAGAAAGCGCTATCGCGTAGCTATAAAGCTGGAAATCATTGATAACGGCCCTGGTATTCCTGCAGACATTCGTGATCGAATTTTCTACCCGCTGGTTTCTGGTATTGAAGGCGGCTCAGGTTTAGGCTTAACGTTAGCGCAAACGTTTATTACACAACATCACGGCATGATCGAATGTGACAGTGTGCCAGGAAGAACCTGCTTTACTATTTTATTACCCATTGAAACAACGGCGATTAAACCTGCGGTAGCAAAACTGTAAATGATTAGACCGCTTGTGTAGGAGCTATCTTTCACTCAGAATAATGTGCCTTAGCACTTATATTATGTGGAGAAGCCAAATACTGGCTCAGATCGCGAAAGCGCTGGTTATTGTAAGCAACATTGTTTTCGCGATCTAAAGATCGCTCCTACAAAGAATGAGATTGCAAAATTGCTAAATATTATTTGAGAAATTTATGAAACCAATCTGGATTATTGACGACGACAAATCTATACGCTGGGTGTTTGAAAAAGCACTTGCCCGTACAGATTTAGAATTTAAGACCTTTGCGTCTGTCGCCGAGGCACTTAACGCGCTTGAACGTGAGCAACCGCAAGTGGTTGTTAGCGACATTCGTATGCCTAATGGCTCTGGCTTAGATTTTTTAAGCGAAATCAAACAAAAATACCCTGATATTCCGGTCATCATCATGACGGCATATTCTGATTTAGAAAGCGCGGTAGCGGCTTTTCAAGGGGGTGCATTTGAATACCTTGCTAAACCGTTCGATGTTGACCAAGCCATTGATGTGATTAAACGGGCGGTAGACGAAAGTACCAGGCAAACCACTGAAAAAGTAATTGTAGAAGAAACGCCAGAGATTATTGGCCAAGCACCCGCCATGCAAGAAGTTTTTAGAGCCATAGGCCGCTTAAGTCGCTCTCATGCCACTGTTCTTATCAATGGCGAATCAGGCAGCGGTAAAGAGCTGGTAGCAAGCGCCTTGCACCGCCATAGCCCGCGGGGTGACAAACCGTTCATTGCCATTAACACTGCGGCGATACCTAAAGACCTGCTCGAATCTGAATTATTTGGCCATGAGCGTGGTGCGTTTACTGGCGCTCAGGCATCAAGGCGCGGCAGATTTGAACAAGCCGACACGGGTACATTATTTTTAGATGAAATTGGCGACATGCCGCCAGACCTGCAAACACGGCTGCTGCGTGTGCTGAGTGATGGTCAGTTTTACCGCGTTGGCGGTCACCAACCGATTAAAGTGAATGTACGCATTATCGCCGCCACCCATCAAGACCTAGAAGAACGTGTAAAAGTAGGCTTGTTTCGTGAAGACTTATTCCACCGACTCAATGTCATTAGGCTCAGATTACCTGCATTACGTGAGCGCAGAGAAGATATTCCATTACTCATAAAACATTTTTTACAACACAGCGCCACCGAGCTAGGTGTAGAAACCAAGCAACCATCAGCCGCTGCGCTCAAATTTTTAAGCGCGGTTAATTGGAGCGGAAATGTGCGCCAGCTTGAAAACGTATGCCATTGGCTAACCGTAATGGCGCCCGGCCAAAACATTGATGTTGCTGACCTGCCGCCAGAACTCAAAGATGACAACAGCAAATCTGCCTCCGTATTATCTTGGCAAGATGCACTCGCCAATGAAGTAATGGATGCGTTGAACCGTGGCGAACAACAAGTGCTTGAAACGCGTACACAAATATTCGAACGTATTTTAATTACCAAAGCGCTAGAACATACGCATGGTCGCCGCATAGAAGCGGCAAATCAATTAGGTATGGGACGCAATACGCTGACGCGGAAAATTCAAGAATTAGGCATTGAAGAATAAGTTTTGAAAATTTTGACTACAAGCTTATGTTTTTGTAGAAGTAGTCTTTGACCGCGAAAACAATTGTGAACATTGCACGGTTTGTTCGCGGTCAAAGACCGCTTCTACAAAGAATTTACGTGGCTGTTTAGATTACTTGCCCAAAGAAACAGTTTTTGCTTTTGATTCAGTAGCTACGCCAAGACCTATTTACTTGTGAAGTATAGCTATTCCGCTAAATAACCCATCATTCCCGCGTAGGCTGGAATCTAGTCAAGGTGGGAGTCATGAATGGTTGTTTATTGATACAACGCTAGTATTCACGTGGACTGGATACCAGCCTTCGCTGGTATGACGAATAAGCGTAACTAGCTATATCATCGGATTATTTAAAGGAATAGCTATAATTTGTAGGGGATTAATTACGCTTCAAATCTATATAAAAGTTTTCATGTGAAGAAACTACCTGAAGGTATACAAGACGAAGCCCATCATCCAAGGTGTAGCCGAGTAAGTAAAGTTGGTTTTGACTACGAAATGTATACACAAACAAGCTCGCTAAGTCGCCTTTTTTACGTTCACCTATGTTTGGTGTTTCCGCAACTTCAGCAACAGCGCTATCAACATCAAGAACTACATTAGCTGGCAAAACGTCGAGATCAAGCGCTGCGTCATTTAGGTTTTTTGTTTAGCTGGGTGTTAGATAAAGCCAACTTGAAATATGGTACTAAAGGGCAAACGCGCACATTGTATTGTTTACGGCATACGGCGATTACTTACCGGTTGTTATATGGTGAAGGCGTGGATTTACTTACACTGGCTAAGAATGCACGCACTTCTGTGAATATGATAGAACGGCATTATGCATCAACGCTTAATGGTGAAA
>JAYWDO010000051.1:0-6219 GCA_043779795.1 Pseudomonadota bacterium
AGCTTTGGGCTAATCTAAAGCGGGCTTGGCGGTATTCTCCTCATTTGACTTTGCACGAGCTCATTTGTAACTGCCATTATTTAGGGGAATAGCTATAGATAAACTCAAAGCCAAGTATTCAGTACAAATGTTGTGCAGTCAGCTTAATGTATCAGTCAGCGGATATTTAGCACAGCGGCACAAACCAGCATAGCCTCATAAACAAGAAGACCTGCGTTTAACGATTGCCATTAAAGCTGCACGCGCCCGTGGGGCGTAGGATCTATGAACCCAATAAGATTCAAGCAGAGCTTGCAGCAAAAAGAATTTACATTGGTGTCAATCGCATCACGCATTTACGTAAGGTCGTTGGTATTCGCTATATCCATAAGCGTCAGTTCAGCATCACCACCGACTCCAAACATATGCTACAGATTGCATCCAACTTGCTCAATTGCCAATTTAGTCCAAGCGCAGCCATGGATGAGCTGATGATAAAAAATTCGTATGTGATGCGCTACGCACGGCTTATTGGCGTAACAAGCCAAGGATGATATGTATAATTAAAAATTTCAAGCTAGAGATGAAGCCAAGCGGGTGACGTTTGAGTCTATTGAAGTGTTTTACAATCGTATTGGCGGACACGCGAGAATAAACAATCAATTACCTGCGCAATTCGCTCAGGCTTGGCTAAAACAGCAGCATCAATAATAACATCAAAATGCAGCATAATTATCAAACTTGTCTTGCTACCCTACTAAATCAGGCCTAATTCAATTTTAAAGACTCGCTAATCAATCATCCGCACTAGACACGATTTTATGTATGCTTAAATCGGCACCATCAAACTCTTCTTCTCGGCTTAAGCGTATGCCTACAAACCATTTAAGCGCGCCATAGATAATTGCACCGCCGACTAGTGCAATGAGGACGCCTAAAACCGTGCCTAAGATTTGTGACATTAAACTGACGCCGCCAATACCACCCAGTGCTTTTGCACCAAAAACTCCAGCAGCAATTCCACCCCACGCACCGCACAGCCCATGTAAAGGCCAAACACCGAGCACATCATCAATTTTTAAGCGATTTTGCGTTTGCGTAAAAGCCCACACAAATAATGCCCCAGCGACCACGCCCGTGGCTAATGCACCTAATGGGTGCATCACATCTGATCCCGCACATACCGCCACTAAACCAGCAAGCGGCCCGTTATGTACAAATCCAGGGTCATTTTTACCGATGACAAGCGCGGCTAATGTGCCACCCACTAACGCCATTAACGAGTTAACCGCCACTAAGCCAGAAATACCTTGAATGGCTTGCGCTGACATCACATTAAAACCAAACCAACCCACAGTGAGTATCCATGCGCCTAATGCCAAAAATGGAATATTAGAAGGTGGGTGTGCATGTACTCGCCCATCTTTACCATAACGATCTGATCGCGCGCCTAATAATATCACCGCGGCAAGTGCTATCCAGCCACCCATGGCGTGTACCACAACGGAGCCTGCAAAATCATGGAACTCCGCGCCAAAGCTAGTCTTAAGCCAATCTTGAACGCCGTAATGATGGTTCCAAACAACACCTTCAAAAAATGGGTAAACAAAACCCACTAATAGAAAGGTTGCTGCGAGCTGTGGATTAAACTTAGCGCGCTCAGCAATACCGCCAGAAACAATAGCCGGTATAGCTGCAGCAAATGTTAATAAGAAAAAGAACTTGACCAAGCCAAAACCATTTTTTGCGGCTAACACATCAGCACCACTAAAAAAATTCACACCATAGGCAATGCTATAACCAATAAAAAAGTAGGCAATGGTTGATACTGAAAAATCAACCATGATTTTAACCAAGGCATTTACTTGGTTTTTTTTACGCACTGTGCCTAACTCTAAAAATGCAAAACCTGCATGCATTGCCAGCACCATAATAGCGCCTAATAAAACAAATAACACATCGTTTGATGAAACTAATACTTCCATTTTTTTACCATCCCAGTATTTTAGCTAACGTAACTAAGCAAATAACGAGCCAAAACTTAAGTTATTGTTTATATTACTTTCAAAAGAGCAGCAACAGAATATTATGCACTTAATTTGTGCATTCAATAGTGCATTGCACATTATTGGTGCAAAGTTAACTGAGCTATGTTTGCGTGGTTGTAGATAGAAATTTATTGAGGTGAAAACTTAAAGCAATATATTATCCGAACCACATTTAAGTAACATTCTGCTTGTATCCGTGTTCTCAGAGCAAAAGTGATAAATTCACGTACAACCACTAAAAAGCTCTTTTACTTAGATAAATGCTAAATTTCGCTTAAAATAAAGTGCGTTTATTCCTTAGCGCGCATGAAAATAAACCAAAAGAAGTTGATACAGAAAACTAATCGATTAAAACTGAAGAATGAGACTGACATAAATGGAATTAGCATTATTATTAATATTGATTGCACTTGCTTGGTTTTGGCTGGATAGCATGACCAAGCGAGAACGTGCAATTTTACTGGGCGATGAATTAGCTGCTCGCTTTAACTTACAACTGCTTGATGAAACAGTTGCCTGTTGCAAGTTATCGCTGGCACGAAACAGTCGTGGCCATGTGCATTTTTTACGCACGTATGAGTTTGAAGTGAGTGCCAGTGGTGCAGAGCGCTTACATTGCCACCTTATACTAATCGGCAATCAGCTTAGTACTTGGCACATCCCTCCATACCAGCAATAACCATTAATAAATCGGCTTTAATTTGAGCGCTTTATCTGCAGAAAATATTGCTTGTTAATTAAAATTCGTATTCAACCTGCATTCTAAATGTGTTGTTGGGTGCTACTTTACTAGTGCCAAACAGTAAAGCGGCGTTATATTTGATCGCCTGTTTGTCAGCAAGCGCAAATTTGCCAAATACTGCTGGCCCAAAGCGATGGTTCTGCTCATTGGAGGTAGCCCAGTTATCCCACTTCCCCATCTCTCCCATTCCCTGTGCACCAAACTCTAATGTTGGCTTCCAGCGATACTTCGCTTGCCATTGGTAACCGATTTCCGTGACATAACGATCATCAACATCTTTGCGGCCAAACTTACGCTCAAACAGTACATTACCATTAAGTTGTAGCTTGCCAAACTCGGTCTGAAATAATGGACCAATCTTAAACTCCCAAGGTTCTTTGCTATTATTCAACGGCGCTTCAATCTCGGTGATAAGGCCAACATCCACAGCGTACTTACCCGTTTCGGTAAGCTGAAATTTATTTTCCCATTCAGCCAGCGAGAGGCCTTCGCTACCTGCGCGTTCACGCTTCAAATAAAGTTCGGTAAACCAGTATCTCGTTGCGCCATAGCCTAAGCCAAGCGAACCAACAGTATTACTTGCTCCATCTTGTTGTTTGGCGCTACCAAATTTAAAGTCTATTTCTCTTTCGCCTTGCTCAACGGCTGGCGTGTAAACGTAATCTGCTGGTCCTGCCGTAGCGTTTGTGATACTAAGTGCGGCACTTGTTCCAAGTGTTAAGCAAATAATTAGTTTGTGAACTTGCATGTTAAATAGCCCCTGTTATTTTAATAGAATTACGGGTCTTACCCGCCAACTTCATGCCCAAACCAATAACGGCGAGCACCGCGACGTAAAAAACCACTTGCATACCTGCTGGACGTGCGTCATAACCAATCAAACTATGTAGCAACATGCCTGGCAGCCCATTTCCTGGTAATGCTGACGAGGTATCCCACAATGGTGATGCCAAAGACGGAATTAAATCTGCCTGAATGAGAAAATGTGCGGCAGTAGATGCCATACCAGCCGCAAGTAGTAATACTAGCGCGCCTGTTGCTGCAAAAAACCATCGCATTGGTATGCGTAGTAATCCCGCATAAATCGAACACCCAACAGCTACACCGGCGAATGCACCAATGAGGCCGCCAAACAACATTTCACGCGCGCCACCACCTTCAGATGCAGCGATGCCATAAAGAAAAAGTACGGTTTCTGAGCCTTCACGCAACACCGCTAGCCCTACGACAACAAGTAGAATGGAGCACTCACTGCGTCCTTCTCGAATGCTTGCACCGACATTGCGTGCTTTGTTAGCCAGTTCAGCGCCGTGAGACGACATCCATACATTGTGCCAAGCTAACATCAGCACAGCGATACCAAGCACGATTGCATTGAATAATTCTTGACCGACGCCACTAGCGAAGGAGGCAATAACATCTGTAGATGCAGCAACAATAACAGAACCAACTAAACCTACCGTTAAACCTGCTACCAACCAACGCATACGGCCCGGAACACCGCGCGTGGCAGCGGAAACAATACCAATGATAATGGCCGCTTCAAGTACTTCTCGAAAAACAATAATTGCAGTTCCAAACATGATGGTTCCTTGGTTTACTAGACTTAATTACAACGCAGTTTGCCTAACTACAATTTACTTTCTGAACTACGGTTTACTTTACTTAACGATAATTATGCCTTGTGCAGTTGCTTTATTAAACTCACCAAAAAATGGATAGCGACCCGACTCAAGTGGACCGATATATATGTTTGCTGTACCGTAACCTGAAATTACTTTTTCACGATTAAGTGAATAGCTTTCAAATTCTTCTGGTGTTGCATCATTATTCTCAATCCGCAGTTTTACTTTCTTACCAGCTGGAATGCTCAACTCTGAAGGCTCAAAACGATGATCTTTAATCACTAACGTATAGTCAGCATCTGCAGCAAAAACTGTAAGTGGGAGTAATAGCAAAATTAGATACGCATTTTTCATTGTAATTTCCTGATTTTAATTTTTGCAAGCAACTAATGTCAATGATAATCATTCTTACTTGCAATTGCAATAATTTTTCAAATATATTCATCTCTAAATGTTAAAATGCACACATGAAAACTAACCAAGACACATTACAACGATTTGTATTTGAAAAAACGCCCGTACGCGGCAATTTAGTTAATCTTACGCATACGTTTCAACAAGCACTCCATCAACAACAATTACCTTTAGGTTTACGTCATGCACTTGGCGAGCTAATGGCCGCAAGCGCCCTGCTATCTGCAACACTAAAAATGAATGGGGCATTAGTACTGCAAATCCAAAGTAAGGGCTTGTTAAAACTATTGGTAGTGGAATGCACATCAGATTTAGATGGTGTTATTAAAATTCGTGCAACAGCTAAATGGAACGGCGAAATTAGTGATGAAAAAACTTTGTTTGAGTTAGTCGAAAATGGTCACTTCATTATTACGCTAGATCCAAAAGACGGGGGGCAGGCTTATCAAGGTATTGTGCCGCTTGAAGGCGACAACATTAGTACTGTGTTAGAAAACTACATGTTGCGCTCTGAACAAATTGATACCAAAATATGGTTATGTTGTGATGGAAACTCGGCTGCAGGCATGCTGATTCAAAAACTACCTGAAACGATGAATCAGGTAACTCAGTCCGAAGATGCAATCAGTCAAGATTTAGAAACTTGGAACCGTGTGGGTTATTTAGCAAGCACTGTCACCGACAATGAGTTACTTAACTTAGCAACTGAAACCTTGCTCACACGTCTATTTAACGAAGAAGATGTAAGGCTTTTTGATGCAAGTATTACCCAGTTCCATTGCAGTTGTACACGTGACAGTGTGTCAAATATGTTGCGTATGCTTGGTGACGAAGAAATTAAAAGTATTATTGAAGAACGAGGCAATATAGAGGTGAACTGCGATTTTTGCAATGCACTTTACACATTTGATAAGGTGGATGCAGCTCAGTTAATGGTAACGGAAGCGGTGATTATCACTAGCCCAGAGATACATTAATCAGTGTGCATTAGCCAGGTAAAAATTAAATAGTACAAATAACTACTTACAGAAATAAGGCATATGCTCATCAGCAACATTCGTTTTATTTTTGCCTTTAGCAATCATTCTTCTAAGTGCCTTTGCATTACCACACCCCCAAGTGGCTGGCACTACTTATGATTATTCAATCACAGCAGGCCTAAATTTAAGTACTTTTATTTTTGATATGCGTCTACGCTTTATTAACTAAGGAATCGCGATCACGGACAAATACCGCTAATCGCCAGCACAACCATCATCTCAATCGCACTAAAACCAGTATCATTGTTTTTTATTTAAGCTTTTCATTATTAACTCAAATGGCTAAAGTCTGGCGCATACGCTCGAATAGGCAAACTGCTGTAGCCGCACCAGCGTTGAGTGACTCAACAGAACCACGATGCATTTCTACC
>JAYWDO010000052.1:0-2060 GCA_043779795.1 Pseudomonadota bacterium
GTTCCATTCAATATCGCATCTTATGCCTTGCTCACCATGATGGTCGCGCAAGTGTGTGATTTGGAACTTGGTGATTTTGTGCATACCTTAGGCGATGCACACATTTACATCAACCACATGGAACAAGTGAATGAACAGCTTTCACGTGAAATATTAGTGTTACCACAAATGCATATTAACCAAAATGTGAATGATATTTTTAGCTTTAAGTATGAAGACTTCACCTTAGAAGGCTACAGCCCACACCCAGCGATTAAAGGCGTGGTGGCGGTTTGAAGCACAATCTTTCACTGATCGTTGCTGTTGCACAAAACAACGTCATTGGCATCAAAAATACCTTACCTTGGCACTTACCTGAAGATCTTAAACACTTTAGGGCATTGACTACAGGGCACCATATTATTATGGGTCGTAAAACCTATGAGTCGCTAGGACGCTTGTTACCAGGCCGTACTACCGTCATTGTGACGCGAAACAAAGAGTATAGTCTTGAAGGTGCCTTGGTTGCCCTTTCATTAGAGGCGGCCATCGCCTTATGCCAAAATGATGAAGAACCTTTTGTGATTGGTGGCGCTGAGTTGTATCAGGATGGATTAAAGTTTGCTAACAAACTTTATGTGACTGAGGTTGATTTAGCTGTGACAGGCGATGCATTTTTCCCTGCGGTAGACTTAAACCATTGGCAAGAAACCTCACGTGAAGCACATACTTCAGCGCAAGGTTTACATTTTAACTACATTGCTTATTCCCGCAAAAACTAATTACTGCACTATACAATTTATTGCACTGTACAGTTTACTGTTCTACGCAATCTACATAGTAAATCGCTTTGCCATCCACAATTTGTTTCACTAAACCGTGGTTATCGGTTTCAAAGCCTGGGAATTTTTCATTAAATTCGCGTGCGAATTTTAGATAGTTCACAATTATTTTGTTGAACTGCTCACCTGGAATTAGTAGCGGAATACCTGGTGGATAGGGCGTTAACAGCACTGCGGTAATGCGGCCTTCTAAGTTGTCAATTGGCACACGGTCTATTTTGCGATGCGCCATTTTTGCAAATGCATCGGTTGGTTTCATGGCGGGTACCATGTCGGACAAATACATCTCAGTGGTTAAGCGCGCAACGTCATTAGCTTTGTAAACTTCATGAATCTGTTTGCATAAATCACGTAAGCCTAATTTTTCGTAGCGCGGCTGTTTTTGTACGAACTCAGGCAATACTTTCCATAATGGCTGGTTCTTATCGTAGTCATCTTTAAATTGCTGAAGCGCGGCTACCATAGTGTTCCAGCGACCTTTGGTGATGCCGATGGTGAACATGATAAAGAATGAATATAAGCCAGTTTTTTCTACAATAACACCATGCTCTGCTAAGTATTTAGTCACAATTGCGGCAGGAATACCAAATTGATTAGAGAAGTCGCCATGAATATCTAAGCCTGGCGTAATAATGGTCGCCTTAATTGGATCTAACATATTAAAGTTTTCAGCTAAGTTACCAAAGCCATGCCAGGCTTCATTGGCTTTAAGCATCCAAGCATCGCGCTCTTCCAAGCCTTCTTCACTTAAGTCATCTGGACCCCAAACTTTAAACCACCAGTCTGCCCCCCATTCTTCATCCACTTTACGCATTGCGCGACGGAAATCTAAAGCTTCCATTAAGCTTTCTTCAACTAAGGCCGTGCCGCCAGGTGCTTCCATCATGGCAGCGGCTACATCAATACTCGCAACGATTGAATATTGTGGGCTAGTAGAAGTGTGCATCAAATAGGCTTCATTGAATATATCGCGGTCAAGCTGACTATTTTCAGCATTTTGTACCAAAATTTGGCTCGCTTGGCTCAATCCAGCCAGTAATTTATGGGTTGATTGTGTTGAAAATACCATGCTTTCTTTACAGCGAGGGCGGTCTTCACCAATCGCATGGTAATCACCATAAAAATCATGAAAAGTAGCATGCGGCAACCAAGCTTCATCAAAATGTAGCGTATCGATTTTGCCATCTAACATTTCTTTGATTTCTTCAACGTTATACAACACGCCATCATAAGTGGATT
>JAYWDO010000053.1:0-6197 GCA_043779795.1 Pseudomonadota bacterium
AGAGCTTAAAAAGTATCAAAATAAAACCATTTTAGTGAATTGTCAGCGTGGCATGCGCTCGGCCAAAGCGTGTGATATTTTGCGTAAGGCAGAATTTACGCAAGTGAATAACCTGCGTGGCGGCTTAAGTGCATGGGTTGAGGCTAAGTTGCCGGTTGTGACTAAAGCTGCGGTGAAAAAAGTGGCAGATAGTAAAAAGGTTGCAAAAGAAACCGTTGTTGAAGCTGAGGTTGAAAAGTCGGCAGAAAACGGAGCGGTTTAATGGCAATAGTCACCATGTATACCTCGGCATATTGCCCTTATTGTATGAATGCAGAGCGCTTGCTGGCGAGTAAAGGCGTTAAAGACATCAACAAAATCCGTATTGATTTGCAACCTGAATTACGCGATGAAATGATGCAGAAAACAAGTCGGCGTACTGTGCCACAAATTTATATCGATAGTCACCATGTTGGTGGTTTTGATGATTTACGTGCGCTAGATTTGGCTGGCGGCTTAGACCCACTACTTGCGGCTTAAATTCTGTTAAAATGACAGTTAGTTCGCTCAATATAGATTCAATTAACCCCTTACACTAAAATTGTAATTTTAAAAGAAAGTTAAAGAAAAATCATGGCAACAGAAGATAACAACGTAGCAGCAGAACAACCACAACAAGCTGGTTTTAGTATTGAAAAAATTTACGTAAAAGATGCATCATTAGAAATCCCACATGCACCACAGATTTTTACTGATCGTACACAGCCTCAAGTCAGCATTGAATTAGGTAATTTTGCTCAAATGCTTGAGGAAGGCGTTTTTGAAGTGGCGATTAAAGTCACAGTAACTTCGAAAATCGAAGACAAAACCGTGTTTTTGGTTGAAGTAACGCAAGCCGGTATTTTCCAAATTCGCAACGTGCCTGAAGAAAATATGGAGATGATTGTTGGTATTACTTGCCCGAATATTCTTTTCCCTTACGTACGCGAAACAGTGTCTGATTTAGTGGTCCGCGCTGGTTTTCAGCCAGTATTATTAAATCCTATCAA
Organism: Pseudomonadota bacterium; assembly: GCA_043779795.1. GTDB lineage: Bacteria > Pseudomonadota > Gammaproteobacteria > Burkholderiales > Methylophilaceae > Methylotenera. The sequence continues at coordinate 1,029 of JAYWDO010000053.1, forward strand.
TTTTGAGGCGTTGTTTGCGCAACAAAAACAACAACAAGCTGAAGCGGCAGAAGATAGCGCCAAACACTAATTTTTAACTTTTAATATTTAAATTTTAATGTTTCAAACTAGTAAAAAAGCTTTTCTTAGCAGTTTAATTCTAGCGCTACTGCCGCTTTCGGTATCTGCGCTAGAGTATCGATCTGTGGCTGTGCCTAAAGCGGTACTCTATGATGCGCCATCTAGTGCCGCAAAAAAAGTGCTGTTGCTTAGTCAATATTATCCTGTTGAAATTATTGTTAATCTAGGCGACTGGATTAAAGTGCGTGATGCGCGAGGCAGTATTAGCTGGATAGAGTCTAAGCAACTATCAAGCAAACGTATTGTTATGGTCAGCATTAATAATGCTGACATGCGTCAAGCGGCTGATGCAGCTTCTATGCTAGTGGCTACGCTTGAAAAAGACGTCGCGCTAGAAGTCATTGATTTAAAACTTAATAATGGTTGGATTAAAGTGAAGCATCGTGATGGTGCAACTGGCTATATTTTAATATCATCAATCTGGGGTTTCGATTAAATGGCAAAAATAGCCGTACTTGGCGCAGGTGCTTGGGGCACAGCGCTTGCCATGAATATTAGCCAACGTCATCAAGTATCGCTGTGGGCGCGTAATACCGGGCATGTTTCTGGCATGCGCAAAGCGCGCGCTAATCCATTGTATTTGGGCGACTTTACATTTAACGATAACCTGCAAGTTGAAGATGACTTGCAAGCTGCACTAAACGGCGCTGATCTAATTTTATCGGTTGTGCCTACCGCTGGCTTTAGAGCCATACTCAAAGACATCAAAGCACTTGGTTGCAATTTACCTATTATTTGGGCGAATAAGGGCTTAGAGCCATTGTCAGCAAAGTTGCCATACGAAGTGGCTTTAGAAGAGCTGGGTGATCCAAAAATAACAGGCCAGCATTGGGGGGCATTATCTGGCCCTAGCTTTGCGGCTGAATTAGTCCGCGGCTTACCTACTGCAGTGACGCTCGCTGCTAGCGACGAAGCTTTTTCTAACGAAGCTGCTTTGTTGATACACGGTGCAAATTTACGCGTTTATCACACCACCGATGTGATTGGTGTTTCAGTAGGTGGTGCGGTTAAAAATGTGATGGCGATTGCTGCAGGTATTAGTGATGGAATGGGGTTTGGCAACAACGCCCGTGCCGCCATGATTACACGTGGTTTGGCTGAAATGACTCGCTTTGGCGTAGCATTGGGGGCAAAACTTGATACCTTTATGGGTTTGGCAGGCGCGGGGGATTTGATTTTAACTTGCACAGGTCAATATTCTAGAAATCGAGAAGTTGGCTTGCAGCTAGCCAGCGGAAAATCTTTGGCTGATATTCTAGAAGGCTTAGGCCATGTGGCAGAAGGCGTGAATACTACCGCAGAGGTCATGCGCCGCGCCAATAGCATAGGCGTTGATATGCCGATTACCTATGAAGTCAATGAAGCATTATCTAATGGTAAAAGTGCGCAAGAAGCTGTAATGGATTTACTAGGGCGTGAGCAAAAATCAGAAGGCCTCTAAACACATCTTTGTAGTTATGCTGTGCCGCAACTTTATTATGAGTGCCTAAGTTGGGCTTAGATGCTGAATTTTTAGGCCTGCGACTCACCGCTGTCAGCATTGATACGCTATCGTTTGATAAAAATCTAGCACGCTCATTACTCAACTACCGCCTTCAAACCCAATTTGCCGCCAAGCCTCATAGAGTAAAATGGCCGCAGAGTTTGATAAATTCAAGCTCCTACTGTCAGGTAGCATAGGTAAACGCAATCTATGTTCTGCCGTGAACTCACTACGAATATCTTCAGGCAAGCCGCGCGTTTCAGGGCCAAATACAAACACATCACCCGCTTTGAATTTAATGTCGCTATGCTGAGTACTGCCTTTGGTGGTGATGGCAAACATACGGTTACCTGCCAGTGCAGCTTTACAATCATGCCAGTTTTCATGCACTTTTAAACTTGCATATTCGTGATAATCTAGTCCTGCACGTTTAAGCTGCTTGTCTTCTAGCGTAAATCCTAGCGGTTTGACTAAGTGCAGGTTTGCGCCAGTATTGGCACAGAGCCTTATTATATTACCAGTATTTGGCGGTATCTCAGGTTCAAATAAAACGATAGTAAACATAGGCTTTAGTAGAAGATTCAATTATAAAGTTTAGGTAAAGTTCTTGCAATTACCCAGCATTCTACATGCGCCGCGCCTGCTTCTTTCAATGTTTTTGCCAATTCATTCAAGCTCGCACCTGTTGTCATCACATCGTCTACTATCGCGATGTTTAAGTTGTGTAAGTTTTGTTGGCAACTAAATACACCGCGTATATTTTTAATGCGCTCTTTAAGTGGCAAGCTTGCTTGTGGTGGCGTGAGTCTTATCCGCTCGCATGAGGTGTAATCTAGTTTTATTTGTCTGCTTTTACTAATAATGCGTGCTAATTCCAAGGCTTGATTAAAGCCGCGTTCTTTGAGTCTGGCGTTGTGCATTGGCATCGGAATAATTAAATCAATCTGATTTGTGAGTGCGTGATTCGAAGGCTTTTATGTGTATGTAGCATGCTTGCAAAAGTTTTGGCTAAATGCAGCATGTTTTTATATTTGTAATGCTGCAATAAGCTATCTACAGGAAAATCGTAAGTAAATAAGCTGTAAGTGGCGTCAAAATACGGCGGTGAGTTTAGGCAGCTACCACACGTTAAACCGTTAGAGGTTAAGCCGCATTGTGGGCATTGTGGCGCGGTGTGCCATGGCAGATTTTTATGGCAGGCATCACACAGGCCCAGCTCGCCACCATCATGCGCTGCACATAGCAAACAATATTGCTTGGCGAATGGCTTGGATAAGCGGGATTGGAAAATTTGATTAAATATTAATCTAATGTTCAAAATTTGCGTTACATTTCATTGACAAGGTATAATCCCCATATAAATCAAGTTAATACATGCGCGCTAAATAATCATTAAATAACTTAAGTGACCGCGCAAGCTACTATAAAGGAACTGCAAATGCTTGAATCTGCAACACAATCAATCATTAATACTGATAATCTTAAAGCAAGTTTAACGCATTCTCATGCTGAAACATCGTGTGACACACATAATCATAGTCACACGCACAGTCACGGTGCAACTGTGAACCGTTGGAGTGTTGATGAGATTGCCGCATTATTTGAGTTACCTTTCAGTGATTTAATGTATCAGGCGCAAACCGTGCATCGTGCAAATTTCAATCCTAATGCGGTACAAGTGAGTACTCTACTTTCCATTAAAACAGGTGGTTGTTCTGAAGATTGTGGCTATTGCCCACAAGCTGCGCGTTATCATACCGAGGTTGAAAGTGAGCCGCTGATGAAGTTAGATGACGTGATAGCCGCCGCGCAAGAAGCTAAAGACAATGGTGCAAGCCGATTCTGTATGGGTGCCGCTTGGCGTGGCCCAAAACAGCGCGATTTAGAACCTGTGCTAAAAATGATTGCTGAAGTAAAAGCGATGGGTTTAGAAACTTGTGCAACATTAGGCATGCTAAAAGAAGGCCAAGCCGAGCAGTTGAAAGATGCAGGCTTAGATTATTACAATCACAACCTAGACACAGCGCCAGAGTTTTATGGCGAAGTGATTACTACACGCACCTACCAAGACCGTCTTGATACGCTAGACCGTGTGCGTAGTGTCGATATTAATGTATGCAGTGGCGGCATTATTGGCATGGGCGAATCACGTAATCAGCGTGCTGGTTTGTTGGCGCAGCTTGCAAACATGGAGCGTCCACCAGAAAGTGTGCCGATCAATCTGCTTACGCAAGTTGAAGGTACGCCTTTGCATGGCACTGAAGAGTTGGATCCATTTGAGTTTGTGCGCACCATTGCGGCAGCACGTATTACCATGCCAAATAGCTATGTTCGTTTGTCGGCCGGGCGCCAAAGTATGAGCGAAGGTATACAGGCAATGTGCTTTTTAGCTGGCGCAAATAGTATTTTTTATGGTGAAAAATTGTTAACTACGGCTAACCCTGAGGCATCAACCGACAAAAATCTATTCGATAGACTAGGTATTAACAAAATCTAACACTAATTGGTAGGAGCGATTTTTAAATCGCGAATGAGATGGTGGTTATTTGCCACACTGCATTCGCGATATAAATATCGATCCTACCTAAAACCATATATCTCATGCTAAATAGCTTAAAACTAGAACTTGAAAAACGTAAAGCGGATGGCTTACTCCGCCAGCGTCGCCTATTAGACTCGCCACAGGCCGAGCATATTGTGGCTAACGACAAACATTTTTTATCGTTTTGCAGTAACGATTATTTAGGGTTAGCCAATCATTCGGAACTGATAGCCGCAATGCAACGTGCGGCTGGCGACTCAGGCGTAGGTAGTGGTGCGTCAAATTTAATCACTGGGCATCATCGTCACCATGACAATTTAGAAAAGCAGCTAGCAAAGTTTGTAAAGCTACCCGCAGCACTATTGTTTTCTACCGGCTACATGGCAAATATCGGCGTACTAGGCGCGTTGATGGGGCGTAATGATGCAATTTTTGCCGATAAACTTAATCATGCATGCTTAAACGATGGTGCATATTTTTCACTGGCTGAATTTAACCGCTTTCCACATAACGATGTTGTCGCTTTAGAAGCGCTACTCAAAGCCAGTAACGCAAAACATAAAATGATTGCTGTTGATGCGGTATTTAGTATGGATGGTGATATTGCACCCTTACCAGAATATTTGGCACTTTGTGAGAAGTATGATGCTTACTTATATGTGGATGATGCGCATGGTTTTGGTGTGCTGGGCGAGCATGGTGAAGGCTCACTGAATTATTTTAACTTAAAGTCACCACGTATTATTGTGATGGCAACTTTAGGTAAAGCGGCTGGGGTAGCAGGTGCTTTTGTGGCGGGTGAGCAAGTGGTTATCGACTATTTGATTCAAACTGCGAAAAGTTATGTGTATTCAACGCCAGCGCCACCAGCATTATCTGCCACGCTCTCTGCATCGGTCCGCTTGATTGAGCAGGGTGATGACTTGCGTGCACATTTACGCATGATGATTGCTTACTTAAAAGATAATCTATATTGTAAAAAATGGCGGCTAATGCCATCTAATACTGCAGTGCAACCTTTAGT
>JAYWDO010000054.1:0-6078 GCA_043779795.1 Pseudomonadota bacterium
TGGATCTCATGGTGTTCCTTTAATTCAGTGCATGCTTGATGATAAATGATATATTTTAAAGCCAGATTATGGCATGGTTTGATCAATACCATTGAATAGACAAGATTAGATAGCTAGTTACGCCCTTAAACGCTAAAATCTGACGCTTAAGTTTTACGCTAAATCATCAAACAATTATGAAGTAACGCATGCTAAACACCCTGAATACACCACAGCGCGAGGCAGTTAAATACCTAGATGGTCCTCTATTGGTGCTGGCTGGTGCTGGCAGTGGAAAAACACGTGTAATTACTCAGAAAATCAGTTATTTGATTGACGAAGCCGGCTATTCACCTAAAGAAATCGCCGCGATTACCTTTACCAACAAAGCCGCGAGAGAGATGCAGGAACGCGTAGGCAAGCTGATGCAGGGTAAAAGCACCAAAGGGCTGACCATTGCAACATTTCACTCGCTTGGATTACAGATGTTACGCGCTGAAGCAGCGCTACTTGGTTATAAACCGCAATTCTCAATTTTAGATTCATCAGATACTTTTAAAATTGTGGCAGATATTTTAGTCACCACAGATAAGCAATTATTACGCAAAACACAATGGCAGATTTCCGCTTGGAAAAATGCATTTATCAATGCAGACCAAGCTAAAGCGCAGGCAGATGAAGAGCTGACGCACGCGGCGGCTAAGGTATATCAACTTTACCAGCAAACACTTAAAGCTTATCAGGCGGTAGATTTTGATGATTTAATCAAGCTACCTGTTGAGCTGTTTGAACAGCATGATGAAGCGCTAAATAAATGGCAACGCAAGTTGCAGTACTTACTGGTAGATGAATATCAGGATACCAACGCATGCCAATATAAACTCATTAAAATGCTCACTGGCGTGCGCGGCCAATTTACTGCGGTGGGTGATGATGACCAAGCCATCTATGGCTGGCGGGGCGCAGATGTACAAAACTTACATCAATTAACTACGGATTTTAGCAAACTAAAAGTCATTAAATTAGAACAAAACTACCGTTCTACGATTCGTATTTTACGTGCGGCCAACGCAGTGATTAGCAATAACCCAAAGTTGTTTGACAAGAAATTATGGAGCGATTTAGGCACAGGCGATTTAATTCAAGTATCTGCCGCGCAGAGCGAAGAAGCTGAAGCCGAGTCTGTCATCATGAAACTGCAAGCGCATAAATTTGAGCACCGCACCAAGTTTCTTGATTACGCGATTCTGTACCGAGGCAATCACCAAGCGCGTATTTTTGAACAATATTTACGCAACCATAAAATTCCTTACACGGTCTCTGGTGGTCAATCATTTTTTGATAAGACCGAGATTAAAGATTTAATCAGCTACTTACGTTTAATCGCCAATGAAGATGACGATCCTGCTTTCATTCGAGCAGCAACCACCCCTAAAAAAGGCATAGGCAACACCACGCTCGAACGCCTTGGTGAATTTGCTAGTGCACACAAAATTTCATTGTTTGCTGCCGCGTTTGAGCAAGCTTTTCAAAATGATGTAGGCAATAAGCAGCTGGATGACTTATTGAATTTTTGCCAATACATCAATAAGCTACAATATCGCGCAGTACTTGATCCTGCAGGTGAAGTACTTAACGATTTACTCAACACCATACAATATGAAGCATTTTTGTATGATGGTGAAGAAGCGCGTGCCGCTGAAAGTAAATGGAGTAACGTACTCGATTTTATCGGTTGGCTGACTAAAAAAGGCGAAGCAAACACTGAGTTTGGTAATGAGTCCACAGGTAAAAATTTACTTGAGTTGACGCAAATGGTTTCACTAATGAGCATGCTAGAAGGTCGCGAAAATGATGAGCCTGATGCCGTTAAGCTATCAACATTACATGCAGCAAAAGGCTTAGAGTTTGGCCATGTATTTTTAATCGGTTGCGAAGAAGGCATATTGCCGCACCGTGAAAGCATAGATGTAAGCCTAGTTGACCCAAGCAAAATCGAAGAAGAGCGTCGGCTAATGTATGTAGGCATCACTCGTGCGCAAAAAACACTGAATATCTCATGGTGCAAAAAACGTAAACGTGCCGGTGAAATGCAAATATGTGACCCTAGCCGCTTTATTTCAGAATTACCCAAAGAAGATGTGCAACACCTTGGCAATCCGTTTAATAAAGATACTGAAGTGAGTAAAGACTTTGGTAAATCTAAAATGGCGAGTATAAAAGCCATGCTGAATAAAAACGCATCAATCAACATCTAAATTAACACCTTATCAAATTATAAAATAGACAGAGAGTAGCAATCATGCCATTTATCACATTAGACAACGCCAGCTTGGCTTTTGGGCACCATGCCCTGCTCGATCATGCCTCTTTTCAATTAGATGCAGGCGAACGTGTAGGTTTAATTGGACGTAACGGTGCAGGTAAATCAAGCTTGTTAAAAGCCATTGCTGGTACTCTTAAACTAGATGATGGTACGGTGTGGCGTGCGCCTAATACGCGTGTTGTTTATGTGCCGCAAGAACCAGAATTGGATACCACACATACTGTATTTGAAGCTGTTTCTGAAGGCCTGGGTTCACTACAGCAGACAATTCTTGACTACCACCAAGTAACGCACGATATGGGCATGCCAGATGCAGATATTGATGCGCTAATGACCCAAATGCAAAACCTGCAACATGATTTGGATACGCAAAACGGCTGGGCAGCACAATCCCGCGTTGAAAACGTATTAAGTCGTTTAAAGCTAGAGGCTGATGCGCTAGTTTCAACGCTCTCTGGCGGTTGGCGCAAACGTGTGGCACTAGGTCGTGCATTGGTAGCCGAGCCAGAAGTATTATTACTGGATGAGCCAACCAACCATTTGGATTTGGAGGCGATTGAATGGCTAGAAGATTTATTATTAGGCTTTAATGGCAGCGTATTATTTATCACACATGACAGACGTTTTTTGGATAGATTAGCCACGCGCATTACAGAATTGGATCGTGGAATACTCACAGATTTTATTGGCACTTACACAGAATATCAAGTAAAAAAAGAAGAGCTGGCAGCAGTAGAAGAAGTGCACGCAGCTAAATTTGATAAGTTTTTAGCCCAAGAAGAGGTTTGGATACGCCAAGGCATTAAAGCGCGACGCACCCGCAATGAAGGCCGTGTCCGCAGATTAGAATCTTTACGGCTAGACCGCGCAGCACGGCGAGAACGTCAAGGCAGCGTTAAACTCAATCTGGATAGCGGCGAACGCAGCGGTAAGTTGGTGGCTGAACTTGAAAACGTAGTTAAATCCTACGGCGATAGAACGCTGATTAAGGGCTTTAGCACACGTATTTTACGCGGTGACAAAATTGGTTTATTAGGCCCTAACGGCATTGGTAAAACCACCCTACTTAAACTTATTTTGGGTGATATTGAAGCTGATAGTGGTGATATTCAACGCGGCACTAAAATCAATGTAGCTTATTTTGACCAAATGCGCGAGCAGTTAGATGAAGAAGCGACCTTGGTTGATACCATTAGTCCAGGTTCAGATTTCGTAGAGATCGGTAATGAGCGTAAGCATGTCATCAGCTATCTGGAAGACTTTTTATTCCCACCACAACGCTCACGCTCACCGGTTAAATCACTCTCTGGTGGTGAACGCAACCGTTTACTCCTAGCGCGTCTATTTGCACGCCCAGCCAATGTATTAGTGCTAGATGAGCCAACCAATGACTTAGATATTGATACGCTGGAACTATTAGAAAGCTTGCTACAAGAGTTTGCCGGCACACTGTTCTTAGTCAGCCATGATCGCGCATTCTTAGAGAATACTGTCACCCAAGTGATTGCATTTGAAGGTAATGGCGTGCTGACTGAATTTGGTGGTGGTTACGATGACTGGCAACGCTTTACCCAGCAACGCCTGCAAGAAGGTCGCGCTGAAGACAAACGTTTAGCTGATTTAACACAATCAGTCAAAGCCAAACAAAACACAACGACGCAAGTGAAAGCGGCAACTAAATTAAGCTTTAAAGAACAAAAAGAGCTAGATGAGATACCTGCTCAGATTGAAAAGCTTGAAGCAGAGCAAACCAATATCAACACACAACTTGCAGATAATGACATTTATAAAACACAGGCTGAAAAAGTTAAAACTCTGCAAACAAGACTCATTGAAATTGAAAATTTGCTAGAAAGTTTACTCGCCAAATGGGAAACGCTAGATGCTAAAAAAACTTGATGCTTTAACGTAAATCAAACAGCCCTCCTATTTATCAGTAAATCTAAAAGTCGACACCCTAGTTATTTTAATAACTAGGGTGTCAATGAGTCATTTAGTCATTTAGTCATACTCATTAACCACCTTCGCGTTACAATGCTGTTTAAATTTTTCAAACTGTCCGTAATACTTAGAAGAAAAAATCAAAAATTTAAGTATGATATTTAACAAACGACATTTAATTTGCTATGCTCTTTTCAGCCTGCTAGGGCTTTCTGGCTGCAGCTTGTCCAATATTAAAACCTTTAAACCAAGCACTCCACCTAATAGCTGGATTGAACCACTTCCTTCCACGCAACCACATGACGGGAAACTGAGTGGCCTAAAAAATTGGTGGCAACAATTCAATGACCCCACACTGTTGCAACTGATTGAAACCGCGCAAAAAATAAGCCCTGATATTGAAAGTGCAAAGGCTAGAGTTATTGCCGCGCAAACCTCGCTAACAATTGCAGACGCTCAACTATTACCAGCAGTTACAGTCGAAGCTAGCGCAAGTCGCAGCAAAAGCGGCCAAGTATCCACTAGAGGCATTTCATTTCCAGCTTCAAACAGCGCAAGTATTAGTGCTAATGCAAGTTGGGAGCTAGATGTTTGGGGTAAGAATAAAGCCGAACAAAATGAAGAAAGCGCTAAATTAGCAGGTACTAATGCCTTGTGGCATGAGGCCAGAGTGATTGTTGCTGCGCAAACAGCCAACCAATATATCAACTATCGTTTATGCGAGAACTTAAGCAATGTCGCTAAACAAAATGCGGACTCAAGCAATGAGACCGCACGTTTATCTGACTTAACCGCTAAAGCAGGTTTTTTAGCGCCAGCAAGTGCTAGCCAATCTCTTGCGCAAGCTTCAGAAGCGGCTAATCAGCTCAAAAAACAAGCATTGCAATGTACTTTAATCATCAAAAGCTTAGTAGCACTCACGGCAATACCAGAAGCTGATTTAAAAGAGCTTTTAGCTAAGAATACTGGTGTAATGCCTATGCCTGTCGGTATTGAAGTGAGCGAAATTCCAGCCAAGTTACTTGCACAGCGCCCTGATGTGCTAAATGCCGAACGTAATGTAGACGCCTCCAGCTTTGAAATCACACTTAACGAAGCGCAACGCTATCCACGCTTAAGTTTAGCCGGCAATATAGGTTTAGTATACGACTCATATTCACGTAAATTACAGCCCGATAAACGCCACACTACTTTAGATGGTTTAGCTTGGTCAATTGGGCCAATAGAGGTGTCTTTGCCGATTTTTGATGCTGGCGTTCGTGCGGCTAATTTAAGTGCGGCTAAAGCGCAGTACGAAGCTGCAAAAAGCACTTATGAAAGCGTTGCACGGAATGCGGTGAGAGAAGTTGAAGAAGCCATGGCCACATTAAACAGCGCTGTATTACGCCTTGATGATGTCAACAAAGCTACAGATGGATTTGACATATCATTAGCAGCTACTCAATCACGTTATAAAGCCAACTTGGCCAATTTGTTTGAGTTAGAAGAAGCACGTAGAGCAAGCTTTCTAGCGCATAGCAACGTATATATATTAAAAAATGAGCAAGCACTTGCTTGGGTTTCGCTATATCGTGCAATGGGTGGAGGTTGGACTGTGGCAATCAATACACCCATCCTAACTTTTGAGCGGGAACTTAAGCAAGTAGCGTTGAATAACTCAGCCGAGGCTTCATCAATTCAAGCGCCCGATCAAGTAACAGTTCAACCATGAGATTAGCCATGCCATCTACAATCAAGCAATTGTCAGTCAGCGTAATGTTCAACAAGTTTCTAGTGCTATTTGCCAGCTGTTTTTTGCTACTAACCTTTGAAGCTCATGCGGATAAAGCCAA
>JAYWDO010000055.1:0-6038 GCA_043779795.1 Pseudomonadota bacterium
GGACGAATAACTAAATCAATGCCTTCGGATTGCATGCGCATTTCGATGCTGTTCAGTTTGTCGTAGTAAGCCCATTGAGCATCTGGTGTCTGACGTGTCACATAAGAAATCACTTTCTTTCGTGAACGCCCAACTTTCTTCCATTGTTTTTCGCTGTGTTCAAATAGATCGGCACCATGTAACGGTGGATCGCCAGCTTCTTGCCAAGCCAGATCATTGATAGCATCAGTATATTTCATGCGCGGATGCATCCACCAAACCATGATACGACGCTCATTCAAAATAAAGCCCACATCATCCCACCAGGACAGATTTAGGAGCTTGGGGTACGCATGCGGAATGAATAGTCCGTCGTTGCCCAACCGCCATTGATGGTGACGATGGTATTGCCTCATGCGGTGATAAAGGCGCTCTTTATGTGGATTCTTCATAGGGTAATTATATGACTCCGCCATATAAGTTGTCATTGTCAAACTGATTAATATTTTGTGCGATTAAGATGCAGAGAGCAACCCTATTGGTTAACTAATAGCCCATTAACAGAATCTCAGCTGAATAAAATCAGGAAGCTGCGTAGAACAAAATATGCCGATGACTAGTACATTGCTTGGTTCATATACTGGAAATTAAAGGTATCCGTATTCTATGATTGGTATCAACATCCCACTAGAAATCAGTCTTGACATTAATCGCCGTTACCTTACAATCTGTAAATATAATTTACGATTTGTAAGAAATGATTAAACGTCAAGCTGAAGTGGTACTTTTAGACCTTGCTAAGGGCTATCCTATCCTAGCCATCACTGGGCCGCGTCAGGCTGGTAAAACCACGCTCGCCCAATCCACCTTCCCTGACAAGCGCTATGTGTCGTTAGAGGACCTTGATGAGCGCGAGTTTGCTGACCAGGATCCTCGCGGATTTCTTGCTCGCTTTCCTGATGGTGCTATCCTCGATGAAGCCCAGCGCTGCCCGAATCTATTCTCCTACCTGCAGACGCGCGTCGACGCTGAGAAGCGAATGGGATTGTTTGTGCTGACTGGATCACAGCAATTCGGCCTGATGTCGAATATCACGCAAACACTGGCTGGGCGCGTCGGGCTTATTCAACTGCTACCGTTTTCATTACAGGAACTGCAGGCAGCGAATGTACCCATTTTGGGTCTGGATGATGTCCTTTGGCGTGGCATGTATCCACCCATTTATGATCGTAATCTGGCACCAGAAAAGTGGTTTGCCAACTATGTCATGACCTATATCGAGCGAGATGTGCGTCAGGTCGTGGAAGTGCAGAATCTGAGTTTGTTCCAACGCTTTATCAAGATGTGTGCTGCTCGTGTCGGACAGCTTATCAATATGTCCAGCTTGGCAACTGACTGCGGAGTTTCGCATAACACGATTCGTAGCTGGCTGTCAGTTCTTGAGGCCGGCTATGTAGTGTTCCTGCTCCAGCCGCACCATCAGAACTTCGGTAAGCGCCTAGTCAAGACGCCGAAACTCTACTTTCATGATACCGGCCTGGCTGCATTCCTGTTGGGCATTCGTGATGCTGAACACCTGTCGATTCATTCTGCACGTGGCTCGCTGTTTGAGAACCTCGTGGTGAGCGAATTATTAAAGCAGAGATACAACCAAGGCTTGGCATCAAATCTGTATTTCTGGCGGAACAATACTGGAGATGAGGTTGATGTCGTGATTGAACAAGGTGAAAAGCTGATGCCGATGGAGATTAAGTCTGGTCAGACTTTCAACTCTGACTTTCTGGCAGGCATCAACAAGTGGATGAAAATCGCTGGTGATGCAGCATTAACGCCGCAATTGGTTTATGGTGGCAGCGAGAACATGACGAGAAATGGTGTTGATGTTAGGTCTTGGAAACAGATTGGCTAAAGACTGTAAGTCCGTATTTGCTGGCAATGAGACAACCTTTACTGAATTTTTTAAAGCTTTTTTCATGATTAATATTAACGCAGTAAGACTTGAGTTTTCAAATTAATTTAAGCTTAGTTTACTGTACCATTAGCATAATTGAAGTTTTTATTCATAGCCAATCACTATATGCAAATTCGCATTGCTCAACTTGAAGATGAATGTCAAAAGTTACGTGAGGAGAATGCATCCTTGCGCAACCAATTAGGTTTAGAACCAAAATCCTCTCATACAACAACATCTGAACCTAATAACAAAGCAGTTCCAGTCAAGCCCTCCCATCAGGCGAAAGCAACACCAGAGCTTTCCATCGACGCTAAAATTCAGCTGTTTCGCTCACTGTTCAAAGGCAGAGAGGATGTTTATTCTGTGCGCTGGGATTCTAAGAACGGTCGTGCTGGTTATGCGCCTGCCTGTGACAACGAATGGCTATCAGGTGTGTGCGACAAACCGCGAGTTAAATGTAGCGACTGCAATAACAGAAAGCTGCTCAGCATTAATGACCAAGCTATCTATTATCATCTGAGTGGTAAAAAGACCATCGGCACGTATCCTTTATTGACCGATGAGACTTGTTGGTTTTTGGCGGCAGATTTTGATGGTGACCACTGGCAAGAAGATGCAACTGCTTTTGCACGCACGGCTAAATTTAACGGAATTCACGCCAGTATTGAAATCTCAAGGTCAGGGGATGGTGCACATGTATGGATTTTCTTTACCCAGCCAATGTTAGCAGCAACGGCTAGACGGCTGGGCAGTGCTTTGATCACACTGACATGTGATAATGAGCGCTTGCTGCACCTTAAATCTTATGATCGATTATTTCCTAACCAAGACACCATGCCGAAGGGAGGCTTTGGTAATCTGATTGCATTACCATTGCAAAAGTCCCCAAGAGAAAACGGCTGCAGTGTCTTTGTTGATGAGTTGTTACAGCCTTACCAAGATCAGTGGGGTTATCTGGCTCATGTTCAACGAGTAGACTTAAAGTCTGCAGAGCGAGTGATCCAGTCTGTGAATATGGACGGCGGCGTACTGGGTGTTAAGTTTGTCAGTATTGATGAAGGCATCGAAGACCCTTGGACCAAGCCGCCATCTAGGCGATTAGATAACAAGCCAATTGATGGCCCATTCCCAGCCGTGGTGGAAATTGTGTCAGCAAATATGGTTTTCATACCAAAAGAGGGTTTGCCAATGGCACTGATGAATCGATTAGTGCGTTTAGCCGCCTTTCAGAATCCGGAATTTTACAAAACGCAAAAAATGCGGCTTTCTACCTTTGATATTCCAAGAGTGATTGGCTGTGCAGAAGACTTTGAGAAATATATTGCTTTGCCGCGAGGGTGCCAAGATGAGGCAATTTCGCTGATGAAATCACTCGGCATTCATGTGAGTATTCGAGATGAGCGGTTTAGCGGCGTAACGATTGATGTGAGTTTCTTGGGTGAGTTGCGGTCAGGGCAGATGCCAGCCGTAAAAGAAATGCTCAGACACGATGCAGGTGTTTTGTGCGCTCCCACTGCTTTTGGCAAGACGGTTTCAGCCGCAGCTATCATTGCAGCACGTAAAGTCAGCACATTAATTTTGGTACACAGAACCCAGTTAATGGACCAATGGGCAAGCAGATTAGCAAGCTTCCTAGATGTTGATGAAAAACAAATTGGAAAATTAGGCGGTGGAAAACGTAAGCATGGTGGTTTTATTGATATTGCGCTGATGCAAAGTCTAAACCGTAAGGGCGAGGTGGATGATTGTATTGCAGATTATGGCCAAATCATTGTCGATGAATGCCATCACCTTTCGGCTTTCAGTTTCGAACAGATACTCAAATCTACTAAAGCTAAATACGTGCTGGGTCTAACAGCAACACCGATTCGTCGTGATGGTCATCACCCAATAATATTCATGCAGTGCGGCCCAATTCGCTACCATGCTAAGGAAAGGCATCAGCATCGACCTTTTGATCATGTGGTGTCTCCACAAAAGACAGGTTTCAAGCTACCAGCAGAAGCCGAAGCCATTCATGAAATCTATGCATATCTTGCTCAATCAGCCGAGCGTAATCAGCTAATTGTTCAGGATGTAAAAGCTGCCTTAGCATCTGGACGTTCGCCGCTCGTACTCACCGAAAGAAAAGACCACTTATTTCTGCTTGCCGAACAATTGAAGGGATGCACGGAGCATATCATTACTCTATACGGTGGCATGGGTATTAAACAGCGCAGGATTGAAATGGAAAAACTAACTAGTTTGCCAGCAGGAACATCAAGGCTGATTATTGCAACAGGAAAATTGATTGGTGAAGGGTTTGACGACCCGCAACTGGATACTTTGTTTTTGACCATGCCGATTTCATGGCGCGGAACATTGCAGCAATATGCTGGGCGACTTCACCGGTTACATGATGGGAAAAAAGTGGTGCAGATTTACGATTACATTGACGAAAATATACCTGTTCTTATGCGCATGTTCGATAAGCGAATGAAGGGTTACAGGGCGATGGGTTATTCTCTAACCTGAGTGACATATTTTAATCTTGATTGAACAGGATAATAAATTTGCTAACTCACAACCAAGCAAATTTGCGGGTCACAGCATGATTGCAACTTATGCGTAAATTTGTGTAGAAACTAGCAGCATATGGGAGGTAGTTAGTAGCATGATATGGCGTTGGCTTGAAGTGTAACTGATTGATTTTACTTGGATACTACTTGCGTCTTATGAGATCGGCAACATAATTTGAAGCTTTGGATTGAGCAATACTCTGAGCGTTTGGCGTATGCTGATTAATAGGCTCAAACACCGAAATCGTATAGAGATAGCAAAAATCTGGCAGTTTCTTCTAAGCCAGGCCCTCAAAACATCTTCTTATAAAGATTTGGTCTTTCTCAAATAAGCAACCTAAGACGAGATTAATGCTCAAATATCTAAGATAACTAACTGGTTACGCAAATAAAGACGCCAAATGACTTGCTTATACACAATTAATAGGTAAACTAAGTTATAAATATACAGACCTGTAAGTATATTTTTACTAAGAAACATTAACCTGTTAATAAACTTACAATAAAGGATTTTTGGCTATGAAGAATTTAATTTTGAAATATCTTTTATTTCTCGGCATGATTGCTTTACTTACCCAACCGGCTTTTGCTGGGCCAAGAATCAAGGTCATGGTTTTGGACTTTCCACTTAACGACCTCACAGACTTACCTAATCCTCCGGAAGAGCTTGCGCGCATTTTAAATTTCAATATCTCATTTAAACAGCAGCTCGTTGATGATGGCGCAGAAATTGTGCCAGTGAGTGACCAAATTAAAGCAATAGCGGCTGAACAGTCTGCCACTTATTTATTTGATCATACCGACATTGCGGCAGATCTAGCTAAGGATAGCGGAGCTGATTACATAGTTATAGGTGTGGCTATGAAGCCTACCTATTTGTTCGTCTATCCAAGACTGTTGCTTGTCGATGTTAAAACGAATCGCAAGGCATTTACAGCTTACGTACAGATGGAGGGATCCTGGTTAGATAAGCACACCACAGAAAGTAGCGCAAAAAGACTCGCCGGCAAGGTAAGCGAAGAACTCAAAAGATTACTAGCGCAAAAGAACAATCCTTAACATACAAGAATGCTTAAAAGGATACTTTCACCAGCAACTAACCTAATAACGCAAATGAATGACTATTATGGGCCGGAAGTACCGACATTAAGCGGCTCAAAGCTAACATTAGATAGCATCTTGGCTGGTATGCCAAAATTTTTTGTTTTTTAGAATTCTCATTTTTATTTTGATCAGAGTGAAGTTTGTATTAATTTGCATTGAATTCTAGTCATGATAAATTTCAACACTATTTGGCAACTCAAGTAAGCAATTTAATTAATATCGAGCTGACAATAATCTCATATTTGACTGGGCTATTTCGGTTGCGTTAAAGATAACCGCATCGAGCACCTGCAATATTTTTTTAGTTTCATAAGATTCATCAAAAAATTAGTTGGATTCATCTTTAAATTTGGGACTGTAGTAGATTAGCACTAAATATCAGCCCACTCTTTTAATATTTTCAGTTGCTGTTTAGGGGTTCCGTAGTTGAATCTGAACTCACA
>JAYWDO010000056.1:0-15864 GCA_043779795.1 Pseudomonadota bacterium
CCTGCGCCGATAATTAGAATAGATTTAATGTCTGTACGTTTTGCCATTAGCTTGCCTTTCCTTGTTCTGTTTTTGCTGCTTGCATCATGCTAATGAAGCGATCGAACAAATAACTCATTTCAGTTGGACCAGGGCTCGCTTCAGGGTGACCTTGAAAGCTAAACGCAGGTTTATCGGTACGTACAATGCCTTGTAAACTGCCATCAAACAATGAAACATGCGTCGTTTTAATATTAGCTGGCAACGTTGTTGCATCAACCGCAAAGCCATGATTTTGGCTGGTGATGTAAACACGTTTAGACTCAACATCTTGCACCGGATGATTTGCACCATGGTGACCAAATTTCATTTTATGCGTTTTAGCATCACTAGCTAAAGCCAGTAGCTGATGACCCAGGCAAATGCCAAATGTTGGCACACCTGCATCCACAATCGTTTTAATGGCAGTAATGGCGTAATCACAGGGTGCTGGATCACCAGGGCCGTTTGATAAAAACACGCCGTCAGGCTTGTAAGCCAAGGCATCAGCTGCTGAAGTTTGCGCAGGCAATACGGTTACCTTGCAACCAAGTGAAACTAACATACGTAAGATATTACGCTTTACACCGTAATCATAAGCAACCACATGAAACTGCTGCGCTGGCGCTTTTGTAAAACCTTCGCCCAATGCCCACTCACCTTCGGTAAACTCGTAAGGCTTATCGCAAGTCACGACTTTTGCTAAATCCATACCAGATAAGCCTGGAAAGCCAGCAATCAGGCTATGAGCCAATGCGATTGCTTTAGCTTCATCAGCCTCACCGGCAACAATAGCCCCAGCTTGCGCACCTTTTTCGCGCAAAATACGGGTTAATTTACGGGTATCAATATCAGCAATCGCAACCACATTATTAGCGACCAAATATTCAGCCAATGATTGTGAGTTTCTAAAATTACTATGGGTAAGCGGCAAATCGCGAATAATCAGACCACTGGCACATACCTGGCCAGACTCAACATCTTCAAGATTCACCCCATAATTACCGATGTGCGGATACGTAAGCGTTACGATTTGTTTGGTGTATGATGGATCTGTGAGTATTTCTTGGTAGCCAGTCATTGAGGTGTTAAATACCACTTCACCGACTGTTTGGCCTGTAGCAGCATTGCCAGCAGCGCCAATTGATGTACCACGAAACACAGTTCCATCTGCAAGTACGAGTATGGCGGGCAGGTTTTGTGACACGATAACTCCTTGTTTTACAGCGTTAATTAATGTTCTGCTATTAGGCCACCCATGAACGGATGACAGATACGCAAAACGGGATGAGTTTTTATACTCTTCCCGCTTCAGAATTAACGAATTATAGCGAAAACCAACCGACATTTCAACGTTACAATGCAAATAGGTTTTTTCAATAACAATTGCAAAAAGAAAAATACAAACCAAAAGGGCAACCATGAATAAATCTATTTCAGATCTCATCGCGACGCACCATATTCATGAAGTAGAGTGTGTGATTCCTGACATGACAGGCATTGCACGCGGTAAAATATTGCCTAAAGATTTATTTTTAAGCGCTGGTGAAATGCGCTTACCCAAAAGTGTTTTACTCAACACAGTCAACGGTCAGCAACCTGACAACGGTCCATACGTAGGCGATACTGATCCTGACATGGTCTGCAAACCAGATATTTCTACTTTTAGAGTAGTACCTTGGGCGGCCGAACCTGTTGCAGTTGTGATTCACGATTGCTTTGAGTGGGATGGTTCGCCGGTAGCATTATCACCTCGCGCAGTATTGCGCCGTGTGATTGATCTTTACACCAAACGCGGTTGGCGCCCAGTAGTTGCGCCTGAAATGGAATTCTATTTAGTTGCACGCCAACAAAATCCGCACGAACCTTTGCAACCACCAATTGGCCGCACAGGCAAGCCAGAAGCAGGTAGGCAAAGTTATTCTGTTGATGCTGTGAATGATTTTGACCCATTTTTCATGGAGCTATCGAAGTTTTGCGATGTACATCGACTAGGCGTTGAAACCCTGATTCACGAAGCTGGTGCAGGCCAAATGGAAATTAATTTTACGCATGGCGACCCGCTAGAACTTGCCGATCGCGTATTTTTATTCAAACGTACCGTGCGTGAAACCGCACTACGCCACGGCATTTTCGCCACATTTATGGCAAAGCCGATGGAAGCTGAACCTGGTAGCGCGATGCATATACACCAAAGCATTATCGATGCCGACGGTCAAAATATATTCAGTAAAGCTGACGGTACGGCCAATCCAGAATTCTTTCACTACATTGCAGGTTTACAAAAATACATTCCGCAAGTAATGCCGATGTTTGCGCCGTATGTAAACTCTTACCGCAGGCTTGCGCCATTTATGTCTGCGCCAACTAATGTCAGCTGGGGTTACGACAACCGCACCTGCGGCATTCGCGTGCCGAACTCAGCAGCCGATGCAAGGCGAGTAGAAAATCGCGTACCTGGTGTTGATGTAAATGCTTACTTAGCGATTGCCGCCACATTAGCCTGTGGCTACCAAGGCATGATTGAGGCAACACAGCCAGCTGAACCACTTACCACAAGCGCATGGAATATGGCGCACGATCTGCCACATCATTTAGAAGATGCAATTAAGTTATTGCGAAACTGCGCACCTATGCACGAACTGTTAGGGTCAAAATTTGTAGATGCGTTCTGCGCGGTAAAAGAGCTGGAATATGGTACTTATAATCGGGTGATTAGCTCTTGGGAGCGTGAGCATTTGTTACTGCTGGTTTAAACATCGTATAAAATACTTAAAATAGATGCTCTGCGAGGCAATAGGGACGGGCCTCACAGGCCATGTATATTCAATAAAATTAAGCGCTTTTAGAATTAACTTTAGTATTGTTTACACAATACAGAAGCCTCTAAAGTAAATCTAATCTGACATTTTTGCTAGCTGCTTATCATGTAATTTTTCCAGTAAACTCGCGCTAAAATAACCTCTGCAAGCGCCAAACTGAGAACAACCATAAAAAAATAGCTTTAAAAGAAGTGGCTTTTAGTTTGCATGCTAAAACCACCCTATGTGCTTAATATTAACGCAAGCTTAATACATCTTGCATATCGAACAAACCAGCATTTCTATCATTCAAAAATTTAGCAGCACGCAATGCTCCCAAAGCAAACGTAGCACGACTGCTGGCTTTATGGGTTAACTCAACACGCTCACCAATGCCCGCAAATAAAACCGTATGGTCGCCCACAACATCGCCACCGCGCACGGTTGCAAAACCGATAGTGCTAGGGTCACGCTCTCCCGTAACGCCTTCACGGCCATATACGGCGCACTCCTCTAAATTACGACCAAGCGCGCTTGCTGCCGCTTCGCCTAAACGTAAAGCTGTGCCAGATGGCGCATCTACTTTATGACGATGATGCGCTTCGATAATCTCGATGTCATACCCTTCATTCAGCACTTTGGCGGCAGATTGAACTAGATTAATCAGCAAAGTAACGCCTACACTCATGTTGGGCGCAAAAACAATAGCAATATTTTTAGAAGCCGCTTCAATAGCCAGTTTTTGTTCAGCAGAAAAACCAGTCGTGCCAATAATCATCTTTACTTGATGTTTTTGGCAAGCCGCTAAATACAACATACTGGCTTCAGGGCGAGTGAAATCAACCAGCACATCAGCGTTTTTTAAAGCATCATCAATGTTGTCTGTAACTTTTATATCTGAAACTTTACCAAGCTGCTCACCTGCATCTCGGCCTAAATGTGGGTTTTCAGCTCGATCTAAAGCACCATGCAACACTAATTCAGCGTCTGCAAATACACATTCTAACAACACATGACCCATGCGACCTGAACAGCCAGCGATTACAATTTTTAACGGATTTACCATTACTTTAATACCTATATATTTAACATTTACTTGCTTTTCTTAATTTAGATTTTCTAAATTAAGATTGACTGGATCAATTTTAGAAACCAATTTTTTCCAGCATTTTATCAAAGAAACTTGGCGAGCTTTCTGCTGGTAAATCTTTAGGTTTAGGCGCTGTTTTATTGCCGGCACGCGGCATTAGCGTAGGCTGCGCTGCCGGCTCTAAATCCTCAGATGCAAGCCTTAATGCTCGGTCAAACTTCATTCCAGATTGAGAATCATAAGGCGGCGGCGTTGCTGGTAAGGCGGCTGTTATGGCTTGTGTGACTACAACCGCTTGAACATCAGGTGTTTGAACGACTGGTGTTTGAACGACGGGTGCTTTAACTTCTGGAGCGGCAGCGGCAGCCGAAGGCGCTGAAACGATCACAGCACTGGAAACCGGCACATTAGCGGCAGCGGCCGGCGCTTCTACTAATGGTGTAACATCCAATGGTACAGCCATCATAGATGGCTGCTCAGCAGGCGCTACAAGTTCTGCAGTAACATTTTCTTTAGTGATACTCACTGATTTTTTTGCTATTTCGTCGGCTTCTATTTTAGCCTTTACTGCCGCAGCATCTTGAGCAAGTTCAGCTTCGTCTTTTTCCCAGAATTTAAGTTTACTGATCAAGCTTTTTTCTTCTGGCTTGGCGACAGCTTTGACGGTGCGGGTGCCTATGTTTTCATCTGTTGATGATTTATCACCAACAGCAGGAATAACATCACCACGGACTGTTTTTAACACATCATTTTCAAAATCTAAAATCACGCGACGTTGTTCTGTAATTTTGCCGCTTTCGCGCATTTGATACACATAATCCCAGCGATTACCGTGAAAACTATCTTGAATAAGCGGTGTGCCCATAATAAAACGCACTTGCGACTTCGTCATACTTGGACGCAATTGCAATAACATTTTAGAGGTCACCACATTGCCTTGTTGCACATCAAGCTTATAAGGCTTAATCGTAGGTAAAGCAGTGCCGCAAGACGCGCATAAAGCAGCTAATAAAATTAGGAAGTAACGCATATCATGACTTTAGTTTGAATTAGCGTTAATATAACACGTACATCGCCAACCAAAACACTGTCATTGCTTATTGTGGCAAACAACTATATTTAAGAGCAAACCATTATGCAAGATCAAAAAGATTTAAAAAATGCGGGTCTTAAAGCCACGCTGCCTAGATTAAAAGTATTAAGCCTGTTTGAAAACAGCAAAGAACGCCATTTATCTGCCGAAGATATTTATAAAGTCATGTTGAATTCAGGAGATGATGTAGGCTTAGCCACGGTTTATCGTGTGCTTACGCAATTTGAACAAGCTGGCTTACTTATTCGGCATCACTTTGAAAGCGGCAAAGCCGTATTTGAGCTTGATAGTGGCGGCCATCATGACCATATCGTCTGCGTAAAATGTGGCCGTGTTGAAGAGTTCTACGATGAAGAAATTGAAAAAAGACAAGAAAAAGCCGCAGAATCATTAGGCTTTACGATGCAAGAGCATTCACTAACAATTTACGGTGTGTGCAAAGAGCAACCTTGCAGAAAAAGTTAAGCAATAAATCGTAAGTTATGAGCCTTTAAACTACTTTCAAAAGGTTGAAGCGCTAAGCCTTAACTAACATCTCTTTCGCATGTTGTCTGGTAGTTTCTGTAATCTCAATACCCCCCAACATGCGGGCAATTTCTTCTACACGCTCGACTTGATTTAACACTGCGATGGTGCTGAGCGTTTGCGCGTTAACTAAAGATTTACTAACCCGCAGGTGGTGTGCGCCCAATGCGGCTACTTGCGGCAAGTGAGTAATCACTAACACTTGACGCGAACTTAATCCACCCACACTTTGTGACTCACCTAATTGCTTTAACAACTGCCCTACTACCTCTGCTACGCCGCCACCAATACCCACATCAACTTCATCGAATATCATGGTAGGAATACTTTCTTTTTGTGCGGTGACAACGCGTATGGCCAAACTAATCCGTGACAACTCACCACCTGACGCGGCTTTAACCAGAGACCTTGCAACAACGCCGGCGTGGCCTGCAACCAAAAACTCCACTTGCTCTAGGCCGTTTGCATTGGGCGTGTTTTTGTCTTTTTCTGGCTGAATAAGCACAACTTCAAATTTGCCGCCGCTTAAGGATAAACGTTGCATTTCTGCACTAATTTTTGTACTTAATTTAGCGGCGGCCAGTTGGCGGCCTTCACTCAACTTTGTAGCTAGTGCCATGTATGCCGACAAGGCTTGCGTTTCTTGCTTAGCAAGCTCGCCATCATTAGCGAATAGTGCCAACTCGACCATGCGCGCTTGAGATTTAGTAAGTAGTTCGCCCAGTTCTTCTGGCTGAACGCGATATTTTCGCGAAATATTGTGTATATTCTGAATTCTGGCATCCAGCTCTGCAAGCCGCGCTGGGTCTAGATCTGCACGTTGTAGATAGTGATTCAGAAATCGATCTGTTTCTTCTAGCTGAATCATAGCGGAATCTAGTGTTTCAAGCGCCTCGACGATAGAAGCATCATATTCGCGCAAGTTTTGTAACTTATGTTGCACTTGCGAAAGTAGGCGTATGGCTGACAACTCACCTTCACTCAGTAATTCTCGACATTCCTCGCAACCACTAATTAAACTAGCGCCGTTTGATAATCGTAAATGTTCTTGCTGTAAATCGTCCCACTCATTAATCGTGATAGAAAGCTGTGCTAACTCGCGGGCTTTGTCGCGTAAATCAGCAAGTTCGTCGGCATATTGGTTCGCATTTTTTTCAGTCTCTACACGCAGTTGATTGAGCTTGTGCCAAGTTTTGAAGTGCGCTGACACTTGTGATGCCAACGTAGAAAGTTCGCCGAAATTATCTAACACCATGCGCTGAGTTGCTGGTTTTAATAGCGAGTGATGTGCATTTTGGCTGTAAATATCTACCAATAATTCGCCTAGTTCTTTTAACTGCGAAACAGTAACGGTTGCGCCATTAATATAAGCGCGTGACCGGCCATCGGCAAACATCACGCGACGTAATACCAGCTCTTGGCCATCGCTTTCCAACTCGGCGTCCACTAGCCATTCAACAGCTTGCTGGTTATCAGCGATGCTAAAAATAGCGCTAATTTCAGCTTTATCGCAACCTGCACGCGTAACGCCCCCTTCACCTCGCGCACCCAAGGCTAACGATAGTGCATCAATCAAAATAGATTTACCCGCGCCAGTTTCCCCCGTTAACACGGTGAAGCCAGAGTCAAACTCTAAATCGAGTTGATTGACGATAACAAAATCACGAATAGAGAGGCTGTGCAACATAGGTTTTAGCTAAACTTAAAATTTAAAAATCAAAAAATTCAATGCGGTAACCAACATTAACCCCAATTAAGCTTGTTACGTAACATATCAAAATAACAATAATCACTAGGATGCAGCAATGAAATAGCTTTTGCAGCACGTTTTACCACAATGGTATCACCTACTTCTAAAGTGACTTGAACTTGACCATCAAAACTAATTTGCGCTTCATCAAAATGGACTAGATTCACCTCGATTTTACTGGTGCTATTCACGGCAATCGGTCGATTACTTAAAGCGTGCGGACAAATCGGCACGAGCGTTATCGCTTCTAAATTAGGGTGTAATATTGGCCCACCGGCAGAAAGTGCATACGCTGTAGTGCCCGTTGGCGTGCTTAAGATAAGCCCGTCACTGCGTTGTTTATGTACGAACATTGAATCAATCGTCACTTCTAATTCGATTAAACGCAGGCCACTTTTGATCACCACATCATTCAGCGCGTGATTAGAATGATGCACCTTGCCTTGCCTGATTACATCGGTTGCCAGTAACATACGGGGTTCTTTTATAAACTCACCGGCGAGAATTCGATCAACTTCAGCCAACATATCTTCAGCACGTAAATCTGTTAAAAAACCAAATCTTCCGCGATTAATACCCACTAATGGCACATCTGTATCTATCAAGCTGCGCGCAACGCTTAACATGGTTCCATCACCGCCCATCACAATAGCTAAATCAGCCGTATTGCCAATTTCATCAAGTGAAACCACTTTAAACTCAATGAGTTGCGCATGCGTTGCGGTTTGTTCTTCAATACATACTTCTATATTTTTTGATTGCAGATGCTGCGCCAAAGCCACTAAGTCTGTTCGCATGTGCTGCAACGCAACAGGGTTCATATACTTGCCAATAATGGCGATAGATTTGAAGGATATTTGCATGTCGAAATTAAATCACAGTTGTGGATTGATACAAAGAAAAACAGCATGGTAAAAACAGTAAAACACAAAATAACTAAATTTATGCCATTTAACGACTAAACTTACCAAGCTTTGGTCGATTTAAGGCAAAATACTTACCTTATTCATTTACTTTTAATGATAACGAGTTGGATTGATTCATCAGTGGATAAGCGCGCGCAAATATTACTCAAAAATTTAGTTGAACATTACATTAGTGATGGCCAACCGATAGGCTCACGCACGCTGTTACAGCATTCTGGCTTAGACGTGAGCGCTGCGACCATTCGCAATGTAATGAGCGATTTAGAGCGTTTGGGCTTTATTACTAGCCCACACACTTCTGCCGGGCGCATTCCTACACAAAAAGGTTATCGCTTATTTGTTGATTCTTTATTAACGGTGCAACCGTTAACTACACAGGCGATTCAACAATTAAAAAGTGGTTTATCTTCACCCAACCCCAGTGAATTGATTGCTAGCGCGGCGGATATGCTTTCTCAGTTAACGCAGTTCGCTGGTTTAGTGATGATTCCTAAACGCAAACGCCTTGCTTTTAAGCATTTAGAATTCTTACCGCTATCTGATACTAAAGTGTTAGTGATTATTGTCACAAGTGATGGTAATGTGCAAAACCGTATCATCATGGCCGAAAAACCTTATTCACCGAGCGAGCTTACCCAAGCCAGCAATTATTTTAATGCTAACTTCTCAGGTCAAACGTTTGAAGAAGTACAGCAAAAATTGCATTTAGAACTAAAACAAATGCAATCAGACATGAACCGCCTAATGTCAGCAGCGCTAGAAGCCAGCAGTAAAGCAATAGATAATGATAAAGACAGCGTTGTGATTGCTGGTGAGCGCAACTTGCTAAAAATTGATGAGCTATCAACCAATGTGACTAGCTTGCGCAAGCTATTTGAGATTTTTGAGCGGCGCACG
Source organism: Pseudomonadota bacterium (assembly GCA_043779795.1). GTDB lineage: Bacteria > Pseudomonadota > Gammaproteobacteria > Burkholderiales > Methylophilaceae > Methylotenera. The sequence continues at coordinate 9,101 of JAYWDO010000056.1, forward strand.
TCATTAATGCAATTGCTGGATAACAGTCAGCGCGCTGAAGGCATACATATATTTATTGGTGGCGAGAGTGGGTACTTACCTTTAGATGAATGTAGTATGATTACCGCACCTTATGAAGCAGAAGGTCAAGTGGTGGGCACGCTGGGCGTTATTGGGCCAACGAGAATGGCTTATGAACGCGTCATTCCGATCGTTGACATCACCGCGAAACTTTTATCAAATGCGCTATCTAATCACTAGTAATTTAATCTCCTGCTATTTAATATAGTGAATGATTCAACCTAAATACTTAAAAAAGATTTCATAAAACGCTATGGCTTATTTCAACCAAGAACCACCTTTTAAACATGGCGATAGCCTTAAAGTGGGCATTTTGCTCATGAACTTAGGCACACCTGATGCGGCTACTGCGCCAGCCTTACGCCGATATTTAGGGCAATTTCTGATGGATAGGCGTGTGGTGGAAATCCCACGCTTTATTTGGTGCTGGATTTTACATTGCATTATTTTAGTCGTGCGCCCAAAAAAATCAGCCGCTAAATATGCACAAGTTTGGACGAATGAAGGCTCTCCACTGTTGGTGCATGGACAAAAGCAAGCAACGCTGTTGCGCGGCTATTTAGGTCAAAAAATCAACTCGCCATTTGCAGTTGAGTTAGGCATGAGTTATGGCAACCCAAGCATGCAATCAGCCATCGATAAACTACGCGCGCAACATTGCGACCGTATTCTAGCATTCCCTTTATACCCACAATATGCCGCCAGTAGCACAGGCAGTGCGCTGGATGCAGTATGGCGCGTGTTACTTAAAACGCGTAACATGCCTGCCATTCGCACTATTCGCCATTATCACGATCATCCTGCGTACATTGCAGCTTTGGCAGGCAGCGTCCGTGAACATTGGCGGCTTAACGGCGGCAAGCCAAATAAACTGGTGATGAGCTTTCATGGCCTACCGAAATTTCATTTATTGAAAGGTGACCCATATCACTGCGAATGCCATAAAACAGCACGACTTTTGGCCGCCGCGCTAGCGTTAAGTAAAGATGAGTACACCGTTGCATTTCAATCTCGGTTTGGTAAGCAAGAATGGCTTAAGCCTTATTTAGCAAGCACGCTAGCCGATTTAGGTAAAGCCAAAACCAAGCGCATTGATGTAATTTGCCCAGGCTTTAGTAGTGATTGTTTAGAAACGCTGGAAGAAATCGCCATGGAAGGTAAAGATATATTCACCCATGCGGGTGGCGGTGAATACCATTACATACCGGCGCTTAACGAAAGCGAGCCATGGATACATGCAATGACCACAATTGCACTTGAAAACCTGCAAGGCTGGGTGATTGCAGATTGGAATCCTGATGAAGCTAAAAAAATGGATGAAATGACTAAATTACGCGCGCAAGCTATGGGTGCTAACGATTAGGCGTTATACTTTTGTTTTAGGTTCAGCAAAATAATATTATGATTGTAATTACTGGCGGTGCTGGGATGATAGGCTCTATCATTGCTTGGCAGCTTAATCAGCAAGGCAGAGATGACATGGTCATCGTTGATCACATCACGCATGAAGACCAATGGCAAAATTTGGTCAAACGGCAATATGTGCAATATTTGGATAAAGATCAATTGCTGCCTTGGCTGAATGGTAACGCCGAACAAAAGCCCCGCACGGATATTGAGGCCATTATTCACATGGGCGCAATTAGCGCCACTACCGAGCGAGATTTTAATAAACTTGTTGAATACAACATCCATTATTCGCAAAATCTATGGACTTGGTGCGCAAATAATAAAGCCGCATTTTTCTACGCAAGCTCTGCGGCCACTTATGGTGATGGCGAACATGGCTACGATGATGCTTCAATCGAAAACCTACGTCCGCTTAATGGTTACGGTTATTCTAAGCACTTTTTTGACCAATGGGCATTGCAGCAAGAGAGTAAAGGCTTAGCTACGCCATCAGCTTGGGCTGGGTTTAAATTCTTCAATGTATACGGCCCAAACGAATACCATAAAGAACGTATGGCTAGCGTAGTATTTCACAGCTTTAACCAATTTACTGAAACTGGTGCAGTCAAACTATTCAAAAGCCATAAAGAAGCTTATGACCACGGCATGCAACTGCGTGACTTTGTGTATGTAAAAGATGCCGCTGCAGTTGTTGTGCATTTTCTAGTATCGGCTTTAGCTAGCAAGCCATGCGCCAGCAGCATTTATAATGTAGGCACAGGTAAAGCGCGCGCCTTTAAAGATTTAGCGACTAACGTGATGACCAGCATGGGCAAAACGCCAAATATTAGCTACATAGACATGCCTGAAGATTTACAAGGCAGGTATCAATATTTTACCGAGGCTACTGCCGCGAAACTACGTGCCGCTGGCTTCGATAAACCATTCTATAGCTTAGAAGATGGTGTAAAAGATTACGTACAAAATTACCTAATGCATGATGATGCTTATTGCTAAAAATACTATCTACAAGCCGCCATTTAAAAACACTTAAGTTAAAGGGATTATAATTTTGACCGAAACTATTCAAACACAAAACGAGTTCTTACTCCGCGAATGGCAAGCGCACACGGCCATGTTTGGGCAATTGCAAAGCATATTTCCACAAGTGATTGCTGTGGCAAATGAGTTGCGCGCGACCATGAAACGCGGCGGTAAAATCTTGATTATGGGTAACGGTGGTAGCGCGGCTGATAGCCAACACATTGCCGCAGAAATCGTCGGACGTTATAAAAAAGAACGTCGCGGCTTACCGGCAATCGCACTTACAACCGACACCTCTATCATCACCTCAATTGGTAATGATTATGGCTACGACTATATTTTTGCACGTCAAATTGAAGCGCTTTGCCGCCCAGAAGATACCGTAATCGGCATTACAACGTCAGGCAATAGCAAAAATGTGGTGAATGCGATTATTGAAGCTAACACGATTGGTGCAACCACCATTGGCTTAACTGGCGGCACCGGTGGAAAATTACAGGAATTATGTAAATTCAATCTAGTGATGCCAAGTAGCGATACACCACGTATTCAAGAAGCACATATCTTTATTGGTCACAGTTTATGTGACATGTTGGAAGCTGATTAAACAATATTTAACGTAGTAGATTTATTTAAGGTTATTCCAGTATGAATGCACATCTAATCGAAGCTGTTCGTCACTTTAGCGATTCTAAAAAAGTCATATTAGTTATTGGTGATGTAATGTTAGATCGTTATTTAATGGGTAACGTAAATCGCATTTCTCCAGAAGCACCAGTACCCGTCGTGCTGCTTAAAGAATCTGAAGACCGCGCTGGCGGTGCTGCAAATGTGGCCGCTAATTTAAGTGGCTTAGGTTTAAGCACGCAAATCATAGGCTGCGTTGGTGACGACGCTACGGGTATAACGCTCAAACAAATCATTGCAAATTCTGGCGTTGATACTAAACAGGTGATGCACTCCAAACAAAGACCCACCATCTGTAAAACCAGAGTCATGAGTGGTAATCAACAAATTGTGCGTATTGATGAAGAAAGCGCATTAGCCTTTAGCGTAATAGAAAACGAGCAACTGCTCAACCATGTAAGCAATGCACTTAACAGCAAACCTGCCATGGTGATTCTATCTGATTATGCAAAAGGCTTATTAAGCGACGCCTCATGCAAAGCCATTATTCAGCAATGCAAGCAATTGGGTATCCCTGTCATTGCCGACCCTAAAGGCCGCGACTATAGTAAATATAAAGGTGCTAGCGCACTTACACCCAATAAAAAAGAAACTGCTGAAGCTTGTGGCATTGCCATGCATGAAACCGAGGCTTTATTACAAGCGGCAAAACAACTAAAAGAAAATCTAGGTTTAGATTTTCTTGCGGTAACGCGCGGTGAAGAAGGTATTTCATTTATTGATGCACATCATATTGAGCATATTCCAGCCACAGCAAAAAAAGTATTCGACGTTTCAGGCGCGGGTGACACTGTGATTGCCACCCTTGCCGCCGGCTTGGTGCATGGCTTAACAGCGCATGATGCGCTGCAACTTGCTAACATAGCTGCCGCTATTGTAGTGGGTAAAGTGGGCACCATACCGGTTACGCAAGCTGAGCTACTTAAAGCCTTAGCCAGCGAAGATGGTCAATCACAAGCCGATAAGATTTGTGATAAAACTCAATTAGCAGCAATTGTGAAGCAATGGAAAGAGAACCATCAAAAAATAAGCTTCACCAATGGCTGCTTTGATTTACTGCACGCGGGCCATGTGACTTATTTAGAAGCCGCAAAAAAGACTGGCGACAAGCTCATTCTAGGTCTGAATACAGATCGATCTGTGAGTGCGCTAAAAGGCCCAACCAGACCAGTCATCCACGAACAAGATAGAGCACGCGTTCTTGCTGCGCTTGCCGCTGTAGATGCTGTGATTTTGTTTGATGAAGATACGCCATTGCAGTTAATTGATGCCATTCGTCCTGACATCATCGTAAAAGGTGATGATTACACTGAAGACCAAGTAGTAGGTGGTGCTGAGGTAAAATCTTGGGGTGGGAGCGTTAAATTAATTCCATTAGTACAAGGCCGCAGCACTAGCAATATCATCAAAAAATTAGGTACTTAACATGATGCTTGCGGCAACATCGACATTGCCAAAAATATTAGTACTAGGCCCAGCTTGGGTGGGCGACATGGTGCTCGCGCAAAGCTTATTCAAAACGTTAAAAGCTAATAATCCAGATTGCATCATTGATGTTGCTGCACCACCTTGGACATTACCCCTAATTGACCGTATGCCTGAAGTGAACAAAGGCATCGCCTTACCTTTTAAGCACGGCCAGTTTGCATTGTTTGAGCGTATTAAATTTGGCAAAAGTTTACGTCAAGATGGCTATACGCAAGCGATTATTCTGACCAATTCTTTGAAATCGGCCATCTTGCCTTTTGTGGCTAACATTCCGCAACGCACGAGCTTTTTAGGTGAAATGCGCTACGGCTTAATCAATGACATACGGGCATTAGATAAAACTAAGTTAGCTCGCACGGTAGATCGGTTCGTGACGCTAGGTCTAGAAGCTAATGCAATATTGCCTGCTGAATTACCCAACCCTGCACTCATTTCAAATAAAGAAAATGCCTTGGCAACTTTACAGAAACTAGGTGTCACAAACTCAAAAAGTAATATTTTAGGGCTTTGCCCTGGTGCAGAATATGGTGAAGCAAAACGCTGGCCAGCAGAATATTATGCAGAAGTCGCACGTGAAGCGCTGAATAAAGGCTGGCAAGTTTGGCTATTCGGCTCAGATAAAGACATTCCTGTCACAACCGTAATCAACCAACTAACAAAGAATCAGTGCTTAGATTTAGGCGGAAAAACCAACCTTAGCGAAGCGATTGATTTAATGTCGCTTTGCGATGCTGTGGTGAGTAATGACTCTGGTCTGATGCATGTAGCCGCTGCGCTAGATAAAAAAATGGTCGCTATTTATGGCTCATCAAACCCGCACCATACGCCGCCTATGAACAGCAAAGCAGTGGTGGAATACTTAGGGTTAGAATGCAGCCCATGCTTTAAGCGAGTTTGTCCGCTTAAACACTTGAACTGCTTAAAGCTGATTCAACCTAGCCGTATAATTGCAGGCTTAAAATAGTAGATTGAACTTAAAGCCATCTTAGCTTAGCTTAACTTAGCTTGCCAACAAATTACCAATGCCACCCAAGACATTGATCTGATTAACAGCACAATATTCTTGCCAATCAGGTACTTCGGTCCAGTTGCTTAGAAAAATAAAATCTAATCCAGCGCGCGTAGCCGCTTCAAAATCATATTTACTATCGCCTAAAAATAAAGCTGGAAGCTGCAAACTGCCATTGCCTTTTTCGCGCGCAAGCACCTCGTCTTTATTGTCCGGGCTGCCAAATAAGCCACCATCAAACAAGTTAGCCAGATGACGTTTAGCAAATAAAGTACGAATCTCTTGCTGATCCCCACCTGAAAGTATCGACCATTTGGCATTTGGCGTAGCTACACGTAATGCTTCCAAGCCACTGGCGATCTCACACTCCATCAGCCCTACTTCCAATTCACGGCCAAACTCATCTAACAAGGCTTGAATAGCTTCATTAGTGGCTGGCTGGTTTAAAATCTCACGCAGGTAATAATCAAATTTGTGATAACGCGAAATACCACCTAACCTTACGTGATAATCAACCAGGGCTTGTGCCTGATTGTTAGTTGCGCCTAGATTTTTGGCTGTACGGAAATAAGCCTCAGTTTTCACCACGTTAGAATCCAGCACTACACCATCGCAATCAAACACAATAGATTTATATTGTTGTATTTTTTTATTCAAAATCAATTCCTAGCCTTAACTATGGGCCATTAAACAAAGACTCAATGAGCAATCCAATGCAATAAACAACGCAATAAAAAAGGGTTTTGACCTTAGATTTAACTAAGGTCAAAACCCTGATTATAACGATAATCTTTAAAAATCAGTCAAATTAAGCGGCTTTAATAGCGCTCGCTTCTTTAGCTAGTTTAGTAATATGCGCCCAATCGCCACGTGCCACTGCATCTGCTGGAGTCAACCAAGTACCACCACACACTACTACATTTGGCAATGCTAAAAATTGTGATGCGGAGTCAACCGTTACACCACCTGTAGGACAGAATTTAACATCTGCAAATGGGCCAGAAAAGCCTTTAAGCAAGTTAATACCACCTACAGCAACCGCTGGAAACAACTTCAAAAAGTAATAATCGTCGGCATTTGCCATCAT
>JAYWDO010000057.1:0-5954 GCA_043779795.1 Pseudomonadota bacterium
GCGCAAGGCAAGAGCTAACTTAGCACGTTGGATAGGTTCAGCCTCATTTCGCCCCATTTCAAGTGAACTTCCAGTGATGAGCCGTCACTTAAGCCACGATGCAGCATTAGCTGAAATAGAGAAGCATCCATTATTGCAAAATGCCCACCAGTCTGAAAAAGTTGCTCAGTTTGATTTAGATAAAGCGCAAGCTGATATTCAAAGAAATTGGGGATGGGAAGCCGGCTATGGTAAGCGATTTGCAGATAGAAGTGACATGCTAAGTTTTCAGGTGTCCATGGATCTGCAATTAGACAGGGCTAACAGGCAAGATAGACGCACTGCTGAAAAGCTTGTGCTAGTCGAAAAGTCACACAAACTTATCGAAGACAGACGACGTGCACTTTCATCAGAGCTAGAAAATGCATTAGCCGATGCAGAAGTGGCAGAAGCCCGAGAAAATGAGCATTTAACAAGACTTATTCCGAATGCAGAAGCATTATTAAAGATAAGCCAAGCGGCATATAGGTCTGGAAAACAACCGCTAAGTGAGGTTTGGGAGGCTCGCAGAAGGCTGATTGAAACAGAAATAGACCATTGGGCAGTGCTTACTGATCGTCAGCGTGCGGCAGTAAAAATTGGCTATTTAGTAAACGACAACCGTTTATTCAAGGAGAATCAACAATGAAAAACGTACTCCTGACTATCTCGCTCATTTTATTGATTATTGCTGGATGCTCTAAGAAATATGCCGGCACTGAAGAGTCTGCCTTACAAGCGCCTGAATCAAACACAGCAATACTAGATGGCAGCGGCAAAAAAGTGCTGTACTGGTATGACCCAATGTCTCCAGCTCAAAAGTTCGATAAGCCTGGTAAATCACCGTTTATGGATATGCAACTTGTGCCTAAATACGCGACTGATGACCATGCCGAAAATGCTGGCGTCGCTATTTCAGCGCAGACTGTGCAGAACTTAGGGATCCGATTTGAAAAAGCCGCGATAAAAAGCTTTGGTGAATCATTTGCGGCTGTTGGACGTATTGAACCAGACGAACGCCGCATTTATGTTGTGCAAACACGTATCCCTGGTTTCGTAGAGCGATTGTCTGTGCGTGCTGTGGGAGACTTTGTAAGTAAAGGTCAAAAAATAGCTGAAATCTATGCCCCTGAAATATTAGCTGCACAACAAGAGTATTTAGCGCTACTTACATTAAACCAGATTGATGCTGACAATACGCTTAAGCAGGCTGCACGCAGCCGTTTGAAGCTGCTTGGCATGTCTGAGGGTGAGATAGATGGCATTGCAAAACATAACAAGCCTAGTTCACGTTTTGGCGTTTATGCGCCAGCTTCTGGTGTAGTCACCGAGCTAGGTGTTCGTGAAGGCGGGCAACTAATGCCTGGCGCTTCATTGATGCAATTGTCTGACCTTTCAAATGTTTGGTTGATTGCGGAAGTGCCTGAACGCGATGCAGCGAGGTTGAAAATTGGGTTATTGGCAGAAGTGCAGTTAAACAGCCTACCGGGTGAAATATTTAAAGGTAAGGTCAGCTATTTATACCCAACGTTAAATGATGCTTCTAGAAGCCTGCAAGTGCGTATCGAACTATCTAACAAGCACTATCGCTTGCGGCCAGGAATGTATGCCAACATCTCGTTGACAGGACAAACACATGAAGCGCTAGCCATACCCACTGAAAGCGTGATTGAAACTGGTAAACGTAAGCTTGTTATTGTAAAGAGCCAGAATAGCTATCACCCTGTGGAGGTTGTCACTGGTCAAGAGCTTGATAATCACATAGAAGTGCTGAGAGGCATATCTGAAGGTGAGGAGGTTGTGTCTTCTGGTCAATTTCTGATTGATTCAGAAGCCTCGCTTTCAGGCGTTCTGGCTAGACTTTCTAAACAGGATGGCTCGATGAATGAAACACATGGTTCTGAAAAACATAGCTCTGAAACACATGGTTCTGAAATAGAATTGGATAAAAAGCCATCACACAAGCCTGCTGAAAGTAAGCCTATCGGTCATGGAAAAGTGCTCGGGATTGATCTCAAAAGAGGCAAAATCACATTAGCACATGAAGCTATTGCCCAGTTAAACTGGCCAGCGATGACGATGGATTTTTCAGTTAAAAATCCGCAACAACTTACTCAATTTAAAGTTGATGATGTCGTTGAATTTGACCTCAAGGCTGATGCCCAGAAAGAATATGTCATCGTACATATTGAAAAAAATGCTGACAAGAAAAATGGCATGAAGAGCGTCATGCCATGATTGCTAATCTCATTCGTTGGTCTGCTAATAATCGCTTATTAATTCTGTTGGCTACATTGATGGTGGTCGTTTGGGGCGTGTTTGCAATGCTCAGAACGCCTCTAGATGCGCTACCAGACCTATCTGACACGCAAGTCATCATCCGCACGCAGTGGGCTGGCCAAGCCCCACAGATTGTCGAAAACCAACTGACATACCCGTTAACAACTACCATGCTTTCAGTGCCAGGAGTGAAAACAGTACGAGGTTATTCGTTCTTTGGTGATTCTTTCGTCTATATATTGTTCAACGATGGTACTGATCAATATTGGGCGCGTTCACGAGTTTTGGAATATTTAAGTCAGATTTCATCGCGGTTACCCAAAGGTGCAAATCCTAGTCTTGGCCCTGATGCTACAGGTGTGGGCTGGGTTTATGAGTATGCGCTGGTAGATCGTACTGGTAAGCATGATTTAGGAGAATTACGTGCTTTGCAGGATTGGTTTTTAAAGTTTGAACTGAAAACAATTCCTGGTGTTGCCGAGGTTGCAACGCTGGGCGGCATGGTGCGCCAATATCAAGTACAGGTTGACCCTGATAAATTACGTAACTACCGCATGCCTTTATCAACAGTCGTATCAGCGATTCAATCAGCCAATCAAGAAACAGGTGGTTCTGTCATAGAAATAGCAGAGGCTGAATATATGGTCCGTGCACATGGCTATTTGGAATCGTTAAATGATTTTCGCAACATTCCACTCAGCGTTAGCGAGAGAGGTACGCCGATTCTGCTTTCAGATGTTGCACACATCCAAATAGGACCAGAACTTAGACGTGGGGTGGCTGAATTAAATGGTGAAGGCGAAGTCACGGGGGGCGTCATTGTAATGCGTGCTGGTCAAAATGCGTTAGAGGCAATTGATGCAGTAAAAGCTAAACTTGAAGTTCTGAAAAAGAGCTTACCAGCAGGTGTGGAAATTGTGACTACTTACGATAGATCACAATTGATTAAGCGTGCGGTTAATAACCTGACACACAAACTCATTGAAGAATTTATCGTAGTTGCATTGGTATGTGCTGTATTCCTATGGCATTTCAGATCAGCCTTAGTTGCAATTGTGGCCTTGCCTATAGGTATTCTGATTAGCTTTATTGTGATGTACTACCAAGGTGTCAATGCTAATATTATGTCTCTCGGAGGCATTGCTATTGCCATCGGGGCGATGGTTGATGCCGCGATTGTGATGGTTGAGAATGCACATCGGCAACTAGAGCAATACAAGAGGGTGCATGGTGAACCCAACAATTCGCAACGGATTAAGTTGATTATTGATGCGGCCTGCGAAGTAGGTCCGGCATTGTTTTTCTCGCTACTGATTATTACTTTGTCTTTTATTCCAGTATTTACGCTGGAAGCACAAGAAGGCAAGCTATTTGCACCATTAGCATTTACTAAAACCTATGCTATGGCTGCCGCCGCAGGTTTGTCTATCAGCTTAATTCCGGTACTGATGACCCTGTTTATTCGAGGAAATATTCGATCTGAACATGATAATCCGCTGAATCGAGCACTTATCGCCATCTATAAGCCGATGTTGAGTCGTGTATTACATTATCCAAAAGTCACTTTACTTGTCGCTTTAGTGCTGGTTTTAGTAACGCTATACCCGCTGAGTAAGTTGGGTACGGAGTTTATGCCGCCACTAGATGAAGGTGATTTGCTGTATATGCCAACTGCGCTGCCTGGCTTATCTGTTTCTAAAGCCTCGGAAATTCTCCAATTGAGTGATCGACTTATTAAAACTGTTCCTGAGGTTAAAACCGTTTTTGGAAAATCAGGCCGTGCTGAAACGGCCACTGATCCTGCGCCACTGGAAATGCTTGAAACCACGATTCAATTTAAGCCTCGTGCAGAATGGCGTGCTGGCATGACCACAGAAAAACTCATCGATGAACTTGATGCTAGACTGAAAATTCCAGGGATGGCCAACGTTTGGGTGCAACCGATACGTAACCGAATCGATATGCTCTCTACTGGTATTAAAAGCCCTGTCGGCATCAAGATTGGCGGTGCAGATTTAGCTACATTAGAAAAGCTAGGGAGCGAAGTTGAGCGCATCATGAAAAAAGTGCCTGGTGTCGGTTCTGTGATTGCCGAACGCGTTACAGGTGGACGCTACGTTGACATCAAAATTGATCGTTTTAAAATAGCACGTTATGGACTAAATATTGAGGATGTTCAATCGTTTATATCAACCGCGATTGGCGGTGACAATGTAGGTGAAAAAGTTGATGGCTTAGCACGTTATCCAATTAACGTGAGATTTCCTAGAGAATTACGTGATTCAGTAGATAAACTCAAAGCCTTACCTGTCATCACAGCGCGTGGTGTTGCAGTTCCTTTAGGAGAAATTGCAGAAATAAAAGTGACTGATGGTCCACCTATGATAAAGAGTGAAAATGCCAGACCTAATGTTTGGGTTTATGTCGATATACATGGTCGCGATTTAGGTGGATTTGTGCAAGATGCAAAAGCTATACTTGATAAAGAGCTACAGCTACCCGCAGGATATTCGCTTACATGGTCTGGACAGTTTGAGTATTTTGAACGTGCATCAAAACGGCTGAGCTATGTTGTACCAATGACACTCGGCATCATTTTTATGCTGTTATTTCTAGCATTTAGGCGAATTACACCGGCAGTACTTATTCTCGGCAGCTTGCCATTTGCCTTAGTTGGCGCAGTTTGGTTTCTCTACTTTTTAGGCCATCATTTCTCTATTGCCAGTGGTGTCGGTATGATCGCGCTATCTGGGCTGGCGGCTGAGTTTGGCATCATCATGTTGGTTTATTTGGATGATGCGATTGCGCGTCGCCGTGCTGCTGGAAATCTCAATAATAATGAAGATTTATATGCTGCACTGATAGAGGGAGCAGCTCTGAGAGTTAGACCAAAAGCGATGACAGTTGCTGTAATTTTAGCTGGCCTTATTCCTATTTTAATTGGAAGTGGCACTGGACATGAGGCAATGAGCCGCATTGCTGCGCCTATGATAGGTGGCATGCTCACTGCGCCACTTTTATCTTTATTCGTACTACCAGCGGCATACATGCTACTTGGGCGAAAGATAATATAGCGTGTGACGCAAGCTGTAGGAAAAGGCGAGGGTAGCGAAGCGCATGACATAAATAACGCGCCTTAGCACGTTATTTATGTCAGTTGATGAAGTATTAAGGCCAACTATTAGAGTCAATTAATAACACTCATGATCAGCGGCAGGCTGCAAAAATAAGCTTCAAGGCTGAAGAAATATTTCACTTTTACCCGCTTTATTTTGTCTACAACATCCCCGTTTTTAACATACCAGCTAAACCTTGGTGAGTGACTATGGTTTTATGTTTACTAATTTTACATAATATACATTATACGAAGTGATTATCTAGCGCTTAAAGCGCGATTTTCGGTTGTAGTATTCCACAAAGCGGTTATTAATAAGATGCCTGCCACCGCCTTTGTGCAGGTAGATAAAAAAGCTTTAAAGTAATTGCGCTTTTTTGGGTTCTTTTCGCTCTCAGAGGCGATATCGGCGATTATTATCGCAGGGTCTAGCCCTAGGCATTCCGCGAACTTAAAACAGGCGTATACGCTCGGTAAACGCTGTCCACGGCTGTAGAAATTCAAATCACTCTGACTTATTTCAAGTTGTAAGGCTAGCTTG
>JAYWDO010000058.1:0-5936 GCA_043779795.1 Pseudomonadota bacterium
TCTGCAATCAGTAATGAAAGAACTTGTTGTTGATCGGCAAGTTTCATACCTCTTACACCACGGGTATTACGGCCCATGCTACGCACATCTTCTTCATCAAACCAGACCGCTTTACCGCCACTAGAAACCAATATGACATCATTGGTGCCATTGGTAATTTCTGCACCGATTAAGTAGTCATCTTCATCTAGATTGATCGCAATAATGCCTGTTTTACGTGGATTAGCGAAGTCAGCAAGTGAAGTTTTCTTCACTGTACCTTGCGCAGTTGCCATGAAAATAAAGTGATTTTCATCAAACTCTTTTACTGAAAGAATTGCGTTGATTTTCTCGCCGTCTTCAAGTGGGAATAAGTTCACCATAGGCTTGCCACGACCAGTACGACTACCTTGCGGCACTTCGTACACTTTCAACCAATACACACGCCCGCGGCTACTAAAACACAGAATGTAATCATGTGTATTAGCCACAAACATTTTATCAATGAAGTCATCTTCTTTGGTTGGTGCCGCTTGTTTACCACGTCCACCACGTTTTTGTGCACGATATTCTTCTAATGGTTGTGATTTAACGTAACCAGTATGTGAAAGTGTGACGACCACGTCTTGCGGTGTAATAAAATCTTCTAAGGATAAATCTTGTGCATTCACCACAATTTCACTGCGACGTTTATCACCAAACAACCTTCTAATTTCATTCAGTTCATCAACAATCATGGTAGTTACGCGCGATGGCGTTGCCAAAATATCGAGTAAATCAGCAATAATATCCAGCACTTCTTTATATTCGCTAACGACTTTATCTTGCTCAAGACCAGTTAAGCGCTGTAAGCGCATTTGCAGAATTTCTTGCGCTTGAACATCACTTAATCTGTAGCCATTTGGTGTTAAGCCAAAATCAACGCTCAATCCTTCAGGACGTGAAGCTTCCATCGCCGCACGTTTAAGCATCTCTTCTACCACTAGCGATTGCCATACGCGCGCCATTAAGTCTACTTTAGCTTCTGGTGGTGTTGGCGCCGCCTTAATCAGCGCAATCATTTCATCCACATTAGCCAAAGCTACCGCTAAACCTTCTAAAATATGACCGCGCGCACGTGCTTTTTTCAATTCAAATACGGTACGGCGTGTGATCACTTCGCGGCGATGGCGTAAAAACGCCTCTAGCATTTGCTTAAGGTTTAGTAGGCGTGGCTGGCCATCTAATAAGGCCACCATATTCATACCGAATGTATCTTGCAGTTGCGTCTGTTTATATAGGTTATTGAGTACAACCTCAGCAATCTCGCCACGTTTAAGCTCAATCACTACGCGCATGCCAGATTTATCTGATTCATCACGTAAATCAGAAATACCGTCTATTTTCTTCTCGTTGACTAACTCAGCAATTTTCTCAACAAAGGTTTTCTTGTTGACTTGGTACGGCAGTTCATCGACAATCAAAGCTTGGCGGCCACCACGCTCCAAGTCCTCAACGTGCGTACGGCCACGCATCACCACACGACCACGGCCTGTGCGATAACCTTCTTTTACGCCTACCGTGCCATAAATAATACCCGCAGTTGGAAAATCAGGGGCTGGCACTAAATCAATCAGCTCCTCAATACCCATTTCAGGATTTTTAAGCAAAGCAAAACAGGCGTCTAACACTTCATTTAAATTATGTGGTGGAATGTTCGTTGCCATCCCCACCGCAATACCAGAACTACCGTTAATCAGCAAGTTCGGAATACGCGCAGGCATGATAAGCGGCTCATGCTCACTACCATCATAGTTTGGGCCAAAATCTACCGTTTCTTTGTCAATATCGGCTAATAACTCATGTGCGATTTTCGACATACGGATTTCTGTGTATCGCATCGCCGCAGCATTGTCGCCATCTACAGAACCAAAGTTACCTTGCCCATCAACCAACATATAACGCAGCGAGAAGTCTTGCGCCATACGAACGATAGTGTCATACACCGCAGTGTCACCATGCGGGTGGTACTTACCAATCACATCACCAACGATACGTGCAGATTTTTTGTACGGCTTGTTATAGTCGTTAGATAACTCATGCATCGCGAATAAAACACGTCTATGCACAGGCTTCAAACCATCACGCACATCAGGTAAAGCACGGCCTACAATCACACTCATCGCGTAATCAAGGTATGATCGACGCATCTCATCTTCTAAGCTGATTGGTAGGGTTTCTTTAGCGAATTGATCCATGTTTTGACTAACTTATAATAGTTTTTATATTGCCCAAATTTTAGCATAAATAGCATGCTAATTATTGATTTTGGTACTGAATTAGCCCAGCCTAATGATTTAGTTTTGAACCAAGAAAAAGTTTAAATTAAACACACACTAACTTAAAAATCAGCTTGTCAAAAATGCTAAATCAGCTTTTAAATCTTCAATATGCTCTAAACCTACCGCAATTCTAACCAAGCCATCACTAATTCCGGAAGCTGCACGCGCTTCGGCAGTCACCCGACTGTGCGTTGTGCTGGCAGGATGTGTAATCGTACTTTTGGCATCGCCCAAATTAGCTGTAATTGAAATTAATTGCGTTGCATCAATTAAGGCCCAAGCCGCTTCTTGCTGGGCTTGACCAGACTTTGGCTTCACTTCAAAACTAACGATACCACCACCATTCGTTTGTTGCTGCATAGCCAGTGCATGCTGTGGATGTGACTTTAAGCCAGGATAATAAACGCGCGCCACCTGCGGCTGCGCCTCTAACCATGTTGCTAAAGCTAGCGCATTTCGCGCATGGGCTTCCATGCGAATATATAGCGTTTCCAGGCCTTTTAAAAACACCCAGGCATTAAATGCACTCATGGTCACACCAGCCGTGCGTAAAAAACCATAAACAGGCTCCATCAATGCTTTACTACCAAGCACTGCACCGCCTAAACATCGGCCCTGCCCGTCGATATACTTAGTCGCAGAGTGAATGATAATATCGGCACCGAGGGCTAATGGTTTTTGAATCGCGGGTGTGCAAAAGCAATTATCCACAACTAGATATGCGCCAGCATTATGGGCAATATCTGCCAAGGCTCGAATATCACATACTTCAGTCAACGGATTTGATGGTGTTTCTACAAAAAATAGTTTAGTTTTAGCGGTTACTGCAACTTGCCATTCATCTGGATTAGTCAGCGAAACAAATGTAACGTCCAAACCCCAGCGCTTTAAAATATTACTAAATAATTGCACGCTGGTACCAAAAATGCTGCGTGATGCCACTACATGATCACCCGCAGAGCATAAACCCATTATGCATGCCAAAATAGCAGACATGCCGCTAGAAGTCGCAACACATTGCTCCGCGCCTTCTAATGCCGCCAGTTTATTTTGAAACACTGTTACTGTCGGATTGGTAAAGCGCGAGTAAATATTACCCGGCTCGGTACCGCCAAAGCGCGCCGCAGCCTGCGCTGCGCTTTGAAACCTAAAACTTGAGTTTATAAAAATAGCCTCTGAATTCTCACCAAGTTCTGTTGCTTCACTACCCGCGCGAACGCTAAGTGTTTCTGGGCGATATTGTTCAATATTAAATGGTTTTTTAATCATGATAATCCAAATTTTTTAAGACTTAGTTTTACAAACTTATAGTTTTATGCGTTTAGCTTTAATGGGCTTAAGTGTAAAGCCCATTAAAAAACCCGTTTAAGCAAAAATGCCAAAACGGGTTCTTTGTCACTCGCTTTAGCAGGATTTATAATGCGCTCGCAAGCTGAGTTTAACCTTGTTTAAGTTCGGTCACTCAAATCAGCGCAATTTAATATTAAGCCTTACACACCCAAACGTCAAGAAGCTTATTAGCAACAAAAATAGCTTCTAATCTAACGAGCATTAATTTGGCTCAGTAATCTCTTCTGCCGATTCGTTATCAAACGTATCAATTAGATTTAAATCCATCTGCGTACTAGAGTTTGAAGGTTTTTGTCTTTTATTAACATCGCCACGTGCGGCTTCAATGTTAGCTAGGTAAGCTTCGTCAATATCACCTGTCACGTATTTTCCATCAAAGCATGAACAGTCAAAATCCTTAATTTTTGGATTACTCAGCTTCACGCCAGCAACCAGAGCATCTAAATCTTGATAGATAAGTGCATCAGCACCAATTTCTTGGCAAATTTGCTCATCTGTACGATCCGTTGCCAACAACTCATCACGGCTAGGCATGTCAATACCATACACATTTGGAAAACGTACCGGAGGTGCTGCCGAAGCAAAGTAAACTTTATTAGCGCCTGCATCACGTGCCATTTGTACAATTTGTTGTGATGTTGTGCCGCGCACAATAGAGTCATCAACTAACAATACATTTTTACCTTTGAATTCAATACCAATTGGATTGAGCTTTTGACGTACAGATTTTTTACGCAAGGCTTGGCCAGGCATAATAAATGTGCGGCCAATATAGCGATTTTTAATGAAGCCTTCGCGATAATCCAAGCCCAGAGCAATGCCAACTTGTAATGCACTGGGGCGGCTTGTATCCGGGATTGGAATCACTACATCTATTTTTTTATCAGCCCACTCTCGTTTGATTTTCTCTGCCAAACTTTTACCCATATCCAAACGAGTTTGATAAACAGATACGCCATCAATCACTGAATCTGGGCGCGCTAAATATACATATTCAAAAATACATGGATTTAGCTTGGCATCTACCGCGCACTGGCGAGAGTAGAAATTACCGTCCATATCAATAAAAATAGCTTCGCCCGGCGCTACATCACGGACCATTTTAAAACCTAACACATCTAAAGCAACACTTTCTGAAGCGACAATATATTCCGTACCTTTTTCAGTTTCAACTTTACCAATAACTAATGGGCGAATGCCATTTGGATCACGAAAAGCAAGTAAACCAAAATTTGCAATCATTGCAACGACAGCGTAAGCACCTTTACAACGCTTATGTACACCAGCAACAGCCTCAAAAGCCATATCAGTATTAAGTACAGCATTACGTGAAGTTTTTTCAATTTCATGCGCAAGCACGTTTAACAAAACTTCGGAGTCTGAATTGGTATTAATATGACGTAAATCTTGGCGGAACATTTCTGACTTCAATTGCTCAGAATTGGTTAAATTACCGTTGTGTCCAAGCACGATACCGAATGGAGAATTTACATAAAACGGCTGAGCTTCTGCTGCACTAGAAGAGCCTGCAGTTGGATAACGGACATGCGCGATACCGACATTACCAATGAGGCTACGCATATGACGTGTTTGAAACACATCTTTTACCAAACCGTTATTTTTATGCATGAAAAAAGTATTGCCATCGGTTGTTACGATACCAGCGGCATCTTGACCACGATGTTGCAACACCAGCAAACCATCATATAGCAATTGGTTAACTGGATTTTTACCTACAATGCCTATAATTCCGCACATGAATAAAGCCTTAAGTGATTGATTCTGTAATATATGAATACTGACTTAAATACAACTATTTAAGCCTAAAAGTGTTATTGGTATACGTTGCAATTTAGTCGTATTTAACGTGTTTAGCAATGCTTATTGGCACCCAAGGCAACATAGTTATCACCAATGCTTCAATAGGCGCGCTGAACATAGCGTTGCGCCAGTGTGCATCTTTTGGGATATTAGTTAGCCCTGCTAAAAACACCACAATACAAACAATCAATATACCGCGCGCCAAACCAAAAGCTGCGCCTAATAGACGATTGAGCCAACCCAAGCCTATTTTCTTAAAAATAGCTGAAAGCGCAATCGCCAACAAACTTGTGACTAACAATGTAGCCAAAAAAAGTACTAAAAATGCAGCTAAAATACGTAGAGATTCAGTCGGTATATCAGTTGGAATCATTGGCAAAAGCTCATTCACATAAGTTTTTGCAACATAAAATGCGGCTACCCAACCTATTATTGCGAGAACTTCTCTTAGTAATCCTCGCATTA
>JAYWDO010000059.1:0-5852 GCA_043779795.1 Pseudomonadota bacterium
GTTACATATGCTATTTAAATCGGATATAGATCCCAAACGTGTTGCCGCCATTATGATAGAGCCAGTGCAGGGTGAAGGTGGTTTTTATGCTGCACCACCAGCATTGATGACGGCACTGCGTAAAGAATGTGATGAGCATGGCATTTTGCTGGTGTTTGATGAAGTGCAAACTGGCTTTGGCCGAACAGGTAAATTGTTTGCCGCTGAGCATTATGATGTTGTTCCAGATGTCATGGTGATGGCAAAAAGTCTTGCAGGAGGCATGACATTATCTGCCGTATGTGGCAAAGCCGAAGTGATGGATGGCCCAGCGCCGGGTGGTCTGGGCGGCACCTACGCAGGTAATCCCTTAGCCATTGCCGCTGCTCACGCAGTGATTGATATTATTGAAGAAGAACAATTAGTAGCACGCGCTAATTACCTAGGTGAAAAGCTGACGGCAAGGCTTGCCAAGGCGCAAGTTAGCATACCCTCAATTAAAGAAGTACGTGGTTTAGGCTCTATGATTGCCGCAGAGTTTTTTGATCCAGCAACGAATGAGCCATCAATGGATGCCGTAAAACGTGTTCAGCAAGCCGCATTGGCTGAAGGTTTGATTTTGCTCACTTGTGGTGTGTATGGCAACGCAATTCGGTTTTTATACCCATTGACGATTCAAGATGAAGTGTTTGATGAAGCTTTAAATATCATCGATCGTGCACTGGCTAAAGCTTAATTTAGCATTACCAGTTCCAACTAAAAATTAACCTTACCTAGTAACTCGAAATATCCTTCTAAGAGAGTACACCTTTGGTGTGATTGTGGATTTAAGTCACTCGCGATTAAATACACCATAAGTAAACCAACCCTAAGGAGAAGTGTAATGAGTACTAAACCGTTTCAATACAAAAAACAGGCTATTAAAGATGTGCAACCATCAATGAATGTAGCTGATGTTCCAGCTTGGCTTGGCGACACATTTGTTTCTGCTGATAAAGATAAAACAATCTGCGCAGGCTTTTTTCGTTTAGAAAAAGGCAATGAGCTGGTGTATGACTATGACTACGAAGAAATGAAAATTGTTGTAGATGGCACTTTTATTATCTCTGATGAAACAGGTCAAAAAGTGACTGCAACTGTGGGCGATGTACTTTATTTCCCATCAGGTAGTCGTATTACGTTTAATACGCCAGACTTCGCGATTGGCTTTTTCTGCGGACAACGTGCACCGCTTTAATTAGACTCAAATTAATTGGCGGTAATGCTGAAATTACATCTGTAATGATTCAAAAGGATATTACAGATGTAAATAGCTTGAAGATTCAATCGAATATAAAAATACTAACTTATAAAAATATTCTACGCGCCTGTAGCTGTGTAGGCTCCCATTTTAAATGCTCGTAATATCCTATTGCGTCAGTATTCTCAATATCTACCAAAAGTTGTGCGCGTGTTGCGTCTTTGCTCTTAGCCCAAGCTAAAGTTTGTTGCAGTAATTGTTTACCAACACCACGCCCTCTAAATTCAGCATCAACGACCATGTCTTCTATCCAAGCCGAAGCCGCGCCTTGTGCAGTAGATATTACTAGCTGCGCGCTGACCATGCCCACAGCTTTGCCAGCAGCGTTTCTAGCCACTTGTATGGTCGCTGTTTCATGATTTTTAAGTATTAATGCTAGCCCATTTTCTTGCTTGGTAAAATCTGGGTTAAAGTCTTTTTCTATACTAAATAATAGTGATAACAAATGCACTAAATCAGGAATGTCAGATTCAACAGCCCTATTGTAAGTGACGTTTTTCATGGTGATTCCTATTTTCTTACGGTTATTCTTCGTTATGTTCTCGATTCGGTGCATCGTAATGGATGATGGCAAGAAATTTGATAGGCGTTTGTATGAAGTTTTCTGGGCGATGTGGAATTTCACCTTGAAAAGTGAGTGAGTCGCCACTATTCAGTACAAAGGTTTCTTCGCCTACACGATACTCAAGTGTGCCTTCTAGCATGTGAATAAACTCAGTGCCTGGGTGTTCAAAAGCAGGAAACTCTTCGCCTGAGTCTTCGAGTGAGATTAAAAATGGTTCGAAAATCTTATGCGGTCCTTGGTCGTAAGCTAATAGTTGGTAAGTATGACCTACGCGCGTGCCGCGTCTGACAACCTCCATGCCTTCGCCTTTTTTAACAAGCTGTGCCGCGCCCCTAGGTAAATTGTAATTTTGAAATAACTTGGATAAAGTAACCCCGAGCGCATTAGCAAGTTGCTCTAAGGTTTCTAGGCTTGTAGCAGCAAGACTATTTTCAATTTTACTCAACATGCCACGGCTGATTCCAGCGCGCTCAGAAACCTCTGCAATCGTCAGATTGTGCTCTAAGCGCAACTTACGAATTGTTGTGCCTAAGTGTCGTCCAAGTGATTTGTTTTGGGTTTCTACTTTTTGCACTTCCACTTTGACGACTTCAATTTCTTTTTTTGCTGCCATCACAATGCCTAATAATGATATTTAAGTGAATATTACAAGAGAGTGAGTAAAACTTGTAAAATAATTCATTATATTAACTAATGTTTAAGTGGGTTGGCTTATTTTAGTGATTAATTGTCTTTAAATACCTAATAAAGTTTCACATAAGGAATAATAGTTAATGTAAAATAAAAAATAAAGTTTTTTATTTTAGTTAATTTAAAAAAAGCACACGAATTAACCACATTAAACGATTAGGAGAGTATTTTGAGCGAAAGAATTGTAATGCGTACAGGTGAAGCTTTAGTAGCTGGCGGTCCTCCAGGCACAGCAGCAGAACCAGAAGTAATTATCGGTGAATTAGATGGGCCTGTAGGTACAGCAATCGCCACTTTAACTGGTGACCAAGTGGCTGGCCATACACGTGTTTTTGCATTATTGAATACGGATATTCAAGTGCGGCCAGTGACTTTGATGGTTAGTAAAGTTACTGTTAAAGATAGTAAATACACCAATATTTTAATGGGTACTGTGCAAGCCGCTATTGCTAACGGCGTATTAGATGCTGTACGTGCAGGTGATATACCTAAAGAGCGGGCTAATGATTTAGGCATTATTGTGTCTGTGTGGCTTAACCCGATGGTAAGTAAAGATGAAAATCTTGATCACAAAATTTTATTTGATATTCATCGTAAAGCCACGGCTTTGGCTATACATAAAGCGATGACAAATAAGCCTGATATTGATTGGTTACTTGAAAATCAAGACAAAATCACACATAAGTATTATCAAATGGGATTAGACGGTAAACTCTAATCTTTATGGTTCAGTGAGATTAGTATGTTAGAAATTCGTAAAAGTGCAGATCGAGGCTATGCAAATCATGGCTGGCTTGAATCGCGGCATAGCTTCTCATTTGCACAATATTACGATGCTAATCACATGGGGTTTGGTCCACTATTAGTCATCAATGAAGATCGGGTTAATGGTGGAAAAGGTTTTGGTACACATAGTCACCAAAACATGGAAATCATCACCTATATTTTAAGTGGTGCTTTAGAGCATAAAGATAGCATGGGCAATACTTCCATTTTACGATATGGTGACGTGCAACGCATGAGTGCGGGCACTGGTGTGCAGCATAGTGAGTTCAATCATTCAAGTAGTGAGCTTGTACATTTTTTGCAAGTGTGGATAAAACCGAATGTGCAAGCCATTGAACCAAGTTACGAAGAAAAGCATTTTGATCTTGCCTCAAAAACCAACCAATTAAGATTGATTGCTTCAGCTGATGGACGAAATCAATCGCTGACGATTCATCAAGATGCATTGTTATTTGCAGCTGTTTTAAATCATTCAACGCCGATTAATTATTTAATTAAACAAGATAGAATCATTTATCTACAGCTTATTAACGGTGAGGTTTGCGTAAACGGTACGCAACTTTCTACTGGCGATGCGATTAAGTTGCTGGATGTAGAGAGTCTAAATATTGAATTAGTTAGTGAAGGTGCTGAGATCTTATTATTTGATATAGCCTCCTAAAACTTGCAAAAGAATTCGTCAAAAACTTTAGGCTATAAAGAAATCAGGCATAAAAATGAATCAGACCACAATTGCTGTGTTTAATCCGGATGAATTAGCGACTGAACAAGCTTACATGCAAATAGCATTAGACTTAGCAAATCAAGCCGCATTAGCGGGAGAAGTTCCCGTAGGAGCCATTGTAGTTAAAGATGGAGTCATCATCGGCCGTGGTAGCAACGCACCTATTGGTAGCCATGATCCAACTGCACATGCCGAGATTAGCGCCATGCGTGATGCCGCTAAACACTTGGCAAACTACCGTTTAGTAGATTGTACGCTGTATGTAACGCTAGAGCCCTGTGCAATGTGTGCGGGCGCTATTCAACATGCACGTATCGCCAGGCTGGTATTTGGTGCTAATGACCCTAAAACAGGTGCTTGTGGCAGCGTGGTTAACTTAATGGCTGAAACTAAGCTTAATCATCACACCATAATAGTTGGTGGCATGATGGCAGCAGAATGTGGCACGACACTCACTCAATTTTTTAGCGCAAGGCGCAAAAAGGCATCATAAAAAATAATCGGAAATTAGACTAATTACTGATAAAACTTAATCATTACCGCCCATCAAGCCCATTAACAACTGAAGCAAGCTAGTGAATAAGTTGTAGATACTCATATAAAGACCAAGTGTTGCCATGACATAATTGGTTTCTCCGCCGTTAACAATACGACTTACATCATACAAAATAAAGCCTGAGAATAAAATCACGCCAATTGCTGATAATGCCAATGTGAACGCTGGTATCTGTAAGAATATATTTGCGAGTGAAGCCATAATCATTAAAATAATACCTACTAATAAGAATTTACCCATAAAGCTAAAGTCTTTTTTAGTGGTTGTTGCAATGCCAGCTAAAGTCAAAAAGATGATGCCAGTACCACCGGCGGCTAAACCGACAATTTGAGCACCATTACGCAAATGTAAAGCATGTTGCAAAATTGGGCCTAACATTAAGCCTAATACAAAAGTTAAACCTAGTAATAAAACTACGCCGACACTGCTATTTCGATTAGCTGTAATTGCTGCAAACATACCGTAAATAACAGCTATTGCACCAATTGCAAAAATAAATGGATGTTGTTGTGCGAATACAAAATTCATACTCATGCCAATAAACGCACCAATGACAGTTGGAATAAGTGTTAGCCCTAACAGCGCATAGGTATTGCGCAAGACTTTATTAGTCACTTGTTGCGTTGATTCTGAACGACCGATAACTTGCATTTCGTCAAACATTGTTTAATTCCTTTAAGTAATAAAATTACTGTGAACTACAATAAAACTAAAAAGTACCGCATCTATTGATACGTACATTAACTAAGATAGCGATTTAGCGAATAAGTTTCAAGTGGTAAATTGTTACAAATTGCATATTATTTGCCGAGTTGCACCTAAACAAACAACTCGCCTTCCAACACGCCCACCTGCGCTACTTGATGCACGGCCTTTACAAACTCTGCATTTTCATGCAAAGCATCTAAACTCGGTGGATATTTTTGGCCATGCATACGCGCTAGCCTTGCGATACTTTGAGCAGAAATTGTCCACTTTAAGTTGGCAAGCAATTCATCTGCCATTGCCGGCTGATTGCATAGTAATACCATGTCGCAACCGGCATTTAATGCGGCTAAAGCGCGCGTAGTCACATCGCCACCTACAGTGGCGGCTTCCATGCTTAAATCGTCGCTAAAAATCGCACCATTAAAACCAAGACGTTCACGCAATATCTTTTGTAACCAACGCGGTGAAAAACCAGCAGGTTTATTATCTACTTTTGGGTAAATCACATGCGCCGGCATAATGGCTTGTATGCCATCATCAATCA
>JAYWDO010000060.1:0-5843 GCA_043779795.1 Pseudomonadota bacterium
TAAATAAGCTGGTAATTGAAGCGTTTGCCGCACCAGCTTTGCTGCCAGAACTGCCATCAGCTTTAGTTGCAACTGTGCTTTCTGTAATATTCACTGTGACGATGTCGCCTACAAAACGCGGGCGTCTATCTTCAAACATTGGACGGTAAGCAGCTGCATTAAATATGGCGCCGCTACTTGCTGCAACGGTAGGGGCTGTTGGTGGTTTTGCAGTCATTGGTTGTTTAACTATAGATTCTGGCGTGATAGCGCAGGCGCTTACTAACAGGCTTGTCGCCATGATGAGCTTAGTCACAAAAAGTCTAGCACTGCCAAAGCTGAGCAAAGGCTTTACTAATATTTTATTACATGCTTGATGGTGAGTTTCACTTAACATAATCAACTTTTGTTTTTTGTAGGGATGCTTGTATCTAATTTAACTGGTATTCTTAAGCATTATAATTGCGTTAGTTTTTGTAGCATCTGATCAGAAGTTGTAATCGCTTTACTGTTGATTTCATAAGCACGTTGTGTTTGAATCATATTCACTAACTCTTCAACCACGTTAACGTTAGATGTTTCAACATAACCTTGCGATAGCAAACCTGAGCCATTAGCGCCAGGTGTATTGGTATTAGCGTTGCCAGAAGCAGCTGTTTCTACAAAAAGGTTTTCACCTTTACCTTGTAAACCAGCCGGATTAATGAAAGTTGCTAGTTGTAACGACCCAACTTGAGTAGTTGCTGCTGTTCCAGCTTGTGTAATAGAAACTGTACCATCACGGCCGATAGTGAGACTTTGCGCTGTGGCTGGAATTGTAATAGCAGGCTGTACCGCAAAGCCACTAGAAGTGACTAACTGGCCTTGACTATCAACTTGGAATGATCCGTCGCGGGTATAAGCGGTAGTGCCATCTGGTAGCAACACTTGAAAAAAGCCTGCACCTTGGATGGCAATATCTTTATTATTACTAGTTTGCTGAAGATTACCTTGGCTAAAAATGCGCTCGGTTGCGACTGGGCGTACGCCAGTGCCAAGTTGCAAGCCGGAAGGTAATTGCGTTTGCTGAGATGACTGTGCGCCAGGTTGACGAATATTTTGATAAAGCAAATCTTCAAAAACAGCGCGTGAACGCTTGAAACCATTGGTGCTGACGTTGGCCAAGTTATTAGCAATTACATCCATTTGCGTTTGTTGGGCATCGAGGCCAGTTTTTGAAATCCATAGTGAACGTATCATTTAATTTCCTTTTAGCAAGACTTTCCAGCGAAGCTGGGGTAGTCGCACTTATCAGTTTATTCTGACCAAAAATCAGCTTCTAAGCTTAAAAATGCAGTAGTTTGCTGATTGACTTTGCGTAATCTATCAATATTTTGTAGCGTTAAGTCTTACTTTTAATCACTGGTTTTACCAGCGACTAAACTAATTTTAACCTATACTTATTTAAGCTAAACTAAGGAGCTGAGCGGCTTTATTAGCGTTATTCTCAGCGCTTTGCAGGAGCTTCATTTGCATTTCAAATTGCCTGGCTAAACTAATCATCGTGACCATGGCATCAATCACATTCACATTGCTAGCTTCTAACGCACCACTGACTACATTCACGTTAGCATCAACTTCTGCTGGGCTGCCATCTTTGGTGACAAATAAGCCATCTTCAGCACGCACTAAGTTGTTTTCAGGCGGATTTACTAACTTTAAACGACCAATCGCATTAGAAGGGCCGGGCAATGTGTTGTTAGAAACTGATGAAACCGTACCGTCTTTAGCAATTGAAATGGTTACATCTGGTGGAATGCTAATTGGACCGCCATCGCCCATCACCGTGAGGCCTGAAGCTGTTTGTAATAGACCGTTTTCACTGACCTTAAGCGAGCCATTTCGAGTATAGCCTTCAGACCCATCGGCACGCTGAACCGCTAGCCAGCCTTTGCCTTGAATAGCGACATCTAGATCCCGATTGGTTGCCTGAATCGAACCTGGACTGAAGTTAGCACCTACGGTAGCATCCACTACAAATGCACGTGTCGATAAGGCGGCGCCGAGCACAGGCACTGCGCGGAACGAATCTACTTGTGACTTAAAGCCGGTAGAGGTGGCATTAGCTAAGTTATGCGCAGTTGTTGCCTGTTGTTCTAATATATGTTTGGCACCGGACATCGCGGTATAAATCATACGATCCATAGCATGTCTCCTTAAGTTTTATTAACCATTATGTTTTATCAACCATTTATATAAGCGATTAACGTAGGTTAACCAGCGTTTGCAATACCTGATCTTGCGTTTTGATTGTCTGTGCATTGGCCTGATAATAACGCTGCGCCGTAATCAAATTCACAAGTTCAGCGGTAAGGTCTGTATTGGAATCTTCAACTGCAGAAGATTGCAGTACGCCTAGTGTTCCTGAATTTGGTACGCCAACCAATGGTGCGCCAGAAGTTGAGCTTTCGCTCCATGCATTGCCGCCCAATGATTGCAAGCCGTTTGGGTTGGAAAAGCTTGCTAATACAACTTGCCCTAGTGTTCTTGATTGGCCATTGCTATAGCGTCCAGTAATCGTACCATCAGCGCCGGTATTAAATCCTGCAAGGCGACCAGAAGTGTAGCCGTCTTGCGATAGGCTATTGATGCTGAAATTAGAACCAAACTGTGTGCTGCCTGAGTAATCCAAGGTTAGATTCATTTGCGCCGCTCCTGTTGGCACTGTTGGGGTTGTGGCTGGTGGAGTGGGTGGGTTCAATGGTGCAAAAGTCACTGGTGTTGGGCTAGCCGGCACGCTGGTTGGGCTAACGCCAGTGCCAGTAGCTGGAAAAGTGAGTGTTGCAGTAGCCGCAGGTAATACTGTTGTAGAGATACCATCTGCAGTGGTGTATATTTTCCAAACATTTGGTGCTGGATCTTTAACAAAAAAGCTTTGCAATGTATGTGAATTACCTAAACTATCAAATACGGTTACGGCTGTTGAATCATTGTATGTTGTTGGATCTGTTGGGTTGAATGGTGTAATGGCAGGAGTGGCTTTGCGTGAATCCAGATTAACCAGACCGACTATCTTTACAGAGGCTTTAGGTTGTAAATCCGCCGTGCTAATATTGAGATCTACTGGAGCACCTTTTTGCAGTACTCCTGCAGAATCGGTAGCATAACCAGTCAGGTGTTTGTTAGCGGCATCTACGATAAATCCAGACTTATCCATTTTGAACTGACCATTACGTGAATAAGTGACCGCGCTGTTATTGGTCATACGGAAAAAGCCGCCCCCATTGATTGCAATGTCTAATGAGTTGTTACTACTGGTGACGTTGCCTTGCGTAAATTGCTGGGCGACAGTTGATAAATTGGTACCAATACCAATTTGTGTACCACCTCCACCAGCGAGTGAGTTGGCAAATACATCGGCAAATTCGGCACGAGATTGCTTGAAGCCCACAGTGTTTGCATTGGCCACGTTATTGCCGATGACTTCTAATTGTTTTGAAGCGGCATTGAGGCCACTTAAGCCTTGTTGAAAACTCATGATGTTCTCCTGATGTTGCTATTAAATAAGGTGTTGAATAAGAGCTTGCTTGGGTCTAATTTAAAGTTCGCTTAGTAAATCTCTTTCACATCGCTGGTGCTTACGCTTGCTAAATTGCTCAAATTAAGTTTTACGCCACTAGTGCTATTGGACACGCTCATTACTTGTGCGTAATTAAGTGCGTCAGCAGTAGCGCTTTGCCCAGCAGTCGTTGCTGCTACATCAAATTTATAAGCGCCTGCTTTTGCAGTTGAGCCATCGTCAGCAAGCCCATCCCAGTTAAAGGATGCAGTTCCAGCGCTCTGCGAACCAAGCGATAGCGTTCTAATTGTGCTGCCAACCGAATCCTTGATTGTTACTGTGAGTTTGTCTGCACCTACTGGTAGGTTGACGCCAAGGTGGCCACCAGTTCCAGTACTGCTAATTGAGTTGCCTGCCACCAATACATTGTGGCCTATCATGCCGGCTGCCTGATATGACTGTCCATTTTGTACGCTACCAATCAAAGATTCCAAAGTGTTGTTCAGTTTATCTATGCCTGTCACAGTAGAAAGCTGTGCCATTTGGCTAGTTACCTGCGCGTTATCCATTGGGTTAAGCGGATCCTGATTCTTCATCTGCGTGACCAATAAAGTCATAAATCTATCCTGCGTAGCATTTACGCTGGCTGTTTTGCTGTCTGTTTTACCATTCACGCTATCGAGCAAAACTTGCGACGGGGTGTTTGAGGTGCTTTGAACTGATATTGCCATGATGATTTCCTTTTTTTAAGCGATTGCTTTAATGTTTGCTAGACCAACTATTGCTGAGTCATTATTTAGACCAGCTATTGCTGTCCTATTGTCAGCGTTTTAAGCAGCATGGTTTTAGCTGCATTCATGGTTTCAACGTTATTTTGGTAAGCGCGTGAGGCAGAAATCATATTCACCATTTCTTCAGTGACATTTACGTTAGGCAAAGTGACGTAGCCTTTTTCATCCGCTAACGGATGCTTAGGGTCGTATACCACTCGTGGCGGTGAGGCATCCTCAATCACTTTCAGCACCTTTACACCGCTGGCATCTGGTGATGCTGTATGCGTAGCACTAAACACTACTTGCTTCGCTTTATAAGGTGAACCATTCGCACTGGTTGCGCTATCAGCATTAGCCAAATTGCTGGCTACCGCATTTAAACGTTGTGATTGCGCGCTCATGGCTGAGCCTGAAATATTGAATACATTAAATAGAGACATTTATTTATCCTATAAAAATAGAAATTATGAACCTTGAATTGCCGCAAGCATTTGTTTTAGCTGTGCATTAATCAAAGTCAAGCTGGCTTCATAGCGAATACCATTATCAGCAAACTGATTACGTTCTACGTCCATATCAACGGTATTGCCATCTAAGCTGCCTTGTATCATCGGGCGGAATAACGGTTCGCTTGCCGCACCAGTTTGTGACACGTTGTTTGATGGCAAACTATCTAAATGCATGGGAGAAGTTTTAGTGGCGGCAAACACTTCTCTGTTGATACCTGCTGTCGCACTTTGCATGGCCGTTTTAAAGTCAATATCGCGGGCTTTGAAATTTGGCGTATCCGCATTGGCAATATTAGCCGCAATAAGCTCTTGGCGTTGGCCACGTACTCTTAATGCGTTTTGATGAAAACTCAAGGCAGCATCTAATTTATTCAACACGATAATTTCCTTTCATAACAGCACATGCTTTTTTTCAAATATCAGTTAAAGAAAATGGTCTTTTTGCCGATAACATCCATAAGCGCTAGTTTAGAATTAAGGTGATGTATTTAATCTAGAAAGTAAAAGGGTAAAACTCGCCCTTTTCGTGGTTTTGCTAAGCAGATAGCTCCGTAGAATGCATATTGAGAATTTATCGATACACATGGAATTCAATATGAATGTTGTTAACAATCACCTGGTAATCAAAACTGCACGAATCACCTTAGTGGCGCTTAGTCTTTTTGTGGTTGGGGTTTGTCATGCTGAATCTGTGGTACAAACTTCGCCGGCGATGAAGCAAAATTTATCGGTGGTAAAAGCTAAAATTACTGAATTTTTAGAAACACAAGCTATTGGTTATCCCGGCAAAGTGAGTGTTCATGCCGGGGCTATAGACTCGAATATGAAGCTGGCGCAGTGCCCGGATGTACAAGTATTTCTTCCTAGCGGCAGTAGGGCGTGGGGCAAAACCAGTGTTGGCGTGCGCTGTAATGCACCCAGCATTTGGACTATTTACGTACAAGCAACGGTTAATGTGGTTGCCCCATATTTAGTGGCAGCCGCGCCATTAGCACAAGGCCAAGTAGTAACAAGCCAGGATGTGCTATTTGAAAGTGGTGATTT
>JAYWDO010000061.1:0-5832 GCA_043779795.1 Pseudomonadota bacterium
AAATAACGCTCGATACGTACGCGTGCTTCATCTTGTAGATCTTTGACTGCCGGGGTTGGCGTGTTATCTGCACTGCCAAAAGCTTGTAGATATTTGCCTTGAGCCATTAACAAATCGCCACGGACTAAGTTAGCAAGCTTGAAATTAGGTTTAGCTAATAGCAGTTGGTCGATGGTAGCAAGTGCTTGCTGGTTTTTACCTTGCGTAATTTCCAACAAACTTTTCACTAATAAACTTTCAGCGAGGTCTCTAACGCTTTTGAGTTTTGGTTTTGAAAGAAAATTACCAAAGCTGTAGCTATTTACAGCCGTAGCATTCCAAGGCAACAACGTAATTGCCGCTAAAAGTAGATAAGTTAGTCCTTTATTCACTGCCATCGCTAAACAGATACCTTAACTAAAAACACACTTAAAATTGACTTACAACACACAGTGTTTGAATAGTGTACTGGATGACCAAGCTTTATTAACTCTATCTACGTTAATGCGGATGCAATATTAATTGCTGGCAATTTCTTGTTCGATGAACCAGTTGCCGCCGTCTTTTTTCATTACCAATGTTTTAGTGGTGCCAATTGGTTTGCCATCTGCACGGTAAGATTGTTTAAAACGCACCTTTGCATTATTGCTATCCACAGAAGTAATTTTGATGTTGGATACCTCTACGTTGATTTTAGATGGTTTGCTAATGCGTTCACGGCGTTGCGCTTCCCATGCTTTACGGCTTTCACCTTTAGCTGGTTCAAAGCCAGAGCCGTAACTTGCAAAATATTTATCAAGATTTTTTGATGACCAAGCTTGAGCCCAATCATTAACAGCAGCTGTTAAAGCATCATCATTACTTTTAGGAGTTTCTGTTGCTGTTTTTGCCACATCTACTTTTACCGGGTCAGGCTTTTTAACGTCAGCAGGGCGAATTGGATTTGAAGCTTTGGCTGGCTCTGCCTTAACTACTTCTTTTGATACAACTTCTTTTGACGCAATAGTTGTTTTGTTACCAGTACCAAACAAGTCTTTAATAAGAGAAAGTTTAGTTTGCGCACGGGCATTGCTAGTGTCAAGCTGAAGTGCCTTATCATAAGCCTCTGAAGCCATGCGTGCATAAATGTCGCCTAAGTTTTCATGCGCAGTTGCATAGCTTGGATGTGTTTTTATTGCAGTTTCAAGCGCTTTTCTTGCTTTATCAAACTGACCTTGATCAGCGTAAAGTACGGCTAAGTTGTTGTATGGCTCAGGCAGATTAGGAAACTTCTCGGTTACATCAGTAAATGTTCTGATCGCTTCATCACGACGACCTTGTTCAGCCAGTAAAACACCTTTCATGAACAATGCCTGTGCATTTTTTGGGTTGGCTGTAATGTAAGCGTTAATTCTATCAATAGCAGCAACCGTTTGACCTTGGTCCGCCATTTGTGAAATGTCTTTAAGTTCGTCTGCATGTGCTAGCGAGAGAAATAAACTTGCTGACAAAATTCCCGCTGGCAAAATCATGCCAAACTTACTAAGTGAGCTGGTGAACGAGGCAATAAAATTATTCATTGTGATATACTTTTTAAGTAAATTAGCTAGAGCGCAATTCTATCAATAGCCTAGCTAACATCCAATAGCTCATTTAGGTTTAAGCCAATATATTTCGTAATAACTTCCCAATTTCAAGTCTATTTAGGTAACATTTAGCCTTAACCATTCATTAAACATCGCACACCTATCCAAATATGCTGAAAATTTACAATACCTTAGCTCGAGAAAAACAAGTATTCACACCCATAGTTGCAGGAAAAGTCAGTATGTATGTATGTGGTATGACAGTGTACGATTACTGTCATTTAGGCCATGCACGTGTGATGGTAGTGTTCGATATGGTTAGCCGCTGGCTACGTGCTTCAGATTATGCAGTGACTTATGTGCGTAACATCACCGATATTGATGACAAAATCATCAAACGTGCTAATGAAAATGGCGAAACAATCGCACAATTAACCCAACGTTTTATTGATGCTATGGATGAAGACTCGTCTAAATTAGGAGTGATACGCCCAACTATCGAGCCAAAAGCGACAGAGTTTGTTGATGGCATGATTAAGATGATTTCGGCTTTAATTGAAAAAGGTTTTGCTTATGCCGCCGATAATGGCGATGTATTTTATTCAGTGAATAATTTTGAAGGCTACGGTAAATTATCAGGTAAATCACTTGAAGATTTACGTGCTGGCGAGCGCGTAGAAATCGATACACACAAGAAAGATGCGATGGATTTTGTGTTGTGGAAATCTGTAAAGCCGAATGAACCTAGTTGGGATTCGCCATTTGGCGGCCCAAATGGAGGTAAAGGACGCCCAGGTTGGCATATTGAATGTTCTGCCATGAGTTCTGAACTGCTAGGTGGGCATTTTGACATTCATGGTGGTGGGCAAGATCTGCAATTTCCGCACCATGAGAATGAAATTGCGCAGAGCGAAGCTGCACACAGACACGATGGCAAACCCTGCCAGATGGTGAATTACTGGATGCACAATGGTTTTGTTCGAGTGGACGACGAAAAGATGTCTAAGTCTTTAGGCAACTTTTTTACTATTCGCACCGTGTTAGAAAAATATGATGCAGAAGTAGTGCGGTTTTTTATTCTACGCGCGCATTATCGTAGCCCGCTTAATTATTCAGACCAGCATTTAGACGATGCAAAATCAGCGCTTAACCGCTTGTATACTGCTTTACGAGGACTTCAGGTCGAGGCTGTTGCTATAAATTGGCAACAAAGCCAAGCTGCCAGTTTTAAAGCGGCGATGGATGATGATTTTAATACCCCAGAAGCACTTGCCGTGTTATTTGATTTGGCTAATGAAGTGAATAAAACAAAATCTCCAGCAAGTGCCGCCTTGCTTAAGAGTTTGGCTGGCTTGGTAGGTTTGTTGCAACGCGACCCAAATGAATATTTTCAAGGGCAAGTCAGTGCAAACGTAAGCACAGAAGAGCTACTTAATGTAGACCAGTTAATTATTCAGCGTAACGAGGCTAAGCAAACTAAAAACTTTGCCGAAGCTGATCGCATTCGCAAGCTGCTGGCCGATGCCGGCATTGTGTTAGAGGATTCGCCACAAGGTACTACATGGCGTCGCGCGTAATTACTATGACTAAAAAACAAAACTAAACAAGGATTAATATCATGCCCGTTAATTTAGCTGCCCCACAAGCCCCATCCCTATTGCCTGTCAGCGGCATTAAATTGGGGTTTGCCGAGGCGTACATACGTAAACCTAATCGTAAAGATGTACTAGTCATCACACTGGCTGAAGGCAGCCATGTTGCTGGTGTATTTACCTTAAACCAATTTTGCGCCGCGCCAGTATTGCTGTGTAAAACCCATTTGGCTAGCGATAAACCCATCAGTGCCTTGCTGGTGAATACCGGTTGTGCTAATGCTGGCACAGGTGAAAATGGCATACATCGTGCAGTTTTAACCTGTGAAGCTTTGGCTAAGCTGCTTAATATTCAGGCAAGCCAAGTGCTGCCGTTTTCTACCGGAGTGATCTTAGAGCCGTTGCCAGAAGATAAAGTAATCGCAGGACTGCCAGCTGCAATCGCTAATCTAAAAGAAGATAATTGGTTGAATGCGGCTGAAGCCATTATGACGACAGATATTGTTGCCAAGGGCACCTCGCGCCAAATTCAATTGAGCGGTAAGACGGTCACCATTACTGGTATTAGCAAAGGTTCTGGCATGATTCACCCAAACATGGCGACCATGCTGGGTTACATCGCGACTGATGCAAAGATCACTAAGTCTGCGCTTGAAAAAATTATTCATTACGCAGTGAGTAAGTCATTTAACTGCATCACTGTTGATGGAGATACTTCAACCAACGATAGTTTGATTTTGATGGCGACCAACCAAGCTGAAAATGCTGAAATATCTGAATTGAGTACTGATTTTCCCGTGTTACGAGATGCATTGACAGACGTTGCCGTTGAATTAGCGCAAGCCATTGTACGCGACGGAGAGGGCGCAACAAAATTTATGACGGTGAGAATAGAAGGCGGCCGTGATGAAGCTGAGTGTCGCAAAGTTGCTTATGCAATCGCACACTCGCCATTGATTAAAACTGCATTTTTTGCATCTGACCCTAATCTAGGCCGTATTTTGGCGGCTATTGGTTATGCGGGTGTTGAGCAATTGGATGTGAGTGCGCTTAAGCTTTATTTGGGTGATGTACTTGTGGCTGAAAATGGCGGAAGAGCCGCGGAGTATTTAGAAGAACAAGGCTCTGCAGTGATGAAAGAAGCTGAAATTTTAGTGCGTGTGGATTTGGCTAGAGGCAATGCAAGTTGCACGGTATGGACATGTGATTTTTCTTACGATTACGTCAAAATTAACGCGGACTACAGGTCGTAATGAGTGATTTTAATTTATTGATTAATCGTGCCGAAAGTTTGATACTTCGGCTGGAAACCATGTTGCCAGCCGCACCTAGCTTGCCAGATTGGTCAGCAATCGCGTGGCGCTGGCAGCATAATAAAGGGCATGGCTATCTTGAAGCCATTTCACATCCGCATGCAATCAAGCTGGATGATTTGCATAATATCGATCAGCAAAAAGCTGAAATCGTGCGCAATACTGCGCAATTCGTACAAGGATATACGGCCAACAACGTATTGCTAACAGGTGCTCGCGGCACCGGAAAGTCGTCAGTAGTAAAAGCATTGTTAAGTCAATTTGCACAAAATGGCTTACGCATAGTTGAAGTTGATAAACAAGACCTGACGGATTTACCACAAATTACCGCTTTGTTACGCATGCGTACTGAGCGATTTATTGTGTTTTGCGATGATCTCTCTTTTGAGGTTGGTGATAGTGGATATAAAGCACTAAAAGTAGTACTGGATGGTTCAGTAGCAGTGACTGCCGATAATATTTTGGTCTATGCCACCTCAAATCGTCGGCATTTATTGCCAGAGTTCATGGCCGAAAGTTTAGAAACACAGCATTTGGGTGGCGAGATTCGCCCTGGCGATACCATTGAAGAAAAAACCTCATTGTCAGACCGTTTTGGTATGTGGCTATCGTTTTACTCGTTCGATCAAGATGAATATCTAACGATAGCTGCGCAGTGGTTACGTCACTATGGTATCGAAGAGTTTAATGATCTTGCACGTACTGCGGCATTGCAGTGGTCGCATACGCGCGGTTCCCGCAGCGGTCGATCCGCTTACCAATTTGCACGCGATTATGCCGGCAGAAAAATGCTGGTAAATACTACTAATCGCGCTTAATACATGAACTCTTCAGAGGCTATTAATTCTTTAGCTAAAGTGACAGAAGCCGCTGTAGGCGTGATTCAGCGAAATGATAACTATGTGTTGCTAGCTGAACGCCCCGTTGGTAAGCCGTGGGCAGGTTATTGGGAGTTTCCGGGTGGTAAGGTCGAAGCCGATGAAACGCCGCAACAAGCGCTAGAGCGCGAGCTTCAAGAAGAGTTAGGAATTACCGTGACCGCGACTTACCCGTGGGTCACACGGTCGTTTAATTATGAGGCAGAATACGATGCGGCAGGTAAGCTAGAAACTCCAGCTAAAACAGTCAAACTACATTTCTTTATTGTTACAGAATGGCAAGGCGAGCCCTGCGGCCTAGAAAATCAAGCACTTAGCTGGCAACATCCTGAACAAGTGAATGTTAACCCAATGTTGCCAGCAAATGTGCCAATTCTGACTGCACTCAGTTTAGGCCATGTGTACGCAATTACTAACTTGGCTGAGCTAGGCGAAGTTTTGTTCTTTGAACGATTACAAATCGCTTTAGACCGTGGTTTGAAGATGATTCAAATCCGGGAAAAAC
>JAYWDO010000062.1:0-15373 GCA_043779795.1 Pseudomonadota bacterium
TAATGGCTTCATCATCACCATTCATAAAGTTCATGATATTGGCTGCCACTTTAATGCCACCCATGGTTTGTTTTTTAAGGTTTTCATTACCCGTGAGCAGCTTAGTCATTACATCATTTAGTTCCTGCAAAGCAATAGGTTTAACGCCATCGAGTGTTGCAATACGCAACATCACATCTTGACGCAAACGATCAGGAAAATAACTGATAATTTCAGATGCTTGATCTGGTTCTAAATGCACCAAAATAGTTGCAATAATTTGTGGATGCTCGCTCTTGATAAATTCAGATACAGTCGGTGCATCCATCCATTTAAGACTTTCAATACCACTTACATCGCGTGATTGCAATATACGGTTAAGCAGACCTGATGCTACATCTTCACCCAACGCTTTAGTCAACACAGAACTGATATATTCATCAGAATCTAGACCAAAATCACTCGTTAAATTCGCCTCGGTCAAAAACTCTGTTACTACCGCTTCCACTTGCTCACGACCAACTGATTTCAAAGTAGCCATAGCTGAGCCAAGTTTCTGCACTTCTTTAGGGTTAAGAAATTTCATCACTTCTGCTGCTTCATCGGCACCTAGTGCAAGCATCAAAATAGCACTTCTCATTACGCCAGCATCACTCATTTTCGTTATTCATTCCCGCTTGTCCAGTTGGCTACAACTCTTGCAACCATTCTGGGGTTATCTTTTGCTAACTGCTTAGCAACCTCTAAACTTTGGTCATACCCTGTAGCCAGTGTTAATTTAGCCTGCTCCGCACTCAAACTGACTACTGCATCAGTATCACCACCATCAGTTGGCGCACTTAGCAACTTAGGTGCAGGTGACATTAATTTACGTAACATTGGGCTTAGTGCTTTTTTGTAAATCATCAGCAACACCACAATACCCACGAGAAAGCGTAATGCATCTTTGCCGTATTCAATCACTTCAGGATTTTTCCAAAGTGGCACATCTGGAATAATTTCAACAGGTTCGCCCGCAAACGAGCTATTCACTACGGTAAGCGAATCACCACGTTCTTTGTTGAAACCCATTGCTTGCTGTGCAAGGTCGTTAATTTGAGCTTTCTCAGCGACGGTCAGTGGTCTGTAAGTAGTTTTACCTTTTTTATCTACAACAGGCATATTGTTCACCACCACAGCAACATTCAAGCGCTTGATACCGCCCATGCCTTGCTGCACATAACGTATGGTTTTATCAACCTCAAAGTTGGTTGTTGTGTTCTTTTGAATATTGACTGGTGCAATTGCAGCAGTCGCGCCAGCTACCGCACTAGGCGTGCCAGCAACTGGTGGTGTAACGATAGGCGCTGTAGCATTCGCTGGTGGTTGATTAGATAATGCGCCAGGCACGCCAGTAGCAGCACCGTCAGCAGCAGATTTTGATTCGTTACTTTGCAAACTACGAATCGTAAGATCATCAGGTTTTTGATTAGGTTTATAAGTTTCCGCAGCCTGCTCTACACTAGAAAAATCAATTTCAGCACTCGCCTCTGCACGTACATTTTTAGCACCAACAATAGGTGTAATAATCGATTCAACACGCTTGATGATGCTTTGTTGAATATCATCGATATATTTTATTTGAGTAGGATCTAAATTATTTGCCCCCATTTTTTTAGAGGTATCAGAAAGTAGATTACCATTTTGATCTACCACAGTCACATTGGCTGTGGGTAAATCAGGCACGCTACTCGCCACCAGATGTACTACTGCGCCAACCTGCTGCGCATCTAAGCTACGGCCCGCACGTAAATTCAACAATACTGAAGCAGTTGGCTTTTGCTGATCTCTTACAAAAACCGATGCTTTAGGAATTGCAAGATGGATTCTTGCCACTTCAACAGCGCCAATCGACTGAATGCTGCGTTCTAACTCACCTTCTAATGCGCGCTGAAAATTTACTTGTTCTACAAATTGTGAAACACCGAATTTTTGATTTTCTAATATCTCAAAGCCAATATTTCCGCCTTTAGGTAAGCCATCTGAAGCTAATTTCAAGCGCGCTTGATGAACTTGTGCAGCTGGGACTAAAATAGCCGTGCCGCTATCAGAAAACTTGTAAGGCACATTCATTTTTTCTAAGGCAGCCACAATCGCACCGCCATCTTTGTCGGTGAAATTTGAAAATAGTACGCGGTAATCTGGCTGCTGACTCCATAGCCAAAATACTGCCATCACAGCAATGACTGCAGCTGCAGCTGCTACTAAAAGTAACTTATTGCCCATTTGAGACATTGCTCCCAACCCACCGCCGCTTGTTAAGGCGGCGTTATTTTCTGCTGCCATAGCATTTCTCCAGTTTTCTGTACTTAAGCCTTGTACTTCTATTAGCGCTTTTCTTAATGCTGAATAATTTATAAAAGCTATTAATTTACCGATTGAACATATTATGCGGATTACTAGCATTTTCAAACTTTGGAATAGAGCAATTTTCATCAGCCTATTTCACTGCTTACTATTGTGTAGCAGTGGTAAATTAGCAATTGTCAGATTTGTGTTTATTTATACATGTTAATTTAAGTCGGTAAATTTAAACAAACAGTGGACTAATATGATTAAGAAGAATTGGAGGTAAACCATGATGGCAGGAGGAATTGATTCAAGCCGCATAGAATCTATGCTGGCACAGCTAAAAGCATCTGCTCAGCGCCCGCAATCAGATGCAATCGGTGGGTTAGCAGCTACGACTGGCATACAGAAAACGCAAAGCACTGGTAAAGTCGATTTTTCTGAAGCACTGAAAGCTTCACTGAATTCAGTCAACCAGAGACAAGTTGAAGCGGAAAATCTAGGGAAAAGTTTTGCAATGGGTGACGATAGTGTAAGTCTATCTGATGTAATGATTGCTGGGCAAAAAGCCAACATCTCATTTCAAGCAACCGTACAAGTACGTAATAAACTGGTGTCTGCTTATCACGACATTATGAACATGCAAGTTTAACGGTTTAGTATTTTAAATATTTAAACTATATTTTCTAAAAAAGCATATTTTCTTTATCGACCTCGCCCTGCTCTAAGCGATAAAGCCAAGCCAACACCTCAGCAATGGCTTGGTACAGCGCTGGCGGAATATGGTCATCAAGATCAACTTGCATTAAAAGCCCGACCAAATCTCTAGACTCATGCACAAAGACTTGATGCTCCTTAGCTCGAGCAATGATCTGTTCTGCAATTAAACCACGGCCTCTAGCCACTACTTTTGGCGCATAATCACCTGCGCCGTAGGCTAAAGCAATCGCTTGCTGGTTAGGATTATGCTTAGCCTTGCTAGTAACATCAGGCTTAGCATCAAGGACAGCGCTTCTATTAGAATTATTCATTTTGCACCAGCGTCAGCGCATCTAATTGTTGACCATTTTTAACAACAGCTTCAGCCAAACTTTGCCGTTGATTTTTAAGCGATTCTAAAGTTGTGGCTTGCTCAGCGCTCACATTGATAATCATACGACCATCTATTAGCGTTAACTTAGCAGATACTTTACCCAAATGAGGAAGATGTAATGTCATCTCACTAGAAATTGGCCTATCACCAGCATCTTGTGATGTATTAGGTGAAAATTGTCCGTTATCATCGGTCACATCACGCGACTCTAGATAAACATCCCAATCCATTTTTTGTCCAGGCCATACTTCACCATGCCATGCCATATGCTGATTTTCTAAAACGGCCAACTGCTGAGACATTAGCGCCACAATAGGTGAGCCACTTTGGTTCTGAGGCTCTTGTTTAATCGCCGCAAGTGTTTGATTGTTTTGTATGAGGTCACTCAAATGCGACTCGTAAAATAGACCACTACTGCTCACTGCATGCTTTAAATCATGCGCCATCATTTGCGAATTTTCAGGCGCATGCGAAACAATAACGGTTGCCTGTAAGCGAACGGGTACAGCATCACTCTCTGCTTGCTTAAGATAATGGCCAAGCAAAATTGCTGCAGCACTAATATCTATAGTACTTCCAGCAACATTGCTTGCTATTGGTGTGAGTGCAAATGTAGGCACAGGGTCACTATGCATATAGCGCAATGATAGTGTTTGGCCGGCTTTAGCCGATGCACCAAGGTCCATTTTAAGCAGAAGATCTTTAGGAGTATTGCCTTTAACATCAGCTTCGTTAGTACTGGTATTTTTAAGGTCTGTGTTTTTTAAATCTATATTTTTGAAATCTGAGGGGTTTAAATCAGTGTTTTTAAGGTTTGCATTTTTTAGATCAGTGCTCTTAACATCAACCCCATCTACTCTAACGGCAAAAGTAGTGCCCCCTACGTTTGAAAGCACATGTGCAAAATACGCCTGCCCTTTTACAAACTGCGCGGCCCTATCACCTAGCTCCTGCGCTGCGCTGCCAATGCTCTCCACAACCAGCACAGGCGTAATCCGAGCAACTGGATTGACCCCTATCACATCTGGCTGTTTGAGCATCATGATAATGGCATCACATTACTGACCGTAAGCACGCGTCACTTTACTATTTTTTTTATGGCTATTAATCAGTGCATTTAGCCTTGCCATCCAAGGTGACATCAAATTTCTAATTTCACGGTCATCTTCAAGAATACTCTTAATACTCGCTACCTTACGTTCACGGCTCTCTTGTGGCAGTGGCAAGGCATCTTTAATGATTTTTAGATGTGCTACATGCTGAGCACACCTTGTTTCCAGTTCGGTTAACTTATCCCAATCCTGCTGTCTAGCGGCTGTCAGCATTTGCTTAGTTATCTCGGCAACATCCTCATACAAGGCAATGGTATTTTGATATTCCATACATTAAGCCTTTGCGTAATTAGCTATATTGCGATTAACTGCCGCCACACCCTGGTTAGGCTGCACCATTCCGAGTAGCGGGGTTGTTACTTGCGACGCAGTTTGTTTACTGCCAATTGCTTCCCAGGCACTTTTTAATTCCGTTAGTAACTTAATCACCTCAAGTACCATATCGGGCTGATTACGGACATTAGCCATCGTTAATCGACTGCTCATATAAGCATAAAGTGCATCTAAGCTCTCTGCAATCTCACCGCCAGCTTTTTTATTTAAGCTTAGTCTAAGACCGCTTTCAATAATCATCACAGCTTGGCCAATCATCAGACCTTTATTGATAATATCGGCATTATTCATATGCCGAATTGCGCTATAACAAGC
The DNA here is from genome assembly GCA_043779795.1 of Pseudomonadota bacterium. Taxonomy (GTDB): domain Bacteria; phylum Pseudomonadota; class Gammaproteobacteria; order Burkholderiales; family Methylophilaceae; genus Methylotenera. The sequence continues at coordinate 5,161 of JAYWDO010000062.1, forward strand.
GGTAATAGCGCCTTCATAAAGCATAATAATTAATTTGTTCGGGTTTGCAGCAAGTACACCAGTTTCTACACTTAACTGCGCATACACATTAGCACCACGCTGATTTTGTCCAAACATAATAGTATCCTTTACTTGTTCTTGGCTTTTAAATGGTTGTTTTAAAATTAAATACCTAAAGTATTCATCATTTATCTATTGGCATTAATTGAAGAAATCTGCTGCGTTAAGAAAGTACTGGTAGTAGACAAACTAGACATTAATGTATCAAGTTTTGTATATTGCGCACGATAACTCGCCTCAATTGCAGTCAGTCTTATATTAATCGTATCAGCCTGTTTGTTAAGCCTAGTAATAGAGGTATTTATACCCTCTGTTCTTGATGACAAAATACCGCCATCACTCAGTAGGTTAGTAATAATGCTATCTAACTTTGATGCATAGCCAATGGTAAAGTTTACCGTGCCCCGTGCGCCAAGCGCTCCACCTGACACATTAATATTCAAACCTTCACTTGCATCACCTACCGCACCGATTAAATTGTTGCCGGTGCTGGTTGCAGTTGATCCGTTAAGAGTACCTGCCGCGTTCACTAAACTTGTGCCAAGCTGACTCACAGTAACCGCATAAGTACCTGACTGCGTTTTACTGGTGCTACCTAAATAAGTAATTTGCTGATCCGTGGCTTTGGCAGAAGTTGTAAATAAAGTGGCAATATCACTAAAATTAGAGGTCATTGCAGATGCAAGCTTGGTTGAATCAAGCGACAATTGTCCAGTAGATTGAAACGACACGCCAATTTGACCAAGCGTGTTAATGCTACCACTACTAGAAATGGCTTTAGTCATCACAGATTTAATCTGGTTAATTACGGCTCTTGCTGTTGCATCGCCGAGTAGCACCCCAGATGTTGTACCCGCCGGGTCATATTTGGTCAAACTACGCAATGTAGTATCCAGCTTATTGTAGGCATCTACAAATGCGCTGACTGAAGTTTTTACCGAATCTTTATTGCTGCTTACACCCAAATTAGCACTTACACCCCCACTCACAGATAAGAGATTGAGCGTAACGCCACTAATAGCGTCGCTAATGCTATTACTAGCTTTAACTATAGCAATGCCATCAATATCCAGCAAAGCATTTTTTGCAGCCTGCATTTGTGTAAGATTTTTTCCAGTACCTGTACTGGCCGCTGGGTCATAAGCTAGCTGTGATAAACCAGCAGCATCAGTATTATTACCATCGCTATCAGCCACCGAGATTTTCAGGCTGTTCACCTCACCCGTGTCTTTTGAAGTAATGACTAGTTGATTACTAGTACCATTGTTAACAATGCTTGCACTTACCGTAGAATTTGATGCATTAATCGCATTTCGCACACCAGCAAGGGTGTTGTTTGAACTATCAATAGAAATTGTTATGTCAGCTTTAGCTGCATTTGCGGCAAAACTTGCAGGAGCAGCAGGCGTAACAGCGGCAGGGGTAAACGTGCCAAAAGAAATAGTCAGCGTACCTGTACCAACGGGGTCTGTAACATTAGAGAAACCAGTTAAAGCTAATTTTTGTGATTTAGCTAACTGGCTCACAGTTACTGCATAATCACCGATCGTCGAACTGCCATTCGAAGTTGCTGTAAAAACACTGGTATTAGCCGATGTCACGGTCTGTGCATTAAAACTAGATGCACTGGAGAGTGTCTTTACAGCAGTCTGAAAAGAAGATAAGGCGCTTTTCATTGTGCCATAGGCGGATATCTGAGTTTGGTAAGCTGTTTTTTGTGTTGTCACAGCTCTTAATGGTTTTTGCTCAATCGCCATTAAGCTGGTCACTATAGCGTTCACATCAAGACCAGAACCTATTCCTGCAGATGAAATGCCCATATCAATATTCCTTTTAAACAAACATCAATAAAGCCGCAATCCTTTAAACAATGACCTAACAACTACACAACTGATTGTAAATGGTCTTTACATCAATCATTTAGCTAAACAGGGACACTAAAACAACGTTTTATCAACAATAGTTTTAACAAGTAGTTATGCAGTCTGCCTAATTACCAAACCTTGCAACTTATCTAAAGTCTTAGACATTGCTAGTACTTCATCATTTGGAATCTGTCTCAGCACTTTTTTAGTTACTGTATCTACTACTTTAACCACTATACGTTCAGACTGTTCGTCGATTGCAAACTCAACAGTTTGTAACGCAGGGGCTACAAACTCATTAAGTTTATTAACGGCAGTAGTCAGCGAAGCTTTATCCACTTCAGCCGGTTTATTTTCAAGCTTAATATTTTCAGTTTTTACAACAGGCTTAGCCACTAACGAATTTGGGCTACCTGCAAAATTTTGCACGGCAGTTAGCTTTCTAACTGAACCATAAGCATCTAAAGACGAGTTAAACATAATTATCTCCTTTGCAAATACCCATCCGATGATAATTTACATACAGATGATAGATTTATTAACTTCTTACATAGCTTATCGGCAAGGATTCATAAAAATTTAGGGTTACAGCTAAATATATTTCAATTCAGCAATGTCCGGAAATTTTTTACAAAATAATCATTTAACATAGCGCCCAAAGCATTTCACAGCAGTGGTAAATAGAAGCGCTCATTACTCGGTGATGACTACATCTATGGCACAGAAGGCATATTTTTTATCCACGCTTCAAAATCACTACCGCACTAGGCTACAAACTCGATTGGATATAAGTTATTACAGGCTTGGAAGTGGCGGTAAGCTAGCTATTAAAGATAATAAACTTTTTTCACACTTGGAGATTCTAGTTTAGATCGCATAAATAACTTGCCTAGTGATTTTGCGCCACAGAATCCAACTTTACCATGAGGTAAAGTTAACTATATATCTTTCTAATTATCAATTCCATACTTATACATTAGGACATAAATCCCTTAGGATTGTTTATTGCAAAGAATGGTGATATTTTGGAAACTGAGAATGGGCCTAAAGGCGGTATGAACTGAATATTCTGAAATCCGGATTTAACTATGGATGGCCATATGTTAGCCATGACACCATGTATGGTTCGTTTAGGGAATATGTTGATCGAACTTCGAAAGCATCAGATATAAAATTTACTGATCCAGTATTTTGTTTCATTCCTTCCGTTGCTGCCACTTCATTAATTGAGATAGAGTCTTTCAATAAAAAATGGAAAGGTGATCTTTTGATGGAGCCACTTAAAGCGATGTCACTTTTTCTAATAAAATGCATAGAGGGTAGAGTGGTCTATTCTGAACCAATTGACTTAGGTTACCGTATTCGTGATGTTAAAGAAGTTAATCAAAAGATTTTCATCTTAACTGATCAGTCATCTTTATTGGAAATATCGGATGTTGATAGTAAGATAAATAAAAATCCATATCAGTTATTAAAACTAAATTGATAAGGGCTCACCGCCTAAATTTTTGCTTTATATCAGTAAAACGCGGCACCATCACACTAAGAGTATTTTCGTTTACCTTCAACCACTCGTCTTGGCCGAACAGTTCGTTCTAACTGCTCGCCGCGAACGGTGGTAATTGGCTTATTAGAAAGCGGTTGCCAAGCAGGTATTAAACACTGCTTACCATTACCAATTAAGTCATCACGACCCATCTTCTTCAAAGCTTCACGCAGCATCGGCCAATTATTAGGGTCGTGATAACGGATAAAAGCCTTGTGTAATTTACGCACATTTCCGGCTTTTGGTATCGCCACATTTTCAGAATCCGCTGTGACTTTGCGTAGTGGATTTTTACCCGAATGATACATAGCAGTCGCCATTGCCATAGGTGTTGGCGTAAAGGTTTGTACTTGATCTAGCTTAAAATCGTATTTTTTAAGCCATAACGCTAAACTCAGCATATCGTTATCGGTAGTGCCTGGATGCGCTGCAATAAAATATGGAATCAAATACTGCTTTTTACCGGCTTCCGCGCTAAATTTTTCAAACATGGCTTTGAACTCATCGTAAGCGTCCATGCCTGGCTTCATCATTTTGCTTAATACATTTTCTTCACTATGTTCAGGGGCAATTTTTAAGTAGCCTCCTACGTGATGCTGCACAAGCTCTTTGACATACTCTGGCGATTTAACGGCAAGGTCGTAACGCACACCACTGCCGATTAAAATCTTTTTAACACCTTTAATAGCGCGCGCCTTACGGTAGAGCTGAATCAACGCACTATGGTCGGTATTCAAGTTTTCGCAAACTGCAGGATACACACAGCTCATTTTTCTGCATGACTTTTCAATCGCTTCACTCTTACAAGCAATGCGATACATGTTGGCCGTTGGGCCACCAAGGTCTGAAATTACGCCAGTAAAGCCTTCAACTTTATCGCGAATCTCTTCAACTTCTTTTAAGATACTGGCTTCACTGCGGCTTTGAATGATGCGACCTTCATGTTCAGTAATGCTACAAAACGTGCAACCACCAAAGCAGCCACGCATGATATTAACGCTAAACCTAATCATTTCCCAAGCTGGAATTTTCGCATCTTTATAGCCAGGGTGTGGCTTACGCGCATAAGGCATGTCGTACACGTAATCCATCTCTTTGGTGGTGAGCGGAATAGGTGGTGGATTTAACCACACTTCTCTATCGCCATGCTTTTGCACTAATGCACGGGCATTGCCGGGGTTTGCTTCTAAATGCAGCACGCGTGAAGCATGCGCATAAAGCACAGGGTCTGCTGCCACAGCCTCGTAATCAGGCAGGCGCACCACTTGCTTAGCTCTATCGGCTTTTGGTTTGCGCACAATCTCAATGGCTTTTGTGCCTTCTGGTAAATCTATCTTCGGCTGATTATCATCTGTTGCACAACTAGCATCAGCTTTACCCGTTTTCATTTCATAGGGGTCGACAGGCTTATCAACCGTACCTGGGCGATCTAGCTTGGTACTTTCAATCTCACTCCAACCGTCTGGAATTTTTTTGCGTAAAAAAGCCGTCCCTCGAATATCTTGAATATCCGCGACTTTTTCACCTTTTGCTATTCGATGACTTAATTCAACCAAAGCACGTTCAGCATTGCCATACAACAAAATATCGGCTTTAGAGTCGACCAAAATACTACGGCGAACTTTATCGCTCCAATAATCATAATGGGCAATCCGGCGCAAGCTCGCTTCAATACTACCAATCACCAATGGCACATCTGAATAAGCCTCACGGCAACGTTGGCTATACACAAGCACAGCGCGGTCTGGCCGTTTGTTTGGTGCAGCATCTGGTGTATAAGCATCATCGCTACGGATTTTTCTATCCGCAGTATAACGATTGACCATGCTATCCATATTGCCCGCTGTCACGCCAAAGTACAGGTTTGGCTTACCAAGCGCCTTAAAAGCACTGGCGTTTTGCCAATCAGGCTGGGCAATAATACCTACGCGAAACCCTTGCGCTTCTAATAAACGTCCGACCAAAGCCGCACCAAAACTAGGGTGATCAATATAACAATCACCTGAAACCAAAATAATGTCGCAACTATCCCAGCCAAGCACATCCATCTCGGCGCGGCTCATCGGTAGAATTGGCGCCGCACCAAACCGCTTCGCCCAATATGGACGATAGGTATGAATGGGCTTTGCAAGCATTGTTAAGTATTGTTCCAAGGTATTCACTACTAATTTTAAAGTCCACGCATTTTACGCGCTAATTGTATGATTAAGAAGATTTTTTAAATAATGATAGATTCAGCGACCCTATTTACAATATGTTTACACCTATTTTTAGCACCAATGTAAATAACAAAAAACCACTGTAGTGAATATTACGAAAAAATTAGGGTAGTTACGAAATCCCATTTAGGCAACTAATACAGAAAAGTAAAAAAATAGGAAGTGTTGGCAGCACGCACAAAACGTATGATTAGCAATTTTACTGTCTGGCTGGTCTTCGACATAAAGCCAAATCAAGGTGAGCACGGTGACCATCGGTAAGGTTGCAATTAGCTCATCCAATTTATCACTACGTTTGGCAGACTAGGACACCAGCACTAATATGCCAGCGGTAATTAAGTATTTTAAATATCTACCCAATTCGCTCAGGTTTGGCTGACACAGCATCACTAAAATGCAGCATAATAATCAAACTTTCCCTGCTATGAAAATGGGTCTAACGCACTAGGTTCAACATAGCGATTTGTTTGGGCTAAGCTTAATATTACATTAAGAATAAATTCATTAAATAGCGCAAACGTAAATTCTGAGAGTAGGAACAAAATGGAAGATCAAGCATTTATAGGGCGTCAGCCGATTATGGATGTAAAACAGCATATTATTGGTTACGAGCTGTTTTTCAGACACAGTATAGATGCACAAAGTGCAGTGTTTGAAAATGAACTCAAGGCTTATTCTAGTGTACTTATGAACACCATTGGCGACATGGATATGCAATGGTTATTGGGCGACAAACTAGCTTTCATCAACGTAGACGAAGTGATGTTAAAGAGTGAGTTTTTGGAGTTGATGCCACCAATGCGCACGGTACTTGAAATTTTACGTAGCGTTACACCCAGTGCTGAGGTTGTCGCGCGTTGCCAAGCACTACGCAGCTTAGGCTTTAAAATTACACTGGATAATCCTCACTTCAGTGCTGAATCCAACCCACTATTACAATGTGCTGATTACATTAAAATTGACATTCAAAGCATCAATATGCTCGATGTAGCGAATGTTTTCAATCGACTAAATCTTTCGCCAGTAAAAATAATTGCAGAAAAAGTTGAAACCGATAAGCAGTTTGAAGAATGCAAAAAAATTGGCTTCAGACTATTTCAAGGGTTTCATTTTGCTCGCCCTGAGACATTTACCGCAAAAGTAATCAATGCCTCATTTGATAGCGTGCTGAATATTCTCAATATAGTTAGCCAAGATGCTGAAAATCACGAAATTGAAGCGGGCTTTAAGCGCGATACTGCGCTATCGTTTAAACTGTTGCGCTACATCAACTCGGCAGGATTTGGGCTTTCATGCGAGATTCAATCAATCAACCACGCATTGACCATTTTAGGTAGAAAACAACTTTATCGCTGGCTAACGTTGCTGATGGTCACTGCTGGCGAAAATTCTACACCGCCAGCATTGATGAAAACTTCAATCACACGTGGCCATTTAACTGAGTTATTGGGCGAAAGTTATTTTGAAAAACACGATCGCGACAACTTGTTTATTGTTGGCGTATTTTCATTACTAGATGCAATTTTAAAGATGCCAATGGAACAAGTACTTGAGAAAATTCAATTACCAGAATCAGTCAACGAAGCACTTCTCAGGCGCGAAGGCATTTACGGCCCATTCTTATTGCTAACGGAAGCTTGTGAAGATGCTAACAGCAAAAAAATTCTTGAACTGGCAGACTTATTAAAATTTGATGCCAATAAAGTTAATGAGTGTCATATATCAGCGTTAGCTTGGGTAGAAACATTGGGAATTTAATAACAGATATTTGATCGATTTTGCTTACTACAAGGTCTAAGTTTGTATAAATCAGAAAGTGCAGTAAACCATATCAGTTTTGCTGCGCTTTTTAAAACTCAATTTTCTAAATATATATCTTTATGTAAAAATTCTTTTATTTAGCACCGTTTAGTAGCGCTATTTCTATTCGCTCTAAATTATAAGTATAGCGATTAATCAAGCTTTCATTACCGCGTGACGGTTTAATAAACTGAAATCCAATTCGATTCTTTGTAGAATCATCTTTCATAGTGATAGGCGTAATGTTTCGTACTTGCAAACTCAAACTAGTTTCGCCAACATCAGGAAAGTTAATTTTACATTTATTAAAACTAGCACCTATGACAAATGATTTATCTAATGGATTAGATGTAATTGCAGCAATACCGCCCAAACTAACATCAATAAGCGTGAGTTCTAATATCTTATCTTCATCTGCATTAGCCTGATCAAAAATAGGAATTTTGCATGACACTTGGTTGATTATAGGTGTAGCAAGTCGGTAAAATTCTCTACGCTGCAAACGCATAAGTTTTTGCGGTAAAGCGACTTTAATTGCCTTGCCATCTTTTAGTGTAGCCAAAGAAATGTGCGCACTTAACCATTTGATTCTAACGCCATCATCTTTAGAGAAAACCACATGATGGCTAACAAGCAGCCTAGCGTTAAATTTCTCATCAAGTCCAATATCAAGATATACGGCATGATGTTGTGCATCAACCTCAATAACCGTTGTCAAATATTCATCTGCACCCTGATTAAACGACACCTTTAGCATCGATTTATTTTTAGACAGATTAGTTAATATCTGGGTGATTTCTTTAAGATTGCGGATAAGAAACGGCTCTTCCTCAGGTAAGTCTGTGACATATTCCATTAACATCCTATCGCAATTGATCTTCAATTATTACTAAATAATTGCCCTATCAACAAGAAAGGCAGCACATGGCTGACTTAATTATTCTTCATTATTTTGGTCGATACAGCAAGATTCTAACTTGCTACCCCATACCCTAAGCCAGCTAAAACATCATTAAAATAAAAATAATAAAATATCTCTGGACATAATAGACACTAAAATTAATAAATATATTATTTTTCAAAAACTTAAAATAATAAATTATTCTAATCAGCATCCAAAATTGGGTGGTTCGTTACAATAACAACTTAATTACAGTCTACCCATGAGTTTGATTTTACCTACAGCATTACTACGAGAATAATTTTATCATGGCTAGATACTCAAAGGCTGGAAAAGCTAATAAATGGTCAATAAAAGAGTTAGACGCTACCAATAGACTGGAAAGGTACAACTGAGCCTAGCCATAAAATTAGACAGCCACCTCCTCAATATTTTTGTAATAAATCGCTTCAAAATTGACTGGATTGACTCAGTCGTTTGTTGAATGTCTGCGTAGGCGCTTATAGTAACATTCAATATACTCAAAAAGATGTGGCAAAATCGCTTCTGTGAATCGTTGTTTCGCTAGATTGACAGGACACGCCTATAGGAAACGTGATGCCGCTACGGCTCACGCACAATGCCGCAGGTTGATACTTCGATAAATGATGTTGCATGTAGGTATATTTCGTCGACTTGAGGTGTTGACGAAATATACATGGGAGGGTTTAGCTGGAGGTTGATAGGTCTTTTAACAAATTACTTCTCAACGAATGCACGCTCAATCACATAATCACCTGGGTCACCAATACGAGGTGACACTTTAAAGCCTAAATTATCTAATAATGCTTCTGTATCAGCCAGCATTTGCGGACTGCCACAGATCATGGCTTTATCATCTATTGGGTTCAGCGGCGGCAACTTAATGTCTTCAAACAACTTACCTGAGTTAATTAGATCAGTCAGACGGCCTTGGTTGCGAAATGGCTCTCTGGTGACTGTTGGGTAATAAATTAATTTATTGCGAACTTCTTCACCAAAAAACTCATTGTTTGGCAGCTCTTTTTCAATAAAGTCTGCATAAGCAAGTTCGCTAAGATGACGCACGCCGTGTATCAATATCACTTTTTCAAAGCGATCGTACACTTCAATATCTTGAATCAAACTCATGAATGCAGCCAAGCCGGTGCCAGTAGAAAGTAAATAAAGATTCTTGGCTGGTTTTAAGTCGTGAATCACTAAAGTACCCGTTGGCTTGCGGCTTACTAACAGCTCATCACCAACTTTCAAATGTTGTAGTCTTGAAGTCAGTGGACCATTTGGCACTTTAATACTAAAAAACTCTAAATGCTCATCATAATTAGGGCTAGCAATACTATAAGCACGGGTAAGCGGGCGACCATCAACTTCTAGCCCAATCATCACAAATTGCCCATTCTCGAAGCGCAATCCAGGATCGCGAGTTGTCTTAAAACTAAATAAGCTGTCATTCCAATGATGGACACTTAGTACACGTTCAGATGAATATTTACTCATGATTTATTTTCTTTTTTAATTATTAAATAGCGGCTGTAAGCGCAGGAATCGCTTCAAACAAATCTGCCACCAATCCATAGTCAGCAACCTGGAAAATCGGTGCATCTGGATCTTGATTGATCGCGACCACAATCCTGCTGTCTTTCATACCATAGGTATGTTGTACCGCACCAGAGACACCAACGGCAATATAAAGCTCAGGTGCGACGACTATGCCAGTCTGACCAACTTGAATGTCATTCGGTGCAAATCCTGCATCCACTGCTGCGCGGGTAGCGCCTAGCGCTGCGCCTAACTTGGCAGCTAG
>JAYWDO010000063.1:0-15343 GCA_043779795.1 Pseudomonadota bacterium
GTAAATATCGTGCGCTTACACAAAAGAAACTTGAAGCGCTTGGTGAATAATGAATTGTCATCAATTCATTATTCAATCAGTCAGCCTCATATAATCAAGCTGGAGCATAGTATTGTTCTCTTATAACGTCATGAAAAAACTGTTAAGCGTATTTGTTTTATCAAGTGTATTGTTTATGTCTGCTTGTAGCAGTATTACCGAAATGAAATCAGACTTGTCCGATAAAATTTTTGGGCGAGAAGTCGCTGATGCCCCAGATCAATTAGCTGAAATCAAAGAAACTGCCAGTTCAAAAGTACTATGGCAAGCTAAAGTTGGCGATGCTGGTGATTCTGATTTTATACCTGTAGTTGAGGCCGGTTATGCCTACGCAGCTAGCGCCGATGGTGAATTGCTTAAATTAGATGTGACAAATGGTAGTCAATTGTGGCGTGTTAGTACCGGCGAAAAAATTTCAGGTGGTGTTGGTGTGGGCGGTAGTCTAGTCATGGTCGGTACGCAAAAAGGCATGGTTTACGCGTATGATATTGCTGGAAAACTACAATGGAAGTCTAAATTATCTAGCGAAGTATTAAGTGCACCAAAATATTTTGATGGCTTAGTGATTGTGCGCACTGGTGACAGCCGAATTTTTGGCATTAATGCCAATGATGGTAGCCGTAAATGGGTTTATGACCGTACCACGCCTGCGCTTACATTACGTAGCAGTGCTGGCGTTGTTGTTGATGGTGGTGTGGTTTATGCTGGCTTTGCTGGTGGTAAGTTAGCTGCAGTGCGCGCCGATAATGGAAAAATGCTATGGGAAGCTTCAGTTGCACAACCTAAAGGCGTGACTGAGATTGAGCGCATTGCTGATATTACCAGCTTACCTTTTATTGATGGGCCGCTCATCTATGCAGTTGCTTATCAAGGTAAAATTGCGGCGGTAGATAGAGCGACTGGTAGAGTGGTATGGAGTCGTGATATTTCGAGTTTATCTGGTTTGAGTGCAGAAGACGCGCGTATATTTGTTTCGCATGCGATGGGCTCTGTGTATGCACTTGATTACACTACAGGTAAGACTTTTTGGCGCCAAGCGGCACTTAAAAACAGACGTTTAACCGCGCCAGTGCCTATGGGTAGCTTGGTTGCCGTAGGTGACTTAGAAGGCTATGTACATTTCTTAAGTAGAGAAGATGGTGCCATAGTGTCTAGAATTAAAACCAGTAACAGTAGGGTTTTGCCGCAAATGGCACTTATCACCAGCAATACCGTATTAGCACAAACACGTGACGGTGGAATTTACGCTATTCAAGTCAAATAATGACTCTGTTTAGCCGTTAAATTTCATAAGTTACTTAATTGTACGTAATTATTTTTTTAGAATTACTTAGCTTAAGTTGCTTAAGTTAAAGAATCGTTTAGTTATAAGCACTATTTAGAAGGCTCGCATGTTACCTACCCTTGTTTTGGTTGGTCGACCTAACGTCGGCAAATCCACCTTATTTAATCGTCTTACCAAAAGCCGCGATGCGCTTGTGGCAGACTTGCCTGGACTCACGCGCGACCGCCACTATGGTCGCGGCATAGGCGCAAGTCAGCCTTATTTAGTGGTCGATACTGGCGGATTTGAACCGAATACCGATAGCGGCATCCTTAAAGCCATGGCGGTGCAAACCCTATTGGCGATTGATGAAGCCGATGTCATCATTTTTATCGTTGATGGTCGCCAAGGCGCTACACCGCAAGACATGGAAATCGCCAATCGTTTACGTAGGTGTAAATGCCCGGTGTTGTTAGCGGTAAATAAAACTGAAGGCATGAATAAAGCCGTTGTCAGTGCAGAATTTCACGAGTTAGGCTTAGGCGAGCCGCTGTCAATTTCATCTGCTCATGGTGAAGGCGTAAAGGATATTGTCGATTTGGCGCTTGAAAGTTTTCAAGTCGTTGAAGACGAGTCTGAGGAAGATTACACTGGCGATAGAGTGCCTAAAGTCGCAATTGTTGGTCGCCCAAATGTAGGAAAATCAACTTTAGTCAATGCTCTATTAGGTGAGGAACGCGTCATTGCCTTTGATGAGCCAGGTACTACACGCGATTCTATTTCAATCGATTTAGAAAAAAATGGTAAACACTACACGCTGATAGACACTGCTGGTGTGCGTAAGCGTGGCCGTGTATTAGAAGCAATTGAAAAATTCTCAGTGATTAAAACCATTCAGTCTATTGAAGAAGCCAACGTAGTTATTTTGGTGGTGGATGCGCAAGAAGGCATTACCGAACAAGATGCGCACGTGGCTGCTTATATATTAGAGGCGGGTCGTGCATTAGTCGTAGCCATCAATAAATGGGATGGCTTAAAAGAAGAAGAGCGAGATTGGGTTAAACGTGAAATTGATCGTAAGCTCATGTTTTTGGATTTTGCTGAGTTTCATTACATTTCAGCATTACGTAAAAAAGGTTTACCTGAGTTATTTACCTCAGTTGATGTTGCCTTCAAAGCTGCGTTTGCAAAGCTTTCTACCCCACAACTTACACGCGTGTTGATTGATGCGCTACAACAGCATCAACCGCCTATTAGTAAAGGTATTCGACCTAAATTGCGTTATGCCCATCAGGGCGGCAGTAATCCACCTATTGTCGTGGTTCACGGTAATCATGTGGACGGTGTTAAAGATGCTTATACGCGTTTCTTAGAGAAAACGTTCCGCAGAACATTTCAGTTATCTGGCACACCACTCCGCGTACAGTACAAACAAGGGAGTAACCCATTTGCTGAAGATGATGATAAGCGTAAACCTGGTGAAGGTATTGTGAGTATGCGTCGACGTAAAACAGCACATCGCGCCGAGTTAAAAGCGAAAAAAGAAGTTGAAGATAAAGATAGAAGTGCTAAAAAACGCTAAGTAAACCTTAAAGTAATAAAATAATTAAGGGTGGCTTTTAGCCACACTTAATTATTGACGAGTATCTGTATTTACTTAGTACAACATTTATAGTTAATTAGTACATACTTTCCCAAAACTTCCACCATACGCGTTCATCTGCAGGTGCGGATTTGCCTAACATGGTGCTGTTAGGGTAATTGCTTTGTAATATACGTAAGGTATCTTTTTTAAGGTCATCTAAACTCATTAAATCGTAAGCACTAATCAAAATTACCAAAGCTTGTTCAGTGCCTGGTGATTGTGGATAGTATTCCAGCACATACTTGGCACGGTTAATTGCAGCTACATAGGCTTGGCGTTTCATGTAATAGCGCGCTACGTGTAATTCATGTTCAGACAAGCTGTTAGCGAGGTATACCATGCGTTGCGTGGCATCTTTTACATAACGACTATTTGGATAACGTGTGACAAGCTCTTTGAACGTTACGAATGAATCACGCAATGAGCGAGGGTCACGATCACTGACTTGTTGTTCTGTCAGCTTTTCAATCACGCCGCGCTCATTAAAAACTGCTAGGCCTTTTAAGTAGTATGCGTAATCAACATTAGGGTGGTTAGGATGTAGTTTAATGAAACGGTCTGCGGCAGCAACACATAAAACAGGGTCTTGTTTTTTATATTGAGCATACGCGGTTTCAAGCTGGGCTTGCGCGGCGAAACGGCCGTTAGGGTAGCGAGATTCTAGTTTTCCAAAGTAGACAATCGCTTTATCGTATTCTTTATTACGCATTTTAGTCACACCTTCTTGGTATATGCGTTCTGCGGTCATGCCTTTAGTATCATCGAGCTCAGTAGGGGTACCAAAAATCGCACACGCATTGAGTAACAAGGCAAACATTAAAATTAAGATATACTTCATGCCAAAACCACCTTTAAGAATTATTGATAATTATAACCGATGACAGCCGCTACTCAACAATCTCTTAGCAATGCACTTGCTTTGACTATTCCTCACGATTTAGGCGGCTTACGCCTGGACGTTGCATTGCAACGTATGTTGCCGGACCATTCACGCTCTCGACTTCAAGCTTGGATAAAATCTGGCTTGGTCACTGTGGATGCAAATCCTAGCACATCTAAAACTAAAGTATGGGGCGGTGAGCAAGTGCTTGTGCAAGTGCAAACTAAACCGGAAACCCAAGCATTTACTGCTGAAAATATCCCACTAGATATTGTGTATGAAGACGACCATATTTTAGTCGTGAACAAGCCTGCTGGCATGGTGGTACACCCTGCGGCAGGTAATTGGTGTGGTACGCTATTAAATGCTTTGCTATTTCATGACCCAAAATTAAAAGATGTGCCTCGTGCAGGTATCGTACATAGGCTGGATAAAGATACCAGCGGTTTACTCGTTGTTGCTAAAACATTAGCCGCACAAACTAATTTAGTGCGTCAATTACAAGCACGTACTGTAAAGCGTGAGTATCGCGCCATTATTTGGGGCCAAATTTGGCGCAACGGCGTAATAGATCAGCCGATTGGTCGTGACCCACGTTCACGTACCAAAATGTCGATTAATCGTAATGGCAAATCGGCGGTAACACGCTATGAAGTTTTAGAGCGTTTTTCAGTACAAACTTATATGCGCTGTAATTTGGAAACTGGCCGTACCCATCAAATTCGTGTGCATATGCAGCATTTAAAAGCACCTATCGTGGGTGATTCTGTATATGGTTTCCGCGGCATTGTGCCAATTCGCGCCATGACGCAAACCCTGCGCGATGCTGTTGGTCTGTTTGATCGCCAAGCGCTGCATGCTATCAAATTAGGTTTGTTACATCCAGACACCGATGAATTCATAGAATGGCAAATCGAACTAGCTGATGATATGAAAGCCTTGCTAGAAGCCATGCGTTACGAAGATCCACGCACAGAAGAAGATGATTTTGAGTTGAGCTTTGGTGGATTGCAAACTGAGCCATACCTTGCTGATGAAGATTATGAGGATGACGAAGAATATGAGGACGACAAGTTTGAAGATGGCGATATTGAGCCAGACGAAGATGAAGAGGGTGATCTTGAAGATAGCGATGTCGAAAAAGATAAATAATAAGCATGAGTCAACTCATCTTTATTAGCCCTGTCTGGCCAGCGCCAGCCAATGTCAAAGCGTTGCAAACTACACGTAATGGCGGCGTTAGCCAAGCGCCATATGCAAATTTAAACCTAGGTGCGCATGTGGGTGATGATGTGCTGGACGTGGCAAAAAATCGCCAGCTGTTAAGTCTTTATCTGCCAAGTGAGCCGGTTTGGGTGAATCAGGTACACGGTATTGAAGTGATTGATGCGGCTAAAAGTACTTGTTTGCAAAATGCTGACGCCTCATTTACCACGCAAAATAATGTTGTATGCGTCATCATGACAGCCGATTGTTTGCCAGTGTTGTTGTGTGACGAGGCTGGCACAGTAGTGGCTGCAGTACACGCTGGCTGGCGCGGCTTATGTGACGGTGCAATTGAAGCTGCAGTTAATAAAATGCGCGTTAACACCGGTGAAATTTTAGCGTGGCTTGGCCCAGTCATTGGTCCCAATGCATTTGAAGTGGGCGATGATGTACGTCAGCAATTTATGGCGCAAGACTCACAAGCAGCGCTAGCATTCAAGCCACGTATAGAGACTCAATTGAATGGCAGGTGGTTATGCGATATGTATTTAATTGCACAGCAACGCTTAAATAAACTAGGTGTTACGCAGATTTATGGTGCTGGCATCAATGAGAATTATTGCACCTATACTGATGAAGCACGTTTTTTCTCATTCAGGCGCGACAACATCACCGGGCGTATGGCGAGTATGATTTGGCTTGAGGCTAAATAGCTGTCAAATAACTACTGAAAAACCACGCTACGCATACTCAGTGAGCCCATATCAAAAGACTCTGTTAAGAAGTGCATTTGATCATCAGCATGCTGCACCGCAGCAATGTATAACAACGGCAAATAGTGTTCATCTGTGGGTACTGATAACTTTGCAGCGTTTCCAGCACTTGAAATATCAATTAGTGCAGCGTTGTCACCAGCTTCAAGCGCAGCCTTAATGTAATCATCAAAATCTACAGCCCAATCAGCAGCTTCGCCATTTCGATTCAATCTGTTTAGATTATGCACAATGTTGCCGCTGGCAATAATCATCACGCCACGTTCGCGTAGGCTTGCAATATTCTTTGCAAACGCAAAATGCCCTGCAAAATCTAGATTCACATCTAAACTTAGCTGAAAAACTGGTACATCTGCTGCAGGGAAAAGTGATTGCAATACGGACCAAGCACCATGATCCAAACCCCAGTCTTGTGTTTTGTATACAGTGCCTGCTGTAAATAAATCACAGACCAAATTGGCAAACTCAGGCGCACCGGGCGCAGGGTATTGTTGATCAAATAACGTTGCAGGAAAGTCGCCAAAATCATGTATGGTTTTGGGTGGATTAGCCACGCAGACTTGTGTGCCACGCGTTTGCCAATGGGCAGAAATACATAGAATCGCCCGTGGTCGTGGTAAGGTTTTGCCCAATTTTAGCCAAGCCTCACGATATGGGTTGTCTGTAATGGCATTCATCGGGTTGCCATGCCCAATAAACATGGCTGGCATAAGTGTCGTATTCTCTTGTTTTTTCATAGATTTAATTTTAAGCAGTGCATTTTTATTTATATGGCACCAGCTTTATGTTGGGATGATCACGGCTTTTAACAAGCAATAAAGTACGATATGGCTTTGCTCGTTTATAATGCACACTTCGTAAGTTAGTTGCGACCACTTTAAAGTTTATATTTCAAGTTCTTCATTGAAGTTTTTTTATTGAGTTTTTTGATGCACCAAAATTTATGTTAAACCTAGCCATTACTACCGAGCCACTATCCGTACTCACATGGATTGTTTTGTCCAGTCTGCTGGGTGGCGTTCTGAGTGTTAGTTTGGCGGCACTATTCGCACTTAACGTGCGTACAACGTGGGTGCCCATGTTGGTTAGTTATGCTATTGGAGCCATGTTAGGTGCCGTATTTTTAGAGATTTTGCCACATGCGTTTAGCATTGCTGGCAGTGTAGAGAAAGTTTCAGCGACTTTACTGTTTGGCTTACTGCTGTTTTTTGTTCTGGAAAAACTAGTGATTTGGCGCCATTGCCATGGTGACCATTGCGAAGTGCATGCAATACATTCTGCAGAAAATTGCCCAGTGACGCATCCAGAAAAAGCATCAGATGATAACGGCAAAAAATATAAAGCAGTCACCACGGTACAGCAGCCTTCAATGTTGCTTAGCAATGGCCACAGTCACTCACATACTCACGATGGCGGGCGTAGCGGCTTGATGATTATGATAGGTGATACTTTTCATAATTTTATTGATGGGATTTTGATAGCTGCCGCTTTTACCGCAGATATTAAATTAGGTGCGGTGACAGCTTTGGCGATTATCGCCCATGAAATCCCGCAGGAAGTGGGCGATTTCTTAATTTTACTGCACTCCGGCTATAGTAAAAAACAAGCTTTAATATTCAACTTGGTTTCTAGTGTGGCTACACTGGTTGGCGGCTTAATTGCATACTATGCGCTGCAATATGTACAAAGTTGGATACCCATTATATTAGGTTTAGCGGCTTCTAGCTTGCTTTATGTCGCGGTGGCTGACTTAATACCGGGCTTGCACAAGCGTACAGAATTAAAAGCGACTATCGCCCAAGTATTACTCATTTCCATTGGTATCAGTACGATCTGGATCGCGCACGTTATGCTCGAGTAAAGGCTTTTTACTTTTAATAAATCTGCGATGTTTTACGCCAAGTAACCACAGTAATAATGCGCAAGGTAATAATCCATATAATATAAATGTCAGTAAGCCTGCAGTGATTGTTTTTTCAGTGGCGGCCATCAATACGGTGACATAAAGCCAAGAAATTGCAATAATATACATAAGGTATCAATTAAATTTAAAGGTTGGTTAGTATTAATGAGTTTATCAAATCCAAAAGTTGGTTTCGTTTCATTAGGCTGCCCTAAAGCGGGTTCAGACGCAGAGCGTATTCTGACCCAATTACGGGCAGAAGGCTATGAGATTTCAGGCAGTTATGAAGATGCTGATTTAGTGGTGGTAAACACTTGCGGCTTTATTGATAGTGCGGTTGAAGAATCACTTGATGCCATTGGTGAAGCAATTAAAAAGAACGGCAAGGTGATTGTGACTGGTTGTTTAGGTGCAAAAAAAGGTGTGGTAGAAGCTGCACATCCAAGTGTTTTGGCGGTTACTGGGCCACATGCTCTTGAAGAAGTGATGGCTGCGGTCCATGCTAACTTGCCTAAGTTGCATGAGCCATTTATTGATTTAGTGCCGCCACAAGGTATTCGATTAACGCCTAATCATTACGCTTATCTTAAGATTTCAGAAGGCTGTAATCATCGTTGCAGCTTCTGTATTATCCCAAGTATGCGTGGTGATTTAGTCAGCCGCCCGATTGGCGAAGTGTTGAACGAAGCTGAAAATTTAGTCAACGCAGGTGTTTCTGAGATTCTCGTTATCTCTCAAGATACCTCCGCTTACGGGGTGGATGTGAAATATCGCCCAGGCTTTTGGAATGGCCGCCCAGTTAAAACGCGTATGACTGAGCTAAGTCAAGCTTTGAGTGAGCTAGGCGTGTGGGTGCGTTTGCACTATGTGTACCCATATCCGCATGTGGACGAAGTGATACCTTTGATGGCAGATGGCTTGATTTTACCCTACTTGGATGTGCCATTTCAGCACGCTAGCCCACGTATTCTTAAAGCCATGAAGCGTCCAGCACATGCTGAAAATAACTTAGCCCGTATTAAAGCCTGGCGTGGAATATGCCCAGATATTACAGTGCGCAGTACATTTATTGCCGGCTTTCCTGGTGAAACGGAAGAAGATTTTAAAATGCTGCTAGACTTTTTAGAAGAAGCGCAGTTGGATAGAGTAGGCTGTTTTACTTATTCAGCCGTTGATGGTGCAAAAGCTAATGAGCTACCAGATCACGTGCCAGAAGAAGTTAAGCAGGAACGCCTGGCAAGGTTTATGGAAGTACAAGAACGCATTAGCGCAGCAAAGCTACAAACTAAAATTGGCACTATGCAAACGGTACTAGTTGATGAAGTTAACCAGTTAGAAAATGGTAGTTTTGAAGCCATAGGCCGCACTAAAGCAGATGCGCCGGAGATTGATGGCGTTGTTTATTTGGATGACGCTGAAGGCTTAAGCCCTGGCGACTTTGTTGAAGTGCAAATTACAAAAGCAAATGGCCATGACTTGTGGGGCGGGCCGCCGAGAGATTAATTGTTGGTTTTAATGCATTGGCGCAATGAATCAATTGCGTCAACGTATATAATTGCTTTGCCTTAGCTTATGTTCATATTAATTTCCACACGGCCTACTGACTTTAATATGTACTTATCTTATTGTCACCATAAGTGATATAAAAAATATTTTGCTATTTTCTGCGAAGATTAATGTGGGATTTAATTAGATCTATGGCTTGAAAACGAAATCTGCTGCCATCAAAATCTTTTACCCACATGTGTAATAGTCCACTAAAAAAGAGGTGAGTATCTTGTGCTAATGCCCGTGGATTATGCGTGCCAGCTAATAATTTTTGAGACTCTGCACGCTCGTAAGCGAGTTGAATTTTTTCAGTAATATTTGAACAATTGTTTAGAATCTGCTGAAGCACCGTTGCAAACTCATCCACATATTCGCACTTAATCATCATGATTTCATAAGTCTGACGCATTTCAATGTTCTCATTAAGCTCAATGATAGTATCGCACAGACTGTTTTCAATTTGTGTAAGCGGATCTTCATTACCTTGCATAGTGAGCGTGTCATCCATGCGATCGATTAAAGGTAAAAAAACTTGTTCGCGGATGGCGTGAAAAATTTCTGCTTTATTTTTAAAATGCCAGTACACCGCACCACGCGTTACTTCTGCATGGCTTGCAATATGCTCTAAAGTAGAACGACTGACACCACGGGCAAGAAACACTGCACGAGCAGAATCGATAATGCGTTGTCGTGTGAGTTCTGCATCTTCTTTGGTTTTTCTCACCATGTGCTTTTATTTGTCATTTAATTTTCTTCCTGATTAAACCCCACTAGCTACAATTCTTATTGTGTGGCTAATAAAAAGTTTTGGATGTTTTATAAAAAGCTATATACATACATTCTTGTTTGTATATAATATACATACAAACAAGAATGTAAGCAAGCAATATTCAGCAAATTTTATCTAAAATACACTGCAAAATTAGAAACATAGCGTAATTAAAAGGTTGGAGTAATCAATGATGATTAATAATAATGTGCAATACAAACAAACAAAAAAATTCCCATCTACCCCAGTTGTGCTAAGCGTAAAGCTAACAACCATTGCGCTAATAGCAGGTTTAACGCTGATGGGCTGTGGCAAAAAAGACGATGCTAGCGCTCAAGCCGCTGGCGCAATGCCAGCGATGCCGGTAAGTGTGATTGAATTGCAATCAACCAGCGTGCCCATTAGTGCAGAAACTGTAGCGCAGACCGAAGGTGCAAAAGAGGTGGAAATTCGTCCACGTGTAGGGGGCATTCTACTTAAAAAATTATTTGAAGAAGGCGCACCAATCAAGGCTGGTCAAGCAATGTTTTTGATAGATCCTGTACCATTTCAAATTGCACTTTCAAATGCTCAAGCACAATTAGCCCAACAAGAGGCGCGTGTAGAGCAAACCCAACGCGAGGCGACGCGTTTAGATGGTTTGTTAAGTTCACAGTCTATAAGTAAACGTGAGTCTGATAATGCCGTGTCGGATAATGCTTTAGCGCGTGCAGGGCTTGCGCAATATGCGGCTAGTGTGCGTGAAGCGCAGCTGAATTTATCATATACCATGGTCACATCTCCATTGTCTGGCATTGCTGGTCGCTTTGAATTTTCTGAAGGCGCGTTGGTGAGTGCAAATACCAGTTTACTGACTAGAGTGAGTCAAATTACACCAATTTGGGTGCGTTTCAGCTTATCTGATAGCGAGATAGCGCAGTTGGGCGGCCATTTAACACAGGCGAATGTGAAGGAGGTGCGTTTACTTTTACCTGATGGTCAGGAATATGCAAAAAAAGGTAAGTTAAATTTTGCTGCAAGTGGTATCGATCCGCAATTAGGAACACAGCAATTGCGTGCTACTTTTGATAATGATGATAAACGTTTGTTGCCGGGGCAGTTTGTACGTGTCCGTGTAACAACAGGCCAGCAAGATGGCGTTTTTGTAGTGCCACAAACAGCGGTTATGACGAATGATCAAGGGAAATTCGTGTATGTGGCTAACGATAAAAATATAGCAACAGTAACGCCAATCGTTACTGGCAATTGGGTTGGTAAAGACTGGGTAGTGTTAAGTGGTCTTAAAGCCGGCGAAAAAGTGATTGTGGATAATATTATCAAATTGCGCCCTGGTGCTGTAATTGCACCACATCCATTTGCAACTCCTACAGTAACACCTGCTGTATCTGATGCAGCTAAGAAACCTGTTAAATCAGCCGTGACTAGCTAAGTGCCTAATCAATGTAGAGAGTCAAACCAATCAGCATCAAAAAAGTACCAAAATAAGCTTAAGCGAGATTTAACATGACTAAATTTTTTATTACTCGGCCGATTTTTGCCAGCGTTTTGTCCATCATTATCGTGCTGGCAGGGCTGGCTGCGGCTTTGAAGCTGCCGATTGCGCAGTATCCGCAGATTGCGCCGCCAACCGTACTAGTTACTGCAACATACCCTGGTGCGAGTGCTGATACGCTATCTAAAACCGTTGCAGCGCCGATTGAAGAGCAGTTAAGCGGTGTTGAAGGTTTGCTGTACTTTAACTCTAGTGCCGATTCTAGCGGCACTTTAACGATTACCGCCACTTTTGAAGTGGGTACTGATATTAATCAAGCCACATTTAACGTGAGTAATCGCGTGAATATTGCTTTACCACGCTTGCCAGATGAAGTGCGTCGTACTGGTTTAGTGGTACAAAAACGTTCTAATGATATTTTGCTGGTTGTGATGTTGACCGACAAGCTCAAGAAGTATGATCCCTTGTATTTAAGTAATTACGCTACGCTTAATGTGTTGGATGAAATCAAGCGTATCAAGGGTGTAGGTGATGCCAACATTTTTGGCGCACAAGATTACTCTATGCGTATTTGGCTACGCCCAGATCGTATGGCGCAGCTTGGAGTAACAACCACGGACATTGCCAATGCGATCAGTATACAAAATGCGCAGTATGCTGCGGGTAAAATTGGTCAGGAACCGTCGCCGTCTTCACAGCAAATTGTCTATACGGTAACCGCTAAAGGTCGATTGATTGAGCCTAGTGAATTTGGCAATATTATTATTCGTGCAGATGGCCCGCGTGGTGTGCTATATCTAAAGGATGTGGCGCGCATTGAGTTAGGCTCGCAAAGTTATAACGTACGCACTTCTTTGGATGGATTGCCTGGCGTTGGCATTCCTATCTTCTTGCAAACAGGTGCTAATGCGCTTGAAACTGCAAAGTCCATTAAAGATAAAATGGCGGAACTGAAACAAAGATTTCCAGAAGGTGTTGATTGGGAGGTGCCTTATGACACCAGTGACTTTGTAAAATCATCCATCACCGAAGTCGTAAAAACGCTTGGTGAGGCCATGTTATTGGTTGTGCTGGTTGTTTATGTATTTTTACAAAGCTGGCGCGCAACGCTGATTCCATTAATCGCTGTACCTATTTCATTGATTGGTACGTTTGCTGGATTATGGATATTCGGCTTTTCTATCAACACATTAACGCTGTTTGCAATGGTGCTTTCCATTGGGATTGTGGTGGATGACGCGATTGTGGTGTTGGAAAACGTTGAGCGCTTGATGACTGAAGAAAAGCTTTCACCTTTGTTAGCCGCAATTAAATCTATGGAGCAAGTATCAGGCGCTGTAGTGGCGATTGTGTTGGTGCTGTGTGCCGTTTTTGTACCCATAGCATTCCTGGGTGGTATTGCCGGTGAAATGTACCGCCAATTTGCTGTGACCGTTGCTGTTGCCGTGGTTATTTCTGGCATTGTGGCTTTAACGCTTACACCTGCCTTATGTGCGATTTTGTTGAAATCAGTACATGGCGAATCAAAATTCTTCAAACCTTTTAACCGAGGCTTTGAAAAGTTAACCAACTTTTATGCGGCTACTGTTAATTTAACCCTGCATCATAGAATCATCGGCACCTTAGTGTTTGGTGCAATTATTGCACTGGTAGTGATATTGCTGAGAAGCGTACCAGGCAGTTTTGTACCCGCAGAAGATCAAGGCTACGTGGTAACGGCTGTGATTATGCCGGATGGAGCAACATTAAGTCGCACCTCAAAAACAACTGAATCCGTGCGTGCTGCAATCTCCAAAGATCCTGCTGTGGCGCATGAATTTGTGGTAAATGGCTTTGATTTGATTGGCGGCGGCAATAAAACCAGTGCTGCAACAATGTTCGTACGTTTAACAGATTGGGCCGCGCGTGAAACGACCGCTGAAGATATTGTTAAAAAACTATTCGGCATTGGCATGCAACAGCCTGATGGATTGGCAATTGCATTTAATCCACCAGCCATTCGTGGTTTAGGCAGTTCTGGTGGTTTTGAGGTATACGTACAAAGTCGTAGTGATTCAAATCCTATGCATTTGTCAGCCGTGGTGAATAGTTTTACCGATGCTTTAAAAGCTGAAAAACGCTTAACTGGTATCAATACATTTTTCCGTCCAACCGTGCCGCAATTATTTGTAGAAGTGGATGAGGCAAAGGCTATCTCGCAAGGCGTGCCAGTTGCTGACATCTACAACACATTGCAAAGTACCATGGGTTCCTTGTACGTGAATGATTTTAATAAATCTGGCAGAACTTACAGAGTACAGCTGCAAGCTGAAGCTGAATATCGTATGAAAGCAGAAGATTTAGGTAAAGTCTATGTACGCTCTAATAAAGGCCAGATGATTCCACTCTCTGCACTAAGTAAGGTTAGTAATATTGTCGGTGCTGAGCAGTTAGAACGTTATAACGGCTTGCTTTCAGCTAAAGTGCTAGGCGCTGGTGCTTCTGGTGTGAGCTCTGGTGAGGCAATTAGCATGGTGGAGAAAATAGCAGCGCAAAACCTGCCAGATGGCTACCAGATTGCTTGGACGGGGCAAGCTTATCAAGAGAAACGTACCGGTTCAGCGGCAATATATGCCTTTGCCTTTGCCATCATTATGGTGTTCTTGATTTTGGCTGCACAGTTTGAAACTTGGGCGTTACCGTTAGCCGTGATTATGGCGGTGCCATTTGCCTTGGCTGGTGCTTTGTTAGCGGTGCTGTTGCGTGGCATGCCTAACGATATTTACTTTCAAATTGGCTTAATTACCTTGGTGGGATTAGCTGCCAAAAATGCTATTTTGATTGTTGAGTTTGCGAGTCAAAAAATGGAAGCAGGCATGCCTGTGGCACAGGCAGCTTTAGAAGCTGCAAGAATGAGATTCAGGCCTATTGTAATGACCTCAATGGCGTTCGTATTAGGCATTGTGCCGTTAGTATTAGCCACGGGCGCGGGTGCAGCGGCGCGACGCTCAATGGGTACTGGTGTATTTGGCGGCATGATATTGGCAACTTTTGTTGCTACGATATTTATCCCATTATTCTTTACTTGGCTGAGTAATACCCATGTGGATAGAAAGCACCATGACAAAGGCTTAGTGCCAG
Source organism: Pseudomonadota bacterium (assembly GCA_043779795.1). GTDB lineage: Bacteria > Pseudomonadota > Gammaproteobacteria > Burkholderiales > Methylophilaceae > Methylotenera. The sequence goes on from JAYWDO010000063.1 coordinate 14,640, forward strand.
ATGTAGATCACTCTAAGGAAACCGTATGATGCAGTACTTTAATTCAAGCTACGTTAGTTCAAGTGATGCTAATTCAAGTCTTATGAAGCTCGTTAATATAAAGTTGATTTGTTTGGCAGTCGCAGCGGTATTACTTGCAGGGTGTAAATCTGTTGGACCTGATTATGAACGTCCGCAATTGCCGCTGCCAGCACAATATGGCGAAGCAGAAAATCAAACACAGGCTCAGGTATTAAGCACTTGGTGGATGTTGTATCAAGATCAAATCCTGAATGATTTAATTAGCAAAGCTTTACTCAATAATACCGATGTTAAGCTTGCAGTAGCGCGTATTGAAGAAGCTGATGCAGTTATGCAAGAAGTGGGTGCAGCCTTATATCCACAGGTCGATCTGAATGTGAATGGTAGTCGCTCAAGAGTTACTGAAGTCGGTGCGAATCCTGTTATAACCAATCCGCGCAGTAACTATAAAGCACAACTGGGAACATCATTTGAAATTGATTTTTGGGGTAAGCTGCAACGGGCTAAAGAATCTGCGCGCGCGCAGGCTTTATCTAGCCGCTATGCAAAAGAAACCGTTAAATTATCTCTCACTGGATTAGTGGCCACTAATTATTTAGTATTACGTAGCTTAGAATCACAAATCAGCTTAACGCAAGATAACTTGAAAAGTCGTGATGAAAGTTTAGCGCTAACTCAGCGCC
>JAYWDO010000064.1:0-15187 GCA_043779795.1 Pseudomonadota bacterium
TTGTGATTTGCCATTGGCGTCAACCGGGTAATTATCAATCACCAGTTTGATGGGATCTAACACGGCGATGCGGCGCTCTGATAAATCGTTGAGCACTTCGCGCATGCAGTCTTCAAGTATGGTGTACTCAATCCACGAATCGGCTTTAGATACACCGATACGGTCAGTAAATAATTTAAAGCCTTCCGCCACATAACCACGGCGACGCGCGCCTGCTAGCGTTGGTAAGCGTGGATCGTCCCAGCCGCTTACATGCTTATCTTCTACCAAGTCAATCAACTTACGCTTTGATAGCACTACATAAGTTAAGTTAAGTCGTGCGAACTCATATTGTTTCGGTAGCGGGTGCGCTAACATTCCGGCTTCTGCCAAGCGCGCTAACAGCCAGTCGTAAAACGGGCGTTGATCTTCAAACTCTAAGGTACAAATGGAATGAGTAATTTGCTCTAGCGCATCTTCAATTGGATGGGCAAATGTGTACATTGGATAAATGCACCATTTATCGCCAGTATTGTGGTGGTAGGCATGTTTGATGCGGTAAATTGCAGGGTCGCGTAGATTGATGTTAGGTGATGCCATGTCGATTTTACTACGCAGAATCAGGCTGCCATCAGCATGTTTGCCATCGCGCATTTCACGGAATAGGCTTAAGTTTTCTACTACCGAGCGATCACGCCAAGGCGAATTCTTGCCTGGCTCAGTCAAAGTGCCGCGCGTGATACGCATTTCTTCAGCCGTTTGACTATCGACATAAGCATGACTATTTTCAATCAAACTCTCTGCCGCGCGGTACATCAAGTCAAAGTAATTACTGGCAAAATACATGCTGTTTTGATTATGCTCTGGGCCTACATTTTCCCAGCTAAAGCCTAACCATTTAACCGCATCGCTAATGCTATCAACATATTCTTGGCTTTCTTTTTCCGGATTGGTGTCATCAAACCTAAAGTGACATACGCCGTCATAATCACGCGCTAGGCCAAAATTTAAGAAGATACTTTTGGCATGGCCAATATGCAGGTAACCATTAGGCTCTGGCGGAAAACGTGTGCGGATTTTTGCCGTATCAGACTGGCCAGTTGCATGATGCGTAGCATCTCCGGGCGTACCTGCCCATTTACGCGCTTTGTAGACGCCTTGCTCAATGTCTTTTTCAACAATTGCACGGATGAAATTAGAACCGAGTGGAATAGGTGTTTTTTCTGCTGACATAGTGTGTGAGTACTTAACTTGAATAGTTTTAATAATAGCGCTTATTTTACACGCTTGAGGCAAAAGACTTCTACACAACTACTTAGATTAAAGATGATTAAGGGTGATTAAATGAGATTGAAGGTGATTAACGATGATTTGATTGGCTATGATTAGACCTAACGCCCTGTGCTAAAATTAACACCATCTATGAACGCACTTACTTTCCCTATTTTACGGTTACTCACCGATGGCAAGTTCCATTCTGGCGAAACAATTGCACAGCAATTAAAAGTAAGCCGTGCTACTGTTTGGAATGCCCTGCAACATGCAGAAAAATTAGGTATTACCATTTTTTCAGTGCGTGGACGTGGCTATAAACTACCTCAAGCTATCATTTTATTAGACGAGCAACTCATTTTGAACGCCATTGGCGAACAGCGTGCATGGTTTAAATTAGAAGTGCATGACCATTTAGAATCTACCAATACTTATTTGATGAAAAAGTTAAGTAACGGGCAAGCGCATGCCAGTTGTGTTGCTGTCAACTTGCAAACCAATGGCCGCGGCAGACGTGGCCGTACTTGGCAAGCAGGGTTAGGCGCAAGTCTGACGTTCTCGTTACTGTGGCGGTTTCAATGTGGCGCCTCGGCATTGTCAGGCTTAAGCTTGGCTGTAGGTGTTGCATTGGTACGAACACTGCATAGTTTTGGCATCAGCCAAGCACAGCTCAAATGGCCGAATGACGTACTCATTGGCCGAGAAAAGTTAGCAGGCATTTTAATTGAGTTACAAGGTGATATGGAAGGCCCAAGTGCCGCAGTGATTGGTATTGGCATTAACTTAAACTTACCCGCAAGCCTCAAGCAACAGATCGATCAGCCTGTGACTGATTTAGCCAGCGTAGCGCAACAAAGCATTAACCCAAACGAATTACTTGGCATTTTGCTGAAACATCTGGCTGAAGTATTGAGCAACTTTGAGCAACAAGGCTTTACTGAAGTGCGCGGCGAGTGGATTAAACATCACGCGTATCATGATCAACCCGTAAAAATGTTGCACCCTGATGGTAGAGAAACCCTAGGTACGGTGATTGACGTGGCAGAAGATGGGATTTTGTTAGTACGAACAGCGCAAGGTGACCAGCGTTTTTCATCGGGCGAGATTAGTCTGCGAGCTTCAGAATAATGAAAATGCAATCAAATTCAGGGCTTACATTAGCGATTGATGCAGGCAATACTCGTGTTAAGTGGGGCTTGTTTAATGCATCGGGCAACCTGCTTGAAAATGGTGCGTGTATTAACGCAGACTTAGCAATGACAAAGCTTCCAGAGGCTAGTCGTGTGGTAGTTTCCAATGTCGCAGGCCCTGCAGTTAAAGCGCAATTAATTAGTTTACTACCTAAAAATACCCCAATTCAATGGGCAGTTGCACAACCTCATGCCTGCGACGTGAATAATCACTATGGTCAAGCGGTAATGCTTGGGACTGATCGTTGGGCTGCGCTCATCGCGGCATGGCATCTCAAACAAGCATCATGTGTGGTGGTCAATGCTGGTACTGCGGTGACGATTGATGCTTTGAGCGTTAAACTTCGAAGCAATGACAGCCAAGCTGAATTTATCGGCGGTTTGATTTTACCCGGACTCATTTTAATGCAGCAGAGCTTAGGCCTTGCAACGGCACAGTTGCCTAAACTAGCGCTAGCACCGCCTTTAATAGAAAAAACACCTACCGATATTTTTGCAAAAAATACAACAGATGCAATTTATGCTGGTGCACTATATGCCATTGTAGGGGCAATTACCCAGATGGCAGATGAAATAAAAGTACGATGTGAGCAAACGCCGTTCATTGTCATTGGCGGTGGTGATGCGCCAGTGATTTACCAGCAATTAATCAAAAAAAATCCTAATATTGAGCCGACACAACAAATTGTAATAGTAGATAATTTGGTTTTACAAGGCTTGTTTTTACAGCGCTAGGTTTTACAGAACCTAGGCTTACAAAAACATTTCGTTACTAGAGGATTTTATGCAAAGTGATTCACAATGAAAAAGTTGATTTGGTTATTAGTGATTGTTAACGTGGGCCTATTAGCCTATTTTAATTTGGACTATATTTTACCTAGTACTCCAGCCGTTAAGTTTTCTGAATTAAACCCTGAAAAAATCAGCATATTGTCACAGAAACAAATAGAGGCCTTACCAAAAAAAACGGCAAGTGTGGCTGAGCCTATTGTAGCTCCTGTGATAGCAACTTCGCCGTCATGCTACGAATGGGGCGTATTCTCTGCGCCTAGGGTTGCTGGCGCACAGACTGCCACCTTAAAATTATCGTTACTAGCCTCCGTAAAAGAACAAACTTCGCAAGAAGCTAAACGTTTTTGGATCTACAGACCGCCCCTAAAAACCGCGCAAGAAGCACAAGTAAAAGCTGCAGAACTAAAAGCTTTAGGTGTGCAACATATGTTTATAGTGCAAGAACCTAAATGGCGGAATGCCATTTCATTTGGTATATTTGAAGATGAGCAGCTCGCCATTAATCTAGTGAATGAGCTGAAAGCTAAAGGCGTAAGAGATGTCATTAAAGCCTTACGCAATCAAGGTAAAGGACATTTCAGTCTGATATTTAACAAATTAGCAGAAGATAAAGTGGCTGCAATTAAACTATTAAAACCAGACTTTCCTGAAGCAGATTTAAAAGTAGTGCCTTGCAACTAAGTAAGCCTTCACAACATCAGTTGGCAAAGCTTAATGTTTAAGGAAACAATTTACCTGGATTCAAAATATTACTTGGATCAAAGGTAAGTTTTACCGCTTTCATTAAATTGATGGTCGTTTCATCGATCTCTCGTGAGATAAATGGTCGTTTAGCCATACCAACGCCATGCTCGCCAGAAAGTGTGCCTTGTAGCGATAACACCAGACTAAACACCTCATCTAAACACTCATAAGCGCGTTTCATTTCATCAGAATTTTCTGGGTTCACCAATAAATTCACATGAATATTGCCATTGCCCGCATGCCCAAAATTCACGTTTGAGATTTTATATTGTGCAGCAAGTTTTTCTAAGCCTGTCAGCAATTCTGGCAAGTGAGAAACAGGCACGGCAATATCTTCATTGATTTTTTTAGGCGCTATATCTTTGAGTAAAGGCGACAAAGCCTTACGCGCAGCCCATAAAGCTTTGGTGTCGGTCGCTGGCTTGGCTTCAATTAACCCATCTACTTGGCAGGCTAATAAAATTGCTTCGGTCGCTTCAATAATCTCTTGCTGCGCACCATCTACTTCTATCATCAAATAGGCCTTGGCATTTTCTGGTAATAGGTTTTTATGCCGACCGCGGATTAAATTCAATGCGCCATTATCTAAAAATTCTAAGGCGCTTGGTGTATACGGCTGCGCCATAATCGCCGCGATGGCTTTTGCACAACTAAAAGTATCAACAAATTCCGCAGTGATTCCGCCCGTATGCTTAGGTAATGGTGTGAGTTTGAGTGTCGCTTCTACAATCACCGCTAGCGTGCCTTCAGAACCGACTAACAATCGCGTTAAATCGTACCCAACTACGCCTTTGCTTGTATAACAGCCTGTTTTAATAATATCGCCATTGCCCGTAACGGCTTTCAATCCCAACACATGATCACGCGCCACGCCATATTTCACGGCATGTGGCCCAGCGGCGCAAGTGGCAAGATTGCCACCAATACTGCAATAAGCAGCACTAGAGGGATCCGGCGGCCAAAAGAAACCTACACTTTTAATTGCATCCTGCAGCTCTTGGTTTAATACGCCAGGTTCAACAATCGCCATCCTATTATCAGGATCAACACTAAGAATTCTATTCATGCGCTCTAACGAAAGCGCTACTCCACCCGCTTCTGGCACGCTACCACCAGCCGTACCTGTGCCACGTCCGCGCGGAACGACAGGTACTTTATGCAGATTGCAAAGCTTAATCACGGCCTGTACTTCTTCAACATTCAGCGGAAAAACTACTGCAATGGGTGAATGAAAGATGCGCGAATTATCGTAAGCGTAAGCGTAGCAATCTACTGGGTCGGTAAAGAGCCTATCAGCGGATAAAAGCTGCGCTAACTGTTGAAAAAAATCAAGATTGGCCATTAAATTCTATTACCGCTTTTTGATGTAGAGGTCAGTAATCGTACCCTCTTTCATTTCGGCTGCGAAACAAACAGTTTCTGATAAAGTCGGGTGTGCGTGAATGGTTAAACCTAAATCATGTGCATCAGCACCCATTTCAATCGCCAATACCGCTTCTGCTAACAACTCACCCGCATTTACACCCACAATACCTGCACCAATCAGTCGATGCGTAGTTTTATCGAATATCAGTTTAGTTGCACCTTCAGTGCGCGCGATTGATATTGCACGGCCACTAGCCGCCCACGGGAATGATGCTTTTTCATACTCAATGCCTTTGGCTTTGGCTTCAATTTCAGTCACGCCAGCCCAAGCGATTTCAGGGTCTGTGTAAGCAACCGATGGAATTGCGAGTGCTTGAAACTCAACTTTATGGCCGGCAATTACCTCTGCGGCCACTTTGCCTTCATGCGTTGCTTTATGCGCTAACATTGGCTGACCAACGATGTCACCGATGGCGAAAATGTGAGGTACATTGGTGCGCATTTGTTTATCAACATTGATAAAACCCCATTTATTTACTGCTACGCCAGCATTTTCTGCGCCTATATTTTTGCCATTAGGCCGACGGCCGATAGAAACCAGCACGCGGTCATATACTTGTGTTTCTTTAGGTGCAGCTTCACCTTCAAAATCAACATGAATACCATCTTTTTGGGCTTCCATTTTAACGACTTTGGTTGAAAGCATAATGTGCTCAAAACGCTTTTCCATACGTTTTTGTAATGGGCGCACCAAGTCACGATCACAGCCTTGAATTAAGCCATCCGTAAATTCAACGACACTGACTTTTGTTCCCATCGCATCATAAACAGTGCCCATTTCTAATCCGATAATGCCACCGCCAATGACTAGCATGCGTTTTGGAATATCCGCTAAGGCTAAAGCGCCAGTAGAATCCATGATACGCTCATCATCTGGCGCACCAGGAAATTTAGTAGCTTGCGAACCTGCCGCAATAATTGCGTTGTCGAATGAAACCGTTGTAATTTGTCCATCAGCGGCAGTGAGCGCAATTTGATTTGAGCCCATAAACTGACCATGACCCTGCACGACAGTCACGCCACGCTGCTTAGCCATTGCCGCCAAACCACCAGTCAGCTTAGCAACCACATCATTGGTTTTCCAATTGCGAAGTTGCTCAAGATCAATATTCGGCGCGCTGAAACTCACACCATGATGTGCGGTTTCTTCAGCGTCTGTGATGACTTTTGCGGTATGCAACAAAGCTTTTGAAGGAATACAACCAACGTTTAAACAAACGCCGCCTAATGTTGAGTAACGTTCGATTAATACGACCTTCTTACCTAAGTCCGCAGCGCGAAAAGCGGCAGTATAGCCGCCAGGGCCTGAGCCCAACACAACCACTTCTGTATGTAAGTCAGATGGCGGTATAACTTGTGACGCATTAGTACTGGTGATTACAGCAGCTTCAGCCAATGCTTGTGGTGCCTGGACAGGTGATGCTTGCGCAGTAACCACTTGAACAGACGCACTAGCAACTACAACATTCACTTCTACTAGTAGCATTAAGCTGCCTTTAGCTACTTTGTCGCCTACTTTGACTTTCACATCCATCACTGTACCAGCAACTGATGAAGGAATATCCATTGAAGCCTTGTCAGATTCCACTGTAATCAATGAATCTTCAAGCGCAATCACATCACCCACTTTGACCAATACTTCAATGACATCTACGCTATCAAAGTTACCAATATCTGGTACAGACACCTCTACGACATTGCTCATGCGAACCCTTTACGAAAACTTTTGTTATATTTTATAATATTATCATCAAACATCACGTTTAAATCCTGATATTGGCCAATCTACAGTATGATTTACACATTAAAAATTTAAGGCGCACTGGCAAGCTGGCTTTAAAAAAACAGGAGTTTTCATGTCATTTTTTAAAAACTCTTTACAGTTCATCAGTATTATTTTTTAAATTATGACAACTCATCACTGTGAAACTTGAATTTTCACCTTAGATCTAGCTTAACAATAAAATCTAAAATGTCTAAAGTTGCGTTTTACTGATTAAACCAATATTAAGTTGATGGCAGGGTTATAATGAGTCAATATTTTTCTTTTAAACTTAAAGTATTGAGGTAGTGAATGGCAACGCAAGCAGATATTGAGCATCACTATGATGTAGATAATGATTTCTTTGCACTTTTTCTTGACAAAAAATACCGCGCTTATAGTTGCGCGGTTTGGGAAAAGGCGCTTGACTTAGAGCAGGCCCAAGAAGCTAAGCTTGATAGATTGTGCCACTATGCTAATGTTCAGTCGAACCAGCACGTTCTAGATATAGGCTGTGGCTGGGGCGGCCTAATGAACAATATCGTTGAGAAATATCGCAACACAGACGTACATGGTTTAACACTAAGCACAGAACAGTTTGAATACGTTAAAAGCCAAGCTAAAAGTAGTATTTCATTGAATTTACAATCATGGCAGGACTACAAGATTCCAGAACGAAAATTTGATTCTATTATCTCGATTGGCGCTTTTGAGCACTTTGCTTCTTTTGAAGACCATTCAGCATCTCGTCAACGCGAAATTTACAAAACCTTCTTTGATTGGTGCTTAAATGCATCAACACCTGATGCACAGATTGGCTTACAAACCATCGTTATTTCGAGAGCGCCAAACACTTTATCTGAATTAAGAGATTCAAGATATTTACTAGATAAAGTATTTCCTGGGTCAGCCCTTCCCTCGATTAGTGACATTCAAGCCGCAGTGGTAGACAAGTATGAAATTTCAGCGATAAGTCGCATTGGACTAGACTACGCACGAACTTTAACAGAGTGGGATAGGCGATTAGTGCTTAATGAAAACATCATTGTGAAGCGTTATGGACAAATACTCTATGACCATTATAGAACTTATTTTGGCGCTTCAATTCGCTGCTTTGAAAGCGGCTATATCGACTTATATCAAGCGTCATTAAAGCGTGTTAAACCGTTGCGCATATTAACCAAGTAAAATTTATTTATTCACTAAAACAAAAAAGCTACTTTCAATATATATTGAAAGTAGCTTTTTTGTTGTGAGATCAGTTAATCTTAGAGCAATAATCTACGCACGTCACTCAACATCATACGCATGTGACTGGTGAATCGAGCGCCATCGGCACCATCCACCACACGATGATCATAAGAAAGTGACATAGGTAAAATCAAACGCGGCTCAAAAGCTTTGGCTTTAGCATCATATACAGGCTGCATACTCGAACGTGAAACGCCTAAAATTGCTACTTCAGGGCAGTTAATAATCGGTGTAAACATGGTGCCACCAATGCCGCCTAGGCTAGAAATTGTGAAACAGCCGCCTTGCATTTCTTCTACTTTTAACTTGCGTTCACGCGCTTTGGTTGAGAGTTCACCCAAATCACGGGCAATATCTAGCACGTCTTTTTGCTGCACGTCTTTGACTACTGGCACAACTAAACCATCTGGCGTGTCACAAGCAAAGCCAATGTTGTAGTAATTTTTAAGTATCAAGCTATCACCATCAGGTGAGAGTGATGCATTAAAATTTGGGTAAGCTTTAAGCGCATTGACTGAAGCTTTAATTAAAAATGCCAACATAGTGAGTTTTACGCCACGTTTTTCAGCATCAGCTTGCATAGACTTTCTAAAATCTTCCAAATCGGTAATGTCTGCTTCATCAAACTGTGTAACATGCGGAGCAGTCACCCAGTTGCGGTGCAAATTAGCGCCTGATAGTTTTTTAATACGTGATAATGGCTTTGTTTCAATATGACCGAATTTGCTAAAATCAATCACTGGCATGGCCAATGTAGCTAGGCTACCTAAGCCTGCACCCATATTCTCTGTGCGTGGTTTTGCTAATTCACCTTTTACATAGGCTTGAACATCTTGTTGCAGAATGCGGTTTTTTGTAGCGCTACCTTTAACAAATGCTAAGTTAACGCCTAATTCACGCGCAAATTTACGAACAGATGGGCTAGCGTGTGAAAGTTTACCTGCATCAACCACAGTACTTTCACCTACTGGCACAGGCTGGTGCGCGGGTGCGATTGTTTTTGGTGGTTCTGGTGCTGGGCGGCTAGGTTCAGGAATGGTGACGGCAATTGCCGCTGGCTTTTCTGTTACTGCTGCAGTTTGCATATCTACTGATTTAGCTGGAGCAGCATCACTCACATCCATGGTTAAAATCAAACCACCTTGGGCAGCTTTATCGCCCACTTTTATTTTGACCTCTTTCACGACACCTGCAAACGGCGAAGGAATATCCATCGAAGCCTTGTCTGATTCCACTGTCATCAGCGAATCTTCTTTAGCAATTTCGTCGCCTGCTTTCACTAATATTTCAATGACATCCACACTATCAAAATTACCGATATCGGGGACGAATATGTCTTGAATTGCCATGTTAAATCGTCTCCTTAAACTGTGGTTGGGTTAGGCTTATCAGCGTCTAACTTATATTTTTTAATCGCTTCACTCACTTTGCTTGCAGGCAATTTACCTTCATCAGCCAATGCTTTTAGTGCGGCAACTACGACGTAATATCTGTCCACTTCAAAAAAGCTACGAAGCGCTTCACGGCTGTCTGATCGCCCATATCCATCTGTGCCTAACGCTACAAACTTACCTGGCACAAAGCCTGCAATCTGCTCTGCGTAGGCTTTCATATAGTCAGTAGATGCGATGGTTGGCCCTTGTGCACCTTTCATTGCTTCAGCCACATAGCTTAGTCGTTGTGGTTTTTCTGGGTTGAGCATATTCCAGCGCTCTGCATCTAAGCCATCACGTCGCAACTCGTTAAAGCTAGTTACGCTCCATACATCTGCAGCAACGTCCCATTCTTTTTCTAGCATGTCTGCCGCGGCTATCACTTCACGCAAGATTACACCGCTACCCATTAATTGCACTTGCTTGTCTTTAGCTTCCTTGCCTTTAGCCGCTGATTTACTAAAATTGTATATGCCTTTAAGGATGCCGGCTTCAGTGCCTTTTGGCATTTCAGGATGCGTATAATTTTCGTTCATCAAAGTGATGTAGTAATACACATCTTCTTGATTTTGCACCATACGACGTAAGCCTTCCTGAATGATCACGGCCAACTCATATGCAAACGTTGGGTCGTAAGAAATACAGTTAGGAATCGTAGCAGACATCAAGTGGCTATGTCCATCTTCATGCTGCAAGCCTTCACCGTTTAGCGTGGTACGGCCGGCTGTAGCGCCAAGTAAGAAACCGCGTGCACGTGAATCACCTGCTGCCCAAGCTAAATCGCCAATACGCTGGAAGCCGAACATAGAGTAAAAGATGTAGAATGGAATCATCTGCACGCCAGTGACTGAATATGACGTTGCCGCCGCAATCCAACTAGAGAACGAACCAGCTTCGTTAATACCTTCTTCTAAAATCTGACCATCTTTAGATTCTTTATAATACATCACTTGGTCAGAATCCATAGGTTCATACAACTGGCCTTGGCTAGCGTAAATACCTAACTGGCGGAACATGCCTTCCATACCAAAAGTCCGTGCTTCATCTGGCACAATTGGCACCACAAACTTACCAATTTGTTTATCGCGCACTAATGTAGAAAGAATGCGTACGAATGCCATCGTAGTAGAAATTTCACGCTCACCCGTTGAAACCAGCATATTTTCAAACGCTGATAATGGCGGAATAGTAAGCTCGTTACCTTTACGGCGACGTGCTGGCACTGAACCACCCATTGCGGAACGACGTGTTGCCATGTACTGCATTTCAGGTGAATCTGCCGCTGGTTTATAAAAGCTCAAACTTTCAACCTGCTCATCTGTAATCGGTAAATCAAAACGATCTCTAAACTGTTTGAGAGAACTCAAATCCATACTTTTTTGCTGATGCGTTGTATTTTGCGCTTCTCCGGCCTCGCCCATACCGTAACCTTTAACAGTTTTAGCTAAAATTACCGTTGGTTGGCCTTTATGGTTTACAGCTGAATGATAGGCCGCATACACTTTGTGTGGGTCATGGCCACCACGATTCAAGCGCCAAATATCTTGATCGCTCATTGCAGCCACCATTTCTTTTAACTCAGGGTATTTACCAAAGAAATACTCCCGCGTGTAAGCACCGCCTTTTTGTTTAAAGTTTTGGTATTCACCGTCCACGCATTCTTCCATGCGTTTTTTAAGCAAACCATCTTTATCCATTGCCAATAATGGATCCCAATAAGAACCCCAAATCACTTTTAATACGTTCCAGCCAGAACCTCTAAAATCTGATTCCAACTCTTGAATGATTTTTCCGTTACCGCGCACTGGGCCATCTAAACGCTGAAGATTACAGTTCACCACAAAAATCAGATTATCTAGTTTTTCACGGCTTGCTAATGAAATCGCGCCTAACGATTCTGGCTCGTCCATTTCGCCATCGCCGCAAAACACCCAAACTTTGCGGTCACTAGTATCAGCAATACCACGATCATGGATATATTTTAAAAAGCGGGCTTGATAAATGCCAGTGATTGGACCTAGCCCCATTGAAACTGTCGGGAACTGCCAGAAATCTGGCATCAACCATGGATGCGGATAGCTCGGCAAGCCATTACCACCCACTTCTTGGCGAAAGTTGGTTAATTGCTCTTCAGTGATACGGTCTTCTAAAAATGCACGTGCATACACGCCTGGTGAAGAGTGCCCTTGAAAATATACGCAATCACCGCCAAAGTTTTCGTTGGCAGCGCGGAAAAAGTGATTAAAAGCGGTGTCATACAGAGTAGCTGCAGATTGAAAGCTCGCAATATGCCCACCTACACCAGGTGATTTTTCATTAGCACGCAGCACCGTCATAATCGCATTCCAACGCACAAGTGCGCGAATACGACGTTCCATCTCAGGATCGCCCGGCAACTTAGCTTGCAAATGCGTAGGGATGGTGTTCACATAAGCAGTTGTCGCGTTATAAGGCAAATTGCTACCTGAACGTCGCGCTTTATCAATCATTGCTTCAAGTAAAAAATGTGCGCGTTCTGTGCCTTCATTTTCAATAACTGCAGTCAGTGCATCTAGCCATTCTTGCGTTTCTTGTGGATCGGTTTCAGTTAAACCATTACCTTGAGTGCTAGGGTGTGAATTCATTGTCATGCGTGAGATTTCTCCGTGTTGTGGCTGCTACGCGTATAATTTACATAAAGCACAAGCTAATATACAAACTGTGCAAGCAACTAAACGTGAATTAGATTGTTCTATACTGAACTTAGCTTTAAAACTATTAATCCACTAAAACTATTTAAATTAAGGTTGTAGTGTGGCTTTTTTAGGCTTTTTGGTCAAGTTAAACCGTACAAACCTAGCCCTAGAATAGTTTGATTTTCTAACTTTGCAGTACATAATATAGAAGAGATAAAGGAAATTCAATGTTGTTAAATTTGTCACAATTTGCAGTTATTGGTAATGAAAATACGCTAACTTCATACAATCACATTCTTTTTGTACTCACCGAAAAAGAAGATATTAACATTCCATTTACTGATGCATTGCGTGCAAAACTTAAACGGACGAATGGTGAATATAAAGACCTGAATAAAACGCCAATGTACGTAGATTTACCTAATGGTGGTGTGGCGAGTTTTGTAGTTTTGGCTGAAAAACTAAACATGTTTCAGCGTCACACCCTACTGTGTAAGGCAGCCAAAGCTTTGTTAGATGAAAAGCCAGAGAATATAGCAATTTGCGTATTTGGCGATGATGCCGCACGAGAAGCACATGCCTGCGCGGCTTATTATGTAGTCACAGTCAATGCTGCTGAATTACCAAATCGCAAAAAAGAACACAAGTTTAAACCGCTTAAAAATATCAGCATTCATGGTTATGCTGCGAACCATGACTATAGCCACGTGAATGCACGCGTTGCAGGCAATGTAATATGCCGACAGCTAACCATTACGCCACCGAATGAATTAACACCAAATATATATCGCGAAAAAGTAACCGTGTTAGCCAAAGAACACGGTTGGAAGTATGAAGAGTTTGACATGCCAACCCTTAAAAAGATGGGTGCAGGTGCGTTTTATGCAGTCGGACAAGGTAGTGAGCCACTAGATGCTGCTATCGTACATCTCATTTATACACCGAAATATGCAAAAAAACATGTGGCTTTAGTTGGCAAAGGTATTTGCTTTGATACTGGCGGGCATAACATTAAACCAGCAAAATATATGCAAGGCATGCACGAAGACATGAACGGCAGCGCAGTGACATTAGGTATTTTGCTAGCTGCAACACAACAACAATTACCCGTTAAAATCGATTGCTGGTTAGCCATTGCACAAAATCATATTGGCCCATTAGCTTACAAACAAAATGATGTTGTGACCGCACTAAATGGCATGACGATAGAAATCGTACACACTGATGCAGAAGGTCGCATGATATTGGCTGACACACTAACATTAGCCAGTCGCGAAAAACCTGATGTAATTTTAGATTTTGCTACGCTCACAGGCAGCATGATAGCAGCGTTAGGTGATCGCATGAGCGGTGTTATCAGCAATAACCCAGAACTTGCTAGCAAAGCTGTAACAGCTGGCGCAATGGCTGGTGAAAGAATATTAAGCTTTCCTTATGACGATGATTACGAAAGCGACTTAGACAGCGACATCGCAGATATTAAGCAATGCTCACTAGAAGGGGACGCTGATCACATTCATGCAGCACGTTTCTTAGGAAAATTTGTTGAAAATGATACTGTCTGGCTACATACAGATTTATCCTCCGCTAGCCGTAAAGGTGGTCTAGGTGCCATTCAAAGTGATACCACCGGCTTTGGTGTTGGATTTGGTATTGAATTGATTAAAAGCCTGATTTCTAGTTAAATTTATGTGAAAAATTGTTATTAATGAGTCACAATCAACATTACACTCGGCGCACTTAAAACGGCTTCAGTATAGGATATTAAATGCAATATACGAACACTAATCTTGACTGGCTTAAACTGTTTCCAGAGCTTATCAACATTGATGAAAAAGCTAAAGAGATACTGGCTAAACATGCTCGAATAGTTGAATCACCTATTGGTACTATTGGCTATCGTGAAGGGGCTAGCTGCTCTGCGTATGTTATGCGTTTGGCAGGAAAATCGCGCGTTTATAAAATATCTTCTAGTGGCAGAGAAATATTACTTTATCGCGTATGTGCTGGTGAAACCTGTGTAATTACGACTACATGCCTACTTGGCAATAGCGATTATCCAGCATCAACAATTGTAGAAGAGCATATTCGCGATGTGTTAATTCCTGCTACAGCTTTCAATCAGTTAATGCTCGATTCAAGCATTTTCCGTAAATTTGTAATGACCAATTACGGTGCACTGATTAGCGATTTAATTGTATTATTAGATGAAGTTGCTTTTCATAGTTTGTATGCCAGATTGGCAAAAGTACTACTGGATGCTAATGTGCCAAAGATTTCACGTACGCATCAACAGATAGCCGATGAACTTGGCACGGCACGAGAGGTTATCAGCAGACAATTAAAGCGACTCGAGCAAAAAGGAGTTATTGCACTTGGAAGAGGACAACTCGAGATAGTTGACCGTATCGCTCTAGAGAAGCTCTATCAATTAACATAAATTTCTTAAAACACTCACATAGAGCTGCCTTACGCTTAACTTTCAAACAGCATAGCTTGTTCATCAGAACATGAGTATCAATTGCAATAGCTCAAGCAAAAGCAGCAACTCAACCACCCGACTGACCGAATAGTCAACATAAGCAATCAACAATTTCGCCCAACAAAAAGCCCCCACTATTTACATAGCGAGGGCTTTGTTGTAGCGCCTTAACCGATGATCAG
>JAYWDO010000065.1:0-34817 GCA_043779795.1 Pseudomonadota bacterium
ATATTGGATTACCGCCAGTAAAGGCAACGCTGTAACCGTAAATTGCCCAAAGTACGCCCATCAATGAAAAAATCATGAATGTTTGCATCAGAACAGACAGCATGTTTTTTTGGCGAACCAAACCGCCGTAAAATAAACCTAAGCCTGGAATCGCCATTAGCGTAACCAAGACAGTTGCAATAAGCATCCAAGCAGTATCGCCTTTATTTGGCACTGGTGTTGGCGCTGCTGCCACTACTGGCGCAACAGCATCGGCAACTGGTGTAGCAACCTCTGGCATTGCTGCAACAGGCACGGCATCAATCGCTGGTGCGACCTCCTCAGCAAAGGTGTTGCAAATTAAACCAAAGCCCAATGTGCTTACTAAGGCAAGTATCGAAAGTATTTTTTTCATTTTAATCCCCTTATAAAGCTTCTATACCGGTTTCACCGGTGCGGATGCGAATGGCTTGCTCAAGATTAAATACAAAAATCTTGCCATCACCAATTTTTCCTGTGGCCGCTGATTTTTCAATGGCCTCCACTACTTGGTCTAATAAATGGTCATCAATTGCAACCTCTAATTTAACCTTTGGTAAAAAATCTACCACGTATTCAGCACCACGATATAACTCAGTGTGACCTTTTTGACGGCCAAAACCTTTTACTTCTGTAACGGTAATACCTTGTACGCCAATATTGGATAAGGCTTCCCTAACTTCGTCAAGCTTAAATGGCTTGATAATTGCGGATACAAATTTCATGAGTGCCTCCTAGTTGAGTATTGTTCTGCGACAAAGTGCTTAATCATAGTCTTGATCATAGCCTTTGTCGTATGCTTGTGAATCTTAGAAAGTTTTTTGTACAAATACAGTAAGCGCGCTGTCGCCAATATTTTTAGCTAAAAATGTGTAAGAAGCATTTTTAGCTGTTGTGTCGGTGTAGTACGCACCTAAATTAACGCCGTTGCTCCATGATTTTGTCGCACCAACTTTCCAAT
Source organism: Pseudomonadota bacterium (assembly GCA_043779795.1). Taxonomy (GTDB): domain Bacteria; phylum Pseudomonadota; class Gammaproteobacteria; order Burkholderiales; family Methylophilaceae; genus Methylotenera. The sequence goes on from JAYWDO010000065.1 coordinate 980, forward strand.
CAGTGTAATCAAATGCATTGCTACCTTGGCCTGAGAACTCTTGGCGACCTAGGTGTAAATTAGCCGTAATACCTGAATCAAGAATTGGGAAGTTCCCATTCAACTCTGCATACCAGCTACCATCAGCGTTTCTAAAACCAAAAGCACCATCAGAGGCAACAACAGAAAGTTTAGCGGCTAGCCATTTGTAACTTAAGCTACCAGAAATCTCAGTTGTTTCTGCTTTCTTAGCGCCAGGCACTACGTCACCAGGGTAAACATATTGAAGTAAACCAATGTTATAGCCTATGCCTGTGTCACTAATGGTATTGGCGTAGCCACCATAAAGATCCAATTCTAAACTTGAGCTGTTGTAGGCGTTAGAGTCTTTTAACCAACTGATGTTAGAAGCCCATGCACCTGCATAAAAACCACTTGAATGTGTGTAATCAACACCACCTTGAACTGCTGGATCTTCGTTTGTTTGCGTTAAGCCACGAAAGATGTACTGGCTATACAAGCCCACGTTATAAGTAAACGTATGTGGCGATGCAGTGACTGCTGCAACTGCATCGTCAGCATGCGATACAGTTGGCAGTGAAAGTGCGCTTAAAACGGAAATGGTTAATAGTGATTTACGCATAATGCATTACTCCTGAAAATTTAGTTAATTAAAAGTATTCTTAACTGTATAAGCAAAGTGTGTGCCAACATAAAATATGTTTATAATCAACAGCATATATAAAATTTATATCCATAGGACTTTTGTGTTTGTGTATTAAAATCTGATAAACTACGATTTAAATTTAAGGATACGATATGTTAAGTACTACTAAATTAAATGAAATATCCAATAAAATCAAAGAGGTGGTGAGTGGTTCACCACTTGGTGATGTTGAGAAAAACATGCATGCACTATTAAAGGGCGTATTCACCAAAATGGAGCTGATTTCGCGTGAGGAGTTTGATGTGCAAGCCGAAGTGCTTAGAAATACCCGACAAAAGCTTGAGCAATTAGAAATTAAACTTGCTGCGTTAGAGGCATCAATGCAAGCCGCAAGTCTTGCTGAGCAGGGTACATAGTCTATGAGTTTGGCGGTTTGATATAGCCGAGCCTTAAGCGGCATGGATGCCCCAGAAGTGGTCGTTGAAGTGCATCTGGCTAATGGATTGCCAAGTTTTACGATAGTAGGATTGCCTGAAGCTGAAGTGAAAGAGAGTAAAGGCCGCGTGCGTGCGGCATTGCAAACCGCACAATTTGAGTTTCCAGCGCGACGTATTACAGTGAATCTTGCCCCAACTGATTTACCAAAAGAAAGTGGGCGCTATGATTTACCCAGTGCGCTGGGCATACTAGCGGCAAGCGGGCAGATACCTACAGAGCCATTATCGCGCTATGAGTTTGCGGGGGAGTTAGCGCTCACTGGCGATTTACGCCCAATACGCGGTGCGCTAGCCATGACTTCTAGCATGATGCGTGACGATAATAATCAACATATTGAAGTAAAACAAAAACGCGCTTTTATTCTGCCACAAACTAGTGCGACTGAAGCGGCACTAGTGCGTGAAGCGATTATCTATCCAGCAAAGTCTTTAACTTGAAGTGTGCGCACATTTAAGTGGGCACACGGCATTAACGCAATTAGCAGCTATTGATGATGTGCAGGCAATTACTTATCCGGATTTTAGCGATATAAAAGCACAAAGCTTACCCAAACGTGCGCTGAAATTGCTGCTGCTGGCGGTCATAGCGTAATTATGAGTGGCCCGCCAGGTACTGGCAAAAGCATGTTGGCCTCACGTTTTGTCGGCATATTGCCCGCCATGACCGAATCTGAAGCGCTGGATTCAGCCGCTATACAATCACTCAATGGCAATTACAAGCTAGAAAATTGGAAGCGCAGACCTTATAGAGCGCCGCGTCATACCGCATCGGCCGTGGCTTTGGTGGGCGGCGGCGGTATTCCGCGTCCCGGTGAGATCTTGTTGGCGCATCATGGCGTATTGTTTTTAGATGAACTACCAGAGTTTGATAGAAAAGTATTGGAGGTGTTGCGTGAGCCTTTAGAAAGCGGCCGCATCACCATTTCACGCGCTGCACGGCAAGCAGATTTCCCTGCTAATTTTCAGCTCATTGCCGCGATGAACCCATGTCCATGTGGTTATTTAGGGCATCATAATAATAAATGCCGCTGTACGCCTGACCAAGTATCGCGCTATAAAGCTAAAATTTCTGGCCCATTATTAGATCGCATTGACTTGCACATTGAAGTGCCTGCGCTGAAAGAAGATGAGCTGATTAACGCCAGCATAAGTGAATGCTCACAAGCTATTAGAGCAAGAGTAGCGCTGGCTCGAGCCAAACAATTAAGCCGTCAAAGCAAACCTAACAATCTATTAGGTACTAAAGAAATCGAACAGTTTTGTGTGGCAGATGACGCAGGCCTGACTTTGTTAAAGCAAGCAATCAGCCGATTAAGTTTGTCTGCACGTGCTTATCACCATATTTTAAAGGTAGCACGCACAATCGCGGATTTGGCGGGCGAAGATGCCATAAAGCCCGTGCATATTGCTGAGGCTATTCAATATCGCAAATACGATAAAACTACATAAGCGGTTATGAGATGATTGCTACTGGGTTAGCATTAAAAAGAGAAAGCTCGCCTAGTTGCATTTACATCTGCGGCACGTAAAGATTAGCATGATAAAATACGCGCATATTAAACTACGCCGTAACTCGTCGAGAGAATCAATGCAAGACACTCAAATATCTGCTATAGAGCAACAATTGCGCGCTTTGTTAGCACAGCGCATCTTAATTTTAGATGGCGCAATGGGTACCATGATTCAGCAATATAAATTAACAGAGGCTGATTATCGTGGCGAACGATTTACTAGCTTTGCAGCACCGGTAGGCCAACGCGAGTTGTTTGTAAAAGGTAATAATGAATTATTAACCTTAACCCAACCTCATATCATCCAAGAAATACACGAAAAATATCTTGCTGCTGGTACCGATATTATTGAAACCAATACTTTTGGTGCAACTAGCGTCGCGCAAGATGATTATCACATGGCGCATCTGGTGTACGAGATGAATGTGCAGGCTGCGAAATTAGCCAAAGCTTCTTGTGAAAAATACAGCACACCCGATAAACCACGTTTTGTGGCAGGTACTTTAGGCCCTACGCCTAAAACAGCCAGCATCTCGCCAGATGTGAACGATCCGGCTGCGCGAAATGTGAGCTTTGACCAGTTAGTAAACGCTTATTTAGAGCAAACACGCGCATTGGTAGAAGGTGGTTCAGATATTTTAATGGTGGAAACCATTTTTGATACGCTGAACTGTAAGGCAGCTTTATTTGCGATTGATGCATTTTTTGAAGAAAGCGGCTTACGCTTGCCAATTATGATTTCCGGCACAGTCACTGATGCTTCTGGCCGTATTTTATCGGGCCAGACGGTTACCGCTTTTTGGAACTCTGTGCGCCATGCAAAACCACTCACTATTGGCCTAAATTGTGCGTTAGGCGCGACTTTAATGCGGCCGTATGTAGAAGAAATATCAAAAATCGCTGATACTTTTGTGTGTATTTATCCAAATGCAGGCTTACCTAATCCTATGTCTGACACGGGATTTGATGAAACGCCAGATGTGACCTCCAGCTTGGTGAAAGAGTTTGCAGAAAGCGGATTTTTAAACATTGCTGGTGGCTGTTGCGGCACTACACCCGATCATATCAACGCAATCTACAATCAAATCAAAGACGTACCTCCACGGGTATTGCCGGTATTGCCACAAACACTAAAACTAGCTGGCTTAGAGCCATTTACCATTGATGAAAGCTCATTGTTTGTAAATGTGGGTGAGCGTACCAATGTCACCGGCTCTAAAGCGTTTGCGCGGTTGATTATTAACGAGCAATACGATGAAGCCTTAACTGTGGCGCGTCAGCAGGTAGAAAATGGCGCGCAAGTCATCGACATCAACATGGACGAAGGCATGCTGGATGCCGTTAAAGCCATGACGCATTTTTTGAATCTAATTGCCAGCGAGCCTGATATTGCTCGCGTGCCGATTATGATCGACTCTAGTAAATGGTCTGTGATTGAAGCTGGTTTGAAGTGCGTGCAAGGCAAGTCGATTGTGAACTCAATCTCCATGAAAGAAGGTGAGGCAGAGTTTTTACGCCAAGCTAATCTGTGCCGACGTTATGGCGCGGCAGTGATTGTGATGGCGTTCGATGAAAAAGGCCAAGCCGATACCTACACGCGTAAAACAGAAATCTGCAAACGTGCCTATGATTTATTGGTAGGCATCGGTTTTCCGCCAGAAGATATTATCTTTGACCCGAATATTTTCGCGATTGCTACGGGCATTGAAGAGCACAACAACTACGCGGTAGACTTTATTGAAGCTACCCGCTGGATTAAGCAAAATTTACCGCACGCCAAGATTTCAGGCGGCGTTTCAAATGTAAGTTTTAGTTTTCGCGGTAACGACCCCGCACGTGAGGCGATTCACACGGTGTTTTTATACCATGCAATTAAAGCCGGCATGACCATGGGTATTGTGAACGCTGGCATGATGGGTGTATATGACGACCTAGCGCCAGAGCTGCGTGAGCGTGTTGAAGATGTGGTGTTAAACCGTATTATCGATGTCAACAATCCATTAGCCCCTACCGAACGCATGATTGAAATTGCCAGCACGCTAGTGGCAGGCGGCAAAAAAGAAGCGGCAACACTGGAATGGCGAGGCACGGTTGAAGCGCCTACGCCAGTGGCAAAACGCTTAAGCCACGCCATGGTACATGGCATTACTGAGTTTATTGTAGACGACACCGAAGAAGCGCGTGCAGCGGTTGAAGCAAGCGGTGGCAGGCCGATTCATGTGATTGAAGGCCCATTGATGGACGGCATGAATATTGTGGGTGATTTATTCGGCCAAGGTAAGATGTTTTTACCGCAAGTAGTTAAATCTGCCCGTGTGATGAAACAAGCGGTTGCACACTTAATCCCGTTTATTGAGGCTGAAAAAGCGGCTGACGAAAAGCGCACAGGTATTGTCGCTAAGCCTAAAGGTAAAATGGTCATTGCCACGGTTAAGGGCGATGTGCATGATATTGGTAAAAACATCGTATCTGTCGTATTACAGTGTAATAACTTCGAAGTGGTTAACATGGGCGTAATGGTGCCAGCATCTGAGATTCTAGCCATGGCAAAAGCGGAAAATGCCGACATTATTGGTTTATCTGGTTTGATTACGCCTTCGTTAGAAGAAATGACGCATATCGCCAAAGAAATGCAGCGTGACCCTTATTTTAAGGCCTTGAAAATGCCACTTTTAATTGGTGGTGCCACCTGCTCGCGCGCGCATACTGCCGTTAAAATTGCACCACATTACGATGGCCCTGTGGTCTATGTGGCAGATGCTTCACGCTCAGTGTCTGTGATGCAATCGTTGCTCACACCAGAAACGCGCGATGCCTATATTGCAGAAGTCGCAACTGACTATGAAAAAGCCCGCACACAGCATGCCAATAAAAAAGGCACGCCTATGCTGACGATTAAAGAAGCGCGCGACAATAAAACCAAGCTATCTTTCAGCGGTGACAAGACCCCTGTGAAGCCGAAGTTTATTGGCCGACGTGAAATTAAAAACGTGGATTTAAGCCTTCTTGCACAATACATAGACTGGTCACCATTTTTCCAAACCTGGGATTTAGCTGGCAGTTATCCTGCTATTTTGAGCGATAAAGTGGTGGGTGAAGCCGCGACTAAAGTGTTTGCTGAGGCGCAAGCTATGCTGAAAAAAATCATCGATGGTCGCTGGCTAACGGCTAATGGCGTAGTTACGCTATTACCGGCAAATGCAGTGAATGACGACGATATTGAAATCTACACAGATGAAACGCGTAGCAATATTGCCTTTACCTACTACGGTATGCGCCAACAAACGGTAAAACCTGTGATTGATGGCGTAGCACGACCTAATCAGTGTCTATCAGATTTTATTGCACCAAAAGGGACAAACGATTACATCGGCATGTTTGCCGTAACCGCAGGGTTAGGCATAGAAAAACACGTACTAAGATTTGAGGCAGCGCATGATGATTACAGCAGTATTTTAGTCAAAGCGCTGGCTGATCGACTAGCCGAAGCCTTTGCTGAATACATGCACGAACGCGTCCGCCTAGATTTTTGGGGTTATGCAGCCAACGAAGGCTTAGAAAAAGAAGCGCTGATTAAAGAGAAATATCAAGGCATTAGACCAGCACCTGGCTACCCTGCTTGTCCAGACCACACAGTAAAACCAGATATGTTTAAAGTGTTGCAATGTGAAACCATCGATATGCAGCTCACTGAATCTTTCGCCATGACACCAGGCGCGGCCGTGTCAGGTTTCTATTTTTCTCACGCAGAATCTAAATATTTCAGCGTAGATAAAATTGGTGAAGATCAGTTGCTGGATATGGCAAGCCGCAGAAGTTTGACTAAAGAGTATTTAGAGCGCTGGTTAGCTCCTAATTTGAGTTGATTTTGAAACAGTTGTGTAAGTAAAAAGTGGAATTTTAATGCATATTCATATTTTAGGCGTTTGTGGCACATTCATGGGCGGCATTGCCGTGCTTGCCAAAGCTGAAGGTCATAAAGTCACAGGCTGCGATGCGAATGTTTATCCGCCGATGAGCACCCAGCTTGAGGCGCAGGGTATAGCACTCATTGAAGGTTTTGACCCGACACAAACTGCACTCAACCCAGATGTTTACGTGATTGGCAATGTAGTCTCACGGGGCAATCCGCTGATGGAAGAAATTTTAAATCGTGGCTTGCCATACATTTCAGGCCCGCAATGGTTAGCAGAAAATGTGCTGCAAGGTAAGTGGGTATTGGCTGTAGCGGGTACACATGGTAAAACTACCACGAGCTCTATGCTGGCTTGGATTCTTGAATATGCAGGTTTAGCGCCAGGCTTTTTAATCGGCGGTGTGCCACAAAACTTTGCGGTTTCTGCGCGTTTACCGCAGGTGCCGGCTCATGATAGTAAAAGCATTTCACCATTTTTTGTGATTGAAGCTGACGAATATGACACGGCATTTTTTGATAAACGTTCAAAATTTGTGCATTACCGACCACGTACAGCCGTATTGAATAACCTTGAATATGATCACGCCGATATTTTTGAAGATTTAGAAGCGATTGAAAAACAGTTTCATCACTTGGTTAGAACTGTTCCGCAAAATGGTTTAGTGGTAAGCAACGGCAAAGAAGTCAGCTTACAAAGAGTGATAGACAAAGGCTGCTGGACGCCTGTAGAAAAGTTTGGCTCAGATGCAGATTGGCAAGCCAGCAATCCGCAAAGTGATGGTGGCTTTGATGTGATGCTTGCGGGCAAGTTGCAAGGCCATGTGGCTTGGGATCTACTCGGTGAACATAACCGTATGAATGCCCTCGCCAGCATTGCCGCGGCACGTCATGTAGGTGTTTCTGCAGAGGTAGCCATTGAAGCTTTAGCGCAATTTAAAAATGTAAAGCGCCGAATGGAGATTCGTGGTGTGGTGAATGGCGTAACCGTGTATGACGATTTTGCACATCACCCAACGGCCATTACCACTACCGTTGCAGGTTTGCGCAGTAAAGTTGGCAAAGCCCGTGACGGCTCAAGAATCTTGGCAGTGCTAGAGCCTCGCTCTAACACCATGAAACTAGGTGTTATGAAAAATGCTTTGCCAGCCAGTTTAGAAGATGCCGATTTGATATTTTGCTACGGTGCAAATTTAGGTTGGGATGCAACGGAAGCCTTGGCACCAATTAAACATAAAGCCGCCGTGTACGAAGATTTAAATATGATGGTAACAGCAATTGCCGAAGCAGCGAAAACCGGCGATTATGTGCTGGCAATGAGCAATGGCGGCTTTGGTGGCGTGCATCAAAAGATACTCGATGCTTTACAATTGAAAGCCCTTACAGCAAAGTTTGATACGATATAAAATTGGCTATACAACGGAAACAAATAGCAGTAAAGACGCACATCACACTCATTCAAAAATTAAAATTAATGAGTGTGATGAGCATCGCTATTTGGGTGTCATTGACGGTACACGCGGCAATTTTAGCCATTCATTTTGAACCTGATTTAAAAAAATTCACAGATAGCTTGCCTGTGCTGGAAGTGATGTTGGTAAATTCAAAAACCAATACTACGCCAGATAAGGCCGATGCGTTTGCACAGGCCAATTTAGACCGTGGCGGTAATACAGATCAAAATAGAAAAATAAAATCTGCCTTGCCAGCGCTCAAGCAGCAAAAAGTTGAATTTACAGTTAAGCCAATGGCAGAAGTGAAATCAGGTGCAAAAGCCGCCAAGCAAACTGCCGAAGAAACAAAAGAGCAGAAACATGTCGCAGCGCTAGAAAAACAAGCGCGTGAGCTCATGACACAAATAAACGCACCCCAAAAAGTAGCGTCGCTGCCAGCGCAGATGGCCATGTCCAAAGCCTTGGAAACAGGTAACCAGGAAACGCCAAACAAAAACCTCAATATGCATGACATTACCGCTGCCGCGCTTGAAATGGATCGCTTAGAAGCGCTGATTGCTAAGCAGCAAGATGAATATCAAAAACGGCCTAAGCGTAAATTTGTAGGTGCTCGCGCCAAAGAATATCGTTATGCGCTTTATGTAGACTCATGGCGTCAAAAAGTAGAGAAAGTTGGCAATCTTAATTATCCAGAAGCAGCCAGAGATTTGAAGCTTTATGGCCAGTTACAAATGACAGTTTCAATTAGAGCCGATGGCACTATCGAAAATATAGAACTGAACCGTAGTTCTGGACATAAAGTGTTAGATGCCGCAGCGAAACATATCGTTGAAATGGCCGCACCTTATGCAAGGTTTCCCGATGACGTGCGTAAAGATATTGATATTTTGAGCATTACCAGAACGTGGACCTTTACCAAAGAGGATAGTCTCGCCACAGGTGAGTAAGCTTCATTGCTACGGATTCATCGACTAAACATCAAACTTATTTGCACGTACTCCATCGATCAACACCAAGCTTCGATACTAATTCTATTAACAGTTAATAATATTTCTTAAATAAATATTATTAATTTGAATCTATTCTGCGTCTTGCCCGTATATAAGGCCAGAGACGAAGCCATTGCTTACTCTGATTTCATTAAAATTTAACAAAAACTCAGGAGAGTATGCATGCATCATGCATAAAACGAATGTCTTAATTCTCACATACATTACCGGCAATGGTCGAAATGGAAACCACACATAGCCCTAATATGGGGAATAGCCCCATGGAAGGTAAAGCAATATTTAATGCTTTTGGCGGCAAAGAAAGCTTGGTGAAATAATGGATGAGTTTATGATTGGTTTAGTTGCAGTTCCACCAACAAAATTGAATGGTCAATAGTTGGCTAATTCATCAAGTTCACGTTGCATATATCTATCCCAAATAGGCAACGTGGCGTTATTTAAATAAAAATAATCGCGAAAGTTTTAATTTATTGGTAATATTATTATCACCTAGTTATCTTAACCGTATTTATTCAACAATAGAATCGAATCATACCTATGGCAACCAATCAACTCAACACCCCAGAAGACCTTGTGGAAATGCTCGCAAGAACCGGGCAGGGTGACAGGCAAGCCTTTGAAAGGCTATATCAAGCAACCTCTGCAAAACTATTTGGCTTGGCATTACGCATATTAGCCAGCAGAGACTTAGCTGAAGAAGCTTTACAAGATGCTTTTGTTAAAATTTGGCACAATGCAGATACTTATCAAACAGACAAAGCGGCTGTAATGACATGGATGACGACTATTGTAAGAAATCGCTGCATAGATTTGCTTCGTTCAGCACCTCGTGAACATGGATTAAATGAAGACGAAAGCTTTGATAACTGGGCTTCAGATGATTTGGGCCCCATGGAAGCCGCGGCTTCTCGGAGTGAAACGAAAGCGTTGATGCAATGTATGCATCAGTTAGCCCCACTACAAAGGCAAGCGTTTGCTTTAAGTTACTTTCATGGTCTAGCCCATGAGCAGCTAGCAAGCCAATTGGCTCAACCACTAGGCACAGTAAAAACTTGGCTGAGGCGCGGTTTGGAAACACTTAAAAACTGTATGGCCCACACAACTGAAGGGAATGTTAAATGAGATACGATGATCCAAAGACTCGTGATGTTATTGCCGCAGAATATGTTCTCGGTACATTAATTGGCGCCGCTAGAAGACGCTTTGAATCGCTAGCGGCTTCTCGTAGTGATTGGAAATTAGCTGCAAACTGGTGGAGTATGCGTTTGCATTTATTGGCGGATACTGTACCTGCCGTAATGCCTCATAAACAAGTTTGGCAAAAAATAGAAGCACGCATATATGGCAACAAAGTAGTAGCATCAAGTTGGTGGCGCATGCTGGCGTTAGGCTCTACTGGCGTTACGGCTGCATTGGCTATTCTGATGATTACCAGAGCTCCTGAGATAGTCCAAGTGCCGGTAAGAGTAGCGGTTAATGTACCCGTAGAAGTGCCGGTGCCAGCAACTGTGGCTTTACTTGCGGGCGCAGATTCAAAACCAGGCTGGTTGCTAGCGTTAGGTAAAAACAAGACAGGTCAATCTGAAATTAGAGTGACAACATTAAGCGGATTAAAACTCGCTTCTGATAAGTCTTTTGAACTTTGGGCATTACCACCTGATAAATCTGCACCAGTATCACTTGGTTTACTACCGCAACAAGGTAATAAACAAGTGTTAGTAAGTGCGAAAATCGCTGCTTTATTGGTACAAAGTGGTTTAGCCGTAAGCTTGGAGCCAACCGGTGGTTCGCCGACAGGTCAACCTACAGGAGCTGTTTTATATCAAGGTAAACTCACTGAAATTTAAATATACTAAAGATTAGAAGGCAAGTTATGCAACTAACAAACATAGCCATTAATATGGCGGAAAAAGGTTTAATACCTGATAGTGTTATTCGATATGGCATTAGGCGTTTATCCAAAGTGCGCTTAAATGAAATTAGCGCACGCAACTGTGAAATGGGTGCTCAGATTGAGTCTGACTTCATCGCAAGTATGAATAATGCGCCTATTGCACTGGTGCCAGAAGTTGCAAATGCTCAGCATTACGAAGTGCCTGCTAAATTTTTTCAGCTATGTTTAGGTAATCATCGTAAATATAGTAGCTGTTTTTGGTTACCTGATACTAAAACACTGGATGAAGCTGAAGAAAATGCACTGCAACTAAGTTGTGAACATGCAGATTTAAAAGATGGTCAACAAATATTAGAGCTTGGTTGTGGCTGGGGTTCACTTACGTTGTGGATGGCAGCGCACTTTCCAAATAGTCAAATTACAGGCGTATCTAATTCAAACTCACAGCGCGAATATATTACTGCTATGGCAGAAAAGCGTGGCTTACCCAATATTAAAATTATTACATGTGACATGAACACCTTCATACCGAGTGAACATACTTCGCAAGAACAATTTGACCGTATCGTGTCAGTTGAGATGTTTGAACATATGCGTAACCATCAGCTTTTATATGGAAAAGTGCATGATTGGCTAACGCCGGGCGGAAAATTCTTCATGCATATTTTTGTGCACCGCTCAACCCCTTACGCATTTGAAGTACAAGGCGATGATGATTGGATGAGTGAATTTTTCTTTTCTGGAGGCATGATGCCTAGTGATGATTTACCTCTACGGTTTCAGCAAAAGTTAAAGTTGAATCAACGCTGGCGCTGGGACGGTACTCATTACGAAAAAACAGCTAATGCCTGGCTTGAAAATATGGATGCGCATCAAGACGCCGTTACATCTATTCTCGAAAGCACCTATGGTGCTGGTGAATCTACGAAGTGGCGTAATCGCTGGCGTATCTTTTATATGGCCTGTGCTGAATTATTTGGCTATAAGAATGGCCAAGAATGGTGGGTTACGCATTATCAATTTGAGCGGCAATTATAAATTCGCTTCAACATTAACAATCCAGTAATAAATAAACAAACAAGGCATTAACTTTGATCATCATCATTAATTTTGTTTTGTTTCAGCTTGCATGGTTTTTTTGCGTATTAGGCGCTGCAAAAGCAATGCCTTGGCTAAGCGTTGCGGCTACCGCTATTATTTTGCTTTGGCACTTTAAGATGGCGAAGCAAGCCAAGCCAGAAGCGTTGTTGCTGTTAATATCGTTGGCTATAGGCGCTACGTTTGATCAAGCCATGCTGTCGTATGGATTGATTGATTACGCACACCATGGCTGGAGCGATAACATTGTCCCTGTATGGATTTTAGCGCTTTGGCTAGGATTTGCATCGACCCTTAACGTTAGTTTGCGTTGGATGCGGAACCGCTACCTGATTGCCATTGCCTTTGGAGCTATCGGCGGGCCTCTTGCATACTTTAGTGCGACAAAATTAGGGGCTTTAAAGTTACAAGGAACAATATCTTATATAGCACTTTCAATAGGCTGGGCAACTATTACACCATTATTAATTGCCATTTCCACTAAGTTTGATGGATTTAAAGGATCATCTCAATGAGTCATTGGTCAATATATTTTGCTGGTTTAACTGCCATTAGTTTATTTGCACTGATTGGCTGGTTTTTAAGTTTAATACGAAACAACGTTACCCATGTAGATAGCATGTGGAGCTTATTTCTAGGAATGTCAGCCTACACTTACGCGCTACTCTCTCACAACATTAACTCGCGTAATATTTTAGTGTTAGTGCTAGTCACAATATGGGCAATCAGGCTATGCAGCTACTTAACTTGGCGCAATTGGAACCCACATGAAGATCATCGCTATGCGGCGATTCGTAAAAATAATGAGCCGCATTTTTGGTTATCTAGTCTTTACATAGTTTTTGGCTTACAGGCGGTACTCGCATGGATTATATCAATGCCATTATATGGCGCGATAAGCTCTAATTTATTACTCAATAGCTTAGATATTTTGGGTGCTGCGGTAGTGATTTTTGGGTTTCTTTGGGAAACCATAGGCGATTGGCAGCTCTCAATTTTTAAAGCAAAACCAAGCAATAAAGGCAAGGTACTTAATACTGGATTGTGGCGCTATAGTCGCCATCCTAATTATTTTGGTGAGTTCTGTGTATGGTGGGGATTTTATCTTATTGCTGTTGCAGGCGGTGCTTGGTGGACGATATTGGGCCCGCTGTTAATGAGCTTTTTACTCATAAAAATTAGTGGTGTTGCTTTATTAGAAAAAAACATCGCTGAACGCCGTCCTCAATATATTGAGTATATTAAAAGTACAAATGCCTTCTTCCCTTGGCCGCCGAGAAAAGTGCGTTAATACAATTCTGCCTTGTTTCAAGTTCTTGGTTCCAAGTTCTTTAACTTAGAACCTAGAATTAAATTATTTCTAAATCAGTACATCTAAACTTATTTCAATAACGTATATAGCTTGAAAGGGTAATTTAAAACCATGAAAAAAGCCTTAATCGCCCTTTTAATGACGTCTTCTCTTGCGACTGGAACAGCATCAGCCAAAGAATGGGCATTTGATGTGTATTTAGATAAAAGCAAGATTGGCCAGCATACGTTTAACCTGAATGATAAAAACGAGTTGACTAGCAAAGCCAAATTTAATGTCAAAGTTTTTTTTATTAATGCCTATCAATATGATCATAAGGCTGTTGAAAAATGGGATGGTGACTGCTTGAAAAATTTAGAGTCACATACCATTGAAAATAAAGTAATTACTGACGTAGAAGGTAAATTAGTGGGTTCTAATTTTGTAGTGAATGACAGCGACAGCAAAACAAAGCAGTATTTACCTGCTTGCGCAATGACTTTTGCCTATTGGAATCCTGAGATACTCAAGAAAACCAAGTTGCTAAATCCACAAAATGCGGAGTGGTTAGATACTAAAATCACTAAACTAGGATCAGAAACTATAGAGGTTAAAGGTGAAAATATTGAAGCTGCTCATTACAAAATAGAGGGTAACTTGGCAGGCAAAAACAAGTTATCAATTGAGCTTTGGTATAACAGCAATAGTGATTGGGTGGCACTTAAATCAACCACTCCAGAAGGCCGTATCATTAATTATAAATTACGATAGGTTTAACATTTAGATGACTACTTCATTGATTAAAAGACTATTTCTTATGACTATTTTAGCTACCATTTTGTCTGCTTGCGCGACTAAACAATTGGCCTCCATTCCTACAGTTCCAAGGGTTGACTTACCAAAATTTATGGGACGTTGGTATGTTATTGCGGCAATACCTACTGCAATTGAAACCGAGTCTTACAATGCAGTTGAAAGCTATAAGTTAGATAGTGATGGTTCAATAGCCACGACTTTTACCTATAACAAAGGCAGCTTAGACGGAAAATTGAAAACTTATCATCCGCGTGGATTTGTCACTGAGAATAGTGGCAACGCGGTATGGGGCATGCAGTTTTTTTGGCCAATAAAAGCGGAATATCGGATTGTTTATTTGAAAGATGATTATTCGCAAACTGTCATTGCGCGTAATGCGCGTGACTATGTTTGGATCATGGCTCGCACACCAACAATCAGTGATGCGGACTTTGAAAAACTATCAAAATTTGTTGCAAATATTGGTTACGACTTAAGCAAGTTGCGCAAAGTACCTCATAAGCTTAATTAAAAATTAAGTAGCAGATTGAGAAGTAACTTAATACCTGCATGAAAGCCATCATCAATTTATTGCTCTTTTTAAACCTGGGTATTCAATAAAAACTATGTTCAAAGTACTCCTAAAATGGCTAGATAACGATGCCGTAAAAATTTCAGAGGCTACCGAAAGTAAACATTCGAATTGGCAGGAGATTGATTGGGCCCGAGTTATTCCTTTTATATTGATTCACTTATCGTGTATCGCTGTATTTTGGGTTGGATTTAGTCGGTTCGCGCTATTTTTTGCCGTTGCACTTTATGCTGTACGTATGTTTGCAGTCACAGGCTTTTACCATCGTTATTTTTCGCATAAAGCTTTTCGAACCACACGATTTTTTCAATTTATATTGGCGGTAATGGGCGCGTCTGCATTGCAACGCGGTCCATTATGGTGGGCGTCTCACCATCGGCATCATCATGTCAACTCTGATGGCGTTGATGATGCGCACTCTCCGATTCAACATGGTTTTTTATGGAGTCATCTTGGTTGGTTTTTATCTAACAAAAATTTTGCTACAAAAACTGATCGAGTGAGTGAGTTGGCAAAATTTGTAGAATTAAGGCTGCTAGATCGCTTTGATGTTGTAGTCCCAACGTTATTAGGTATTGGCATTTATTTATTTGGTGAATGGCTACGAGAATTTTATCCTCTTCTAAATACCAATGGTCTGCAATTACTAATATGGGGGTTTTCAATTTCAACAGTACTTTTATTCCATGCCACATTCACAGTTAATTCTCTTGCACATGTCTGGGGTAATCGGAGATATGCGACTGCCGACAATAGCCGAAACAACTTATGGATTGCGTTAATCACGCTAGGTGAAGGTTGGCATAATAATCATCATCATTTTCCAGGCTCTGTAAGACAAGGCTTTTACTGGTGGGAAGTAGACTTCACATACTACGGCTTAAAAGTATTGGCTGCACTTGGGCTGATATGGGATTTACGAACCGTGCCTATTAGCATACGTGAATCACGCAAGATTATTAGTAAATAGTATCAATACATTTAATAAGAATTCGAGAAAATACAATTGAAAGTCGCCATTATTGGTAGCGGTATTGCAGGCAATACGATTGCTTACCATTTAAATAAAAAACATGAAATCACAGTGTTTGAGTCTGAGAGCTATATTGGTGGCCATACGCATACCCATAACATACGACATGAGGGTCAGGATATCGCTGTCGATACTGGCTTCATCGTATTTAATGACCGTACCTACCCCAATTTTATTGCATTACTAGAAGAACTGAATGTTGCTTGGCGTCCCAGCAGCATGAGTTTTAGTGTGCGCTGTGAGGATACTAATCTTGAATATAACGGGACAACTTTAAATAGTCTTTTCGCACAAAGGCTAAACCTTTTTCGCCCTTCATTCCATAGAATGATCCGAGACATATTGCGCTTTAACAAAACCTCACTGGAGTTACTGGGAGAAGGTAGTGAGATCAAACTTGGGGATTACCTAAAGCAAGGTCGTTATAGTCAGCAATTCATCGACTATTACATTATTCCAATGGGCTCTGCAATTTGGTCCACTGATGCAAAACAAATGCTAGACTTTCCTGCTCGCTTTTTTGTAAGGTTTTTTCATAACCATGGAATGCTATCGGTTGACGACAGACCAGAATGGAGGACCATTACAGGCGGCTCTGCTAGCTATGTGAAAGCCCTCACTCATTCGTTTAAAGATTCCATACGCCTAAATACGCCAGTTGAAAGCGTGCGTCGCCTGAAAAATTCAGTCAGGATAAAACCAAGATTCGGTAATGAAGAACAGTTTGATTACGTGTTTTTTGCTTGTCACAGCGATCAAGCTTTGCATATTTTAAGTGACCCTAGCCAAGCTGAATCTGAAGTGCTTGGCGCGATTCCTTATCAGCTCAATACTGTAGTCCTGCATCACGACCAAAAGCTTATGCCTAGAAAGAAGCTCGCCTGGGCCGCATGGAACTACCATGTCACAACGCCTACACCAGAGCGAGTGGCTGTCACTTATGATATGAACATCCTTCAGGGCATAGAATCGCAAGAACACTTATTGGTTACGCTAAATCATATAGATGCCATCGACCCGCAAAAAGTCATTAAGCGAATTGACTATATGCACCCGGTTTACACCTTGGAAGGCGCGACTGCTCAGGCAAGATGTGCCGAGATTAGCGGTGTGAATCGAACTGGATTTGCTGGTGCATACTGGCGTAACGGCTTTCATGAAGACGGCGTTGTAAGTGCACTTGAAGCGATTAAACATTTCGAGCGATTCTGCAATGGTCACTAATAGTGGCATCTATAGCGGCTGGGTGTCTCATCAGCGCATGAGTCCTAAACCGCACAGCTTCAACTACAAGGTATTCATGATGTACCTTAATTTAGATGAGCTACCAGCGCTATTTAATGGCTTCAAACTATGGTCTAACGCAAAAAGGAATCTTTCTTGGTTTAACCGCAAAGACTATTATGGAGACCCAGACATTTCACTCAAGGAGTCTATCCTGAATCTTGTGCAGGATAAGACAGGTAAGCGTCCTGGTGGTCAGGTGTGCATTTTGACCAATATGCGATACTTTGGCTATTGCTTTAATCCAGTGACTTTCTATTACTGTTTCGAAAAAGATAGTGACAGGCTACAGGCGATGGTGAGTCATATTACTAACACGCCGTGGAATGAAGATTTTGCATACGTGCATGACTTCGAGAACGCGTTGGTAGACCAAAATAAAAACAGTGCTTTATTTAAGTTCAAAAAAGAGTTCCATGTTTCCCCATTTATGCCCATGGATATCCAGTATGACTGGTTATTCAAAATGGTGGACGAGAGCATCTTGATTCGTATGACCAGCTTGCAAAACAAATCACCCATATTCAATGCGACGATGTCACTAAATCGCTCCGAGATAAGTGAGTCACGCCTTAACCGGCTATTGCTGATTTATCCGTTCATGACCATGAAGGTGGTCGCAGGCATTTACTGGAACGCATTGCTGTTGAAGCTAAAACGCATTCCATTCTATTTACATCCAAAACTAGCCGAGAAATAACGATGTCAACGCCCATTATCCAGCAAGAAATATTAACCACTAGCCTGAAGCAGAAAAGCCGCTCTAAATGGGTTGCTGGGTTTGCAAAATCAAAGATTCTGCGACATTTAAGTAATCTTAAAATTGGTAGGTTAACGCTGTCTGACGGTAAGAATACCTATAGTTATGGCGATGAAGCACATAAGCTAGATGCAACGATTTATGTGCATGACGCTCGATTCTATGGTGAGATTGCATTTGGTGGCAGTATCGGTGCTGGCGAGGCTTACATGCTCGGTTATTGGACATCAGACAACCTGACTAAAGTCATTCGCTTAATGTGCCTGAATCAGTCAGTAATGGATAATCTTGAAACAGGCTATCAGTGGCTAACTAAGCCCATGATGAGAGTGCTGCACTGGCTTAACAGTAATACCGCAGAAGGTAGTCGAAAGAATATCGCCGCACATTACGATCTTGGTAACGAAATGTTCCAGCTATTTCTGGATCCGAACATGATGTATTCGAGCGCCATCTTCAACGATCATACGACAACCTTACAGCAAGCTTCAGACCTGAAGCTTAAGACTATATGCGACAAATTGGACTTAAAACCCACTGACCACGTGATTGAAATAGGCACGGGATGGGGTGGGTTTGCTATCTATGCGGCGACCAATTATGGATGCAAGATAACTACCACTACCATATCAGAGCAGCAGTATCATCTAGCAAAAGAGCGAATTGCGGCTGCCGGGCTTAGCAGCAAAGTTACGCTACTTTTAGAGGATTATCGTAACTTAAAAGGCAAATACAATAAGCTCGTGTCGATTGAGATGATAGAGGCTGTGGGTTATCAGTTCTACGATACCTATTTTTCTAAAGTAGCCTCACTGCTAAAACCTGATGGACTCGCCTTAATTCAGGCAATTACCATTGCCGACCAACGCTACGAAAGTGCTAAGAAATCGGTTGATTTCATACAGCGTTATATTTTCCCTGGATCCTGCATCCCTTCAAATACTGCGATGTTGAACAGTATTACTAAAAACACTGATTTACGGCTTTATGATCTTGAAGACATAGGCCCACACTACGCCACAACGCTTAGTGTGTGGCGTGAAAATTTCTTCGCCAACCTCACAAAAATTCGCAATCTCAATTATTCAGAAGAGTTTATTAAAATGTGGGAGTTTTATCTTTGTTACTGTGAGGCTGGGTTCGAAGAGCGCGCTTTAGGCGATGTACATTTATTGTTAGCTAAGCCGGCAAATCGTAGAGATCCATTAAGAAAATAATCTTCTTAACCCAATAGTGGACGCCAACTATCAGGCAGTGAATTAAGACAGTAAGCTGGTCAGCTTCAATGCGCTTCAACAAGCTGCGCAATTCGCTCAGGTTTGTCTGACACAGCAACATCAAAATACAGCATCACTACTAAACTTGCACGACTAAACTTACACTGCGACGAAATCGGGTTTGACTCAGCCTACTTTCCCTCTAAAAACACCCTGACATTCTTTGGGTACACAAACACATGTTCGCCTTGATGGATACCCAATTCACGAAAACGCTCTTGGGTTAGCTCCGCCTCAATCAGCTCAGTTTGGTCTGCGCGTTGAAGTTCTAATCTGACCAATGGGCCGATGGCATGTATATAGCTGACCACCGCTTCAAACGCAGGCGCATCGCCAATACGAGTTTTATGAATATCGATGTCATGCGGGCGTACAAAGGCTTGGGCGGAGCTGTTCTGCGTATCATGATGGGTAGTCAGCTTAATGCCAATACCGCCAATATCAGCTTCACCTTCGTGGATGTGGCTCTTGAACTGATTTACATTACCCAAGAACTGGTACACAAACGGTGATACCGGATGGTCGTAGACCTCTTGCGGTGAGCCGATCTGCTCGATTCGACCTTTGTTAATCACTACAACACGGTCAGCCACCTCAAGCGCTTCTTCCTGATCATGCGTTACAAAAATGCTGGTGATGTGTAATTCATCATGCAGCCTTCTTAACCAACGGCGCAGTTCCTTACGTACTTTGGCATCCAAGGCACCGAAAGGCTCATCGAGCAATAATACTTTAGGCTCTACTGCCAGCGCACGTGCTAAAGCAATTCGTTGACGTTGACCACCGGAGAGTTGCGGCGGGTAACGATCTGCCAGCCAATCCAGTTGCACCAGTTCTAATAACTCATGCACACGTCTTTTAATCTCGGCATCGGAAGGACGGGTTTCTTTAGGCCGAACACGCAAACCAAATGCCACATTCTCAAACACCGTCATGTGACGAAACAAAGCGTAATGTTGAAACACAAAGCCAACTTGGCGTTCACGCACTTGCTTTGCCGTAGCATCCGCGCCATAAAAGTGAATACTGCCAGCGTCAGGCGATTCTAGCCCAGCGATGATGCGCAATAACGTAGTCTTGCCGCAACCAGAAGGCCCAAGTAAAGCCACCAACTCACCGCTTGGCACATCCAGCGTGACATCATTCAAGGCACTAAAGCTGCCAAAGTTCTTTTTGATATTTCTAATTTCGATACTCATTGTTTCATTCCAATAATAATAGGCGATCTAATTTAGTCGATGGTTTTGCGTCTTTAGCTAAAACTTTTCTCAATGTTGCGCGCATTGCGTGCCACTTGCCACTCAACAAAACTCTTCAATACCAGTGTAACCAAGGCTAACAAAGCCAGCAATGAAGCCACGGCAAAGGCGGCAGCGTAGTTATATTCGTTGTACAGAATCTCTACATGAAGCGGCATGGTGTTAGTCATGCCACGGATGTGGCCAGACACCACCGACACCGCACCAAATTCACCCATTGCCCGCGCATTAGTCAGAATCACACCGTATAACAAGCCCCATTTCACGTTAGGTAAGGTAATGCGCCATAGAATCTGCCAACCTGAAGCGCCTAATACCAAACCCGCTTCTTCCTCGTCTTTACCCTGTGCCTGCATCAAAGGTATTAACTCTCGTGCCACAAAAGGAAAAGTGACAAATACCGTGGCCAATACAATGCCAGGAATGGCAAAGATAACTTTTAAATCATGATTGATTAAGCTTTCACCTACCCAGCCTTGCAGACCGAAGATCAAGACATAGATCAAACCAGCAATCACCGGCGATACCGCAAAAGGCAAGTCTATTAAGGTAATAAGGATACTCTTGCCTCTAAACTCAAACTTAGCGATGGCCCAAGCGGCAGCTACGCCAAATACCAAATTCAGCGGTACGGCAATGGCCGCAGCGATGAGTGTTAGCTTAATGGAGGACAACGCATCCGGATCAACCAAAGCGGTAATATAAGTATCAAAGCCTTTGCGTAAGGCCTCGGTAAATACGGCAGCTAAAGGTACGATCAAGAACAAACTTAAAAACGATAAAGTGATGATGATCAGCAACCAGCGTACCCAAACAGGCTCAGAGGTAGCGCGACTTCGCGCCACTTTGTTGTGATAACTGCTGAACTGCGATGTGGCTGCGTGTGTAGTATCTTGAGTAGACATGATTGACCTGTTATTTGAAGCTTAAAAGAACTAAATAAAACTTAACTTGTTGGGTGCAGACCTAATGGCCTGCACTGGCACGTCGATTGAACCACCATTGCAAGCCATTGATGGCAAACAGTAGTGCAAATGAAATGACCAGCATGACGACCGCGACCGCCGTAGCGCTGGCATATTCATACTGCTCAAGCTTGGTAATGATGATGAGTGGCGTGATCTCTGATACGAATGGCACATTGCCAGCAATAAATATCACTGAGCCATATTCACCAATGGCACGGGCAAAGGCTAAGGCAAAGCCCGTTAACAAAGCTGGCCAGATAGCTGGAAAAATGATCTTGGTAAAGGTTTGCCAGCGGTTGGCACCTAGGCTGGCTGCGGCCTCCTCTGTTTCTGCTTCCAAGTCTTGTAATACCGGTTGCACGGTACGCACTACAAAAGGCAAGCCAATGAATGTCAGTGCCACGATGATGCCTAATGGCGTAAAGGCGACCTTGATGCCATGCGGTTCTAGCCAAGCACCTATCCAGCCATTACTGGCATACACTGCCGTGAGGGCAATGCCAGCCACTGCGGTTGGCAGGGCAAACGGTAGATCCACCAAGGCATCAATAATCTTCTTTCCAGGAAACGTATAGCGCACTAACACCCAAGCGGTAAGCAGACCAAATACCGCATTAATCATAGCTGCAATGAATGAAGCGCCAAAGGTTAGCTTATAAGAAGCGACAACTCTGGGTGCTGACACGACCGCCCAAAACTCATGAAGGCTCAACTCTGTGGTTTTAATAAATGCCGCAGACAGTGGAATCAATACAATCAGGCTTAGATAAAATATCGTGTAGCCTAAGGACAGATTGAAGCCGGGGAGAACATTCTTTGAGTGGGACATTCGATTAATCCATTAATGTTAATGCGGTTTAACTACCGACGATTTTTTAAAAATCTCAGAAGGCTGCAAATCTTTAGCCGCCACAGGTTTGCCAAGGAAATCACCTTGAAATAACTTAGACCCGCTTTCAAGCGCAATATTTAATTGTACCTGTGTAGCAATGCCATTGATTACAGCCTGTGCACCAAGATCAGTAATTACTTGAACCAGCCCAGGTAACGCCTTACGTATGCGGTGGTTATCTTCAGCCTGTTGAATCAAACTTGAGTCTAATTTAATGTAATCAGGCGAAAACTTCCACAATCTATCAATATGCGATTTAGCACTACCAAAACCATCAATCGCAACACGATAGCCACGGTCACGGTAATTATCAATAGCCTCTGCCAATTGCTTATCCTGCTCAATGAGCCCTTCTTGAATCTCAATAACCACGCGGTTCGTAGGTACTGAATTAGAATGCAAAATATATTCAAATACCTTGCCATGCTGACTCACAGACGTTAGAAGCTTAGGATGGACTTTAAGAAACAATAGGCCATTTTCTGCATAAATTTGCTTGAAGTTGAGTACATGCAGCGTTCTGCTGACACGGTCAAACTGCACTAACTTTCCAGTTTGTTCTGCGTAAGTAAAAGCAAAGTCTGGGGTACTGGCCAACTCACCTCCTAACGAAGGCTTTAATATGGCCTCGTGACCGTATAATTCGCCCGCTTGGCTATCGTAAATGGGTTGAAATGCGCTATTTAATTGTACGCCAATAAAAGTGCTGTTGAATTCTCCGGTAGATTGCTCGGCTAACCCGTAATCATCTAAATCTAACAGTAATGATTCTTTAAGTTGTAATCTAAGTTGCTCCACATGGGGTGCAACAAGTTTTAGTTTTGTCATTTTTTTATCCTTTTAATACCAATTTACTTGGTATAAATTTGGTCGAAAGTACCGCCGTCAGAAAAATGTTTTTTCTGCGCGATTTGCCATCCACCAAAGTCTTCATCAATTTTCACAAGATTAACTTTTGGAAATTGCACTTCATATTTTTTAGCTACAGATGCTAGCGTCGGGCGATAGTAGTTTTTAGCAGCAATTTCCTGCCCTTCTTCAGTATATAAATATTCAAGATAGGCTTTGGCTACCGCTTCAACACCATGTTTCTTCGCAAATTTATCTACAACTGTCACTGGAGGTTCAGCCAAAATAGAAAGAGAAGGCACAACAATTTCAAACTTGCCTACGCCTAATTCTTTTTGCGCAAGAAAAGCTTCATTTTCCCAAGCGAGCAATACATCGCCAATGCCACGTTCAACAAAAGTCGTGGTAGATCCACGCGCGCCGGTATCAAGCACAGGAACATTTTTATATAACTTAGCAACAAACTCTTTAGTCTTGGCTTCATCGCCACCGAATTTTTTCTGTGCAAATGCCCAAGCGGCCAAGTAGTTCCAGCGGGCACCGCCAGATGTTTTAGGATTTGGCGTAATCACAGAAATGCCTGGTTTGACTAGATCATCCCAGTCTTTAATGTTTTTAGGGTTGCCTTTTCTCACTAACAACACAATGGTTGACGTGTAAGGCGAGCTATTGTGCGCTAGGCGTTTTTGCCAATCTTTTGGAATTAATTTGCCTTTTTCTTGCAGTTGATCAACATCGTAAGCCAGTGCCAGTGTTGCTACGTCGGCATCTAAGCCGTCAATGATGGCACGTGCTTGTTTGCCAGAGCCTCCGTGAGAGCCTTTAATGGTGACTTTATCACCCGTTTTTGCTAACCAATACTTGCTAAAAGCAGCGTTAAAATCTTGATAAAGCTCACGCGTTGGGTCGTAAGAGACATTGAGTAGACTAATGTCTTTTGCCGTTGCCGTAAGCGGTGCGGTGGTGCCAAACGCTACGGCTAGCAGCGCAATAGTAAGTAATGATTTTTTCATTTATTTTCTCTTTAAATTAGTGTTAGAAGTCGTATTGACCACGAAGCGTGAGCGCTTTTTCACCCGTTGCATCAACTCCAGTGCCACCTATATTGTTTTTAACTGTTACAAAGCCGCCATTAAATCTGGAGTCAATATAATTGATTGCTAATCGAGTGTTTGGGTTAAGAATCCAAGTAGCTGCTGCGGTCCATGCATGTTCACCAGTGGCAACACCTGCGGCAACTTTTGCAATGCCTGATGCAAAATCTGAGGCATTATATTTTGAGTACCTTAAGCCAAGCACAATAGCGCCAAGATTACCGTGAGCATAACTAAAGTTACGTTTCGGCTTAATACGACCCCAAGTGCCATCAGCTAAGTAGCTGTCAGCATAGCTTTCACCAGTTACTAGCCAATTTGCTGAGGCATAAAATGCGTTAATGTCTTTATTGAACGCTGTGGTTGCTATTGCATTAAATGGAGTTACTTGCGGAGTTGTTGAGCCAAAGCCTTTGTAGTTATGTGTTATATATTCTGATTGTAATTTTACTGAACCAAAGGTTAGGGCGGCTTCAGCAGCGAGTCTTGTTCGCTCTATGTCTTGGCCTGCGCCAGAGTTGAAAGAGCTAGGCGTGAAAAATGTAATGCCTCTTCCTTCAGTTTGAGAAGCTGCATTTCCCTGCCCAGCCAGAAATGCACCATTGGTCGACGTGTTGCTGTTCGTTGCTTGATTGTTAGAAATGTAGCCGTGTGAGAAGCTACCGCCAACATGAAGCACCGTATCACTCACATTTACAAAATTAGCTAAGTTAACGGCAGTACGGCCAATCACTTCCGGATTATCGACTTGTGTATCGGTATTGTTGGCATTTTTACCGCGACCAGTTGATAGCGCTAAACCATAGTAAATACCTTTCACTGGATTACCATGGATCATTGCACCACGCTCTTTACTTGGGGTAAGTGCTTCTGTGACCGCACGTTCCGTAAAGTCGTTGAATAGGTCGCTGGTATAATTTTCAAGACCAAAAGGCATATTGAATTGACCAAACCTTAATTTGGCTTGTGGAACCCAGTTAATGCCAAAATAAGCTTCATCTAAGATCGTTTTTGTGGTTTTTAGTCCACTGGCATCGTTAGATTGTTGTGCAAAGTCGCCGGTGATTTTGAAGTCATAGTCGTTATATACCTTACCCTGCAAGGTTAAATAAGCACGGCGTAAATCAAAAGTGTCGGCATTTTGAACATCTGATTTTCCATAGGCGCGGTATTCTGCTTGTACGCGACCATTTAGGCTAATCGCATTTTTGCCGTCAGCAGATTTGAAGCCAAAGCCATCGGCGCCCACTGTTACAATAGGGGTAGTTTTCTTCTCTTCAGCCGCTTTTTCTTCTGCAAGCTCCCCATTGCGCGCTAAAATTTTGACTTTTTGATCTAGTTGTTGAACTAAGGCACGAAGCTCCTCAAGCTCAGAACTGTCATTAGCATGCGCTATTAGTGGCAATGAAATAATGCCGCCAGCGACAAGTGCGGTGGCGAATTTTGTAAATCTAAATTGCATTTTTATCTCCTGTTCCAAGCTTCCATCAATCTGGTTAGCTATTAAATTTAATGGTTTGAGTTATATATTTGACCACGGCTTATGCAGTAGGTCCACGTTTGCTTGCATCTTGAATGAATCTAAGTTTTTCTCGTTTTTCAATTTGCATCACACGGCCATCATGGAGCAAGATTTCAATTGAACCAAACCCAGAGCCCAGTTTGATTGCTTCAACAGCACGTAAAATTTCCTGAGAAAAATCCTGCTTATTATTCAGGTTTTGTTTCAGTGAGTTTTGAACAGATGGCATGATGGAACCTCAAATCAGTGTTGGTAAATGCGAATGAATGCACTATAAGTGCGATTCATAACAATTAAAAATAATTATTATTTATAACGTTATAATTAAAAGTAATATTAAGATTGCATGTATGCATTAAAAATAGAGGCCGAACTCTATATTTGCTGGTTATGATTCCAATTCATTGAATTCATTGGTATAATGCGCAAGGAATTTCTCGATGGGCTTTGTGCCCATTTTTTGTTTCTGCAACTTACGTATATTTGGTTTGGGTTGTAGTAGTTTTTAGGGGTTGGTGACATGCAAGATTTGCATACTTTGATAGAGACATCAGTGAATCAGTTGGGTTTTGAGCTTGTTGATCTCGAGATTTCGAATCGCGGTAAAGTGTTGTGCGTGTTTATTGATAAGCAAAACCCAGTTGATATTAAAGATAGCGTGAATATTGATGATTGTTCTTTAGTGAGCAATCAGCTTGGTAACGTGCTTGCCATTGAGAATGACATTGATTATGACCGTTTAGAGGTTTCATCTCCGGGCATGGATCGTGTGTTAAGAAAAGAAGCTGATTTTGTTCGCTTCATTGGTGAGCGGGCAACCATTAAAATTCGTGTGCCGATTATTGAGATGGCTGTAAGTGCTAAATCGGCGGGTAAAGAAGAGAAAATCACTAAAAAGAATTTCGTGGGTTTTATACGTGGTCTTGAAAATGCTGAAGTACAGCTTGATTGTGAAGGTGTGATTTATAAAATTGCGCTAAGCAATATTGAAAAAGCGCGACTAAACCCAGTATTTTAAAAGTAGCGCCATGTATAGCTGGTTTTACAAAATGTTAAAAAGTAATTTTAAATATAGAAATTGAATGAATTAAGGCAGTTAATCTGCAAACTTTAGTCGGAGATACATGATGAGTCGTGAAATTTTATTATTGGTAGATGCCTTAGCGCATGAAAAAAACGTCACTAAAGAGGTTATCTTTACTGCGTTAGAACTGGCGTTGGCTTCAGCCACCAAGAAAAAACATCATGATGATGCAGATGTGCATGTTGCAATTGATCGTGAAACTGGCGAATACGCTACTTTTAGGCGCTGGCAGTATGTTGATTATGATTTGCTGGAGAATTCCGCTTATCAAATCGATGAAGAAAGTGAGCATGCTAAAGGCTTAACTATTGGTGAGTATTATGAAGAGCCACTAGAAAGCATCGAGTTTGGTCGCATTGGTGCGCAGGCTGCTAAACAAGTTATTTTGCAAAAAGTGCGTGAAGCTGAACGTGAGCAAATATTAGAAGATTTCTTGGCGCGTGATGAAAAATTAGTCACAGGTGTGATTAAGCGCATGGAAAAAGGCAATGCGATTATTGAAGTGGGTCGTGTTGAATCTTTATTACCACGCGACCAAATGATTCCTAAAGAAAATTTACGTGTGGGTGATCGCGTGCGCGCTTTTCTTTCACGCATTGAGCGTGGTGGCCGTGGTCCGCAATTGATCTTATCAAGAATCACGCCAGATTTTTTGGTGCGCTTATTTGAATTGGAAGTGCCTGAAATTGAAGAAGGTTTGTTAGAGATTCGTGCAGCAGCGCGTGACCCTGGCTTACGTTCAAAAATTGCCGTTAAAAGTAATGATCAGCGCATTGACCCGGTAGGTACCTGCGTAGGTATGCGTGGTTCACGCGTACAAGCAGTTACTGGCGAATTGGCTGGCGAGCGCGTAGATATTGTGCTTTGGAGCATGGAGCCGGCACAGTTTGTCATTAACGCAATGTCACCCGCTGAAGTTGCAAGTATCGTTGTGGATGAAGATGCGCACAGTATGGATGTTGTGGTCGATGAAGAGCAATTGGCATTAGCGATTGGCCGTAACGGTCAAAATGTGCGCTTGGCTTCAGAGCTTACTGGCTGGACACTGAACATTCTAACGGTAGATCAAGCGGCTCAGAAAAACCAAGAAGAGTTTGCTGGTGTTAGTCAGCTCTTTATGGATAAACTGGATGTGGATGCTGAGGTGGCAGAAATCTTGGTGCAAGAAGGCTTTAGCACCTTAGAAGAAATTGCTTATGTGCCACTTGCAGAAATGAATGAAATTGATGCATTTGATGCAGATACCATTGAAGAGCTACGTAAGCGTGCACGTGCCGCTTTATTAACTGAAGCAATAGCTAAAGAAGAAAAAGTTGAAGAAGCCGCTGAAGATTTATTAACCATGGAAGGCATGGATGACGAAACTGCGCATCTATTAGCAAGCAAAGGCGTACCTACCATGGATGATTTAGCAGAGTTGGCAGTCGATGAGTTGGTAGAGCTTACCAATATGGATGCCGAGCGTGCAAAAACATTGATTATGACAGCGCGCGCACCTTGGTTTAAATAGTGGTTATTTAATTAACAATGGTTTAAATAATGAATAGCGTTAGAGTGTATGCTAAATTTACAAACTCACTAACGTAAAGTAACAAAGCATGACCGCTAGGCAATAAAGCTTAGAAAAAGAATACTGGAGCAACAAGATGGCACAAACAACCGTAGAACAATTTGCTGGCGAATTAAAGCTGCCAACAGCATTGTTATTAGAGCAGCTAAAGAGTGCTGGCGTGCATAAGTCAAACGCTGAAGATCAATTGAGCGAAAACGACAAAACTGCACTGCTTGATCATTTGCGTAAAGAGCACGGCACGCTGGCGCCTAAAAATAAAATTACGTTGACGCGCAAATCTAGCACCGAAATTAAAAAAACGGATAACACCGGTAAAGCCCGCACTATCCAAGTGGAAGTGCGTAAAAAACGTGTGATTGAACAGCACGACGATACTGAAGTGAGTGAGCATGATGATGCTGAGTTAGCTACAGATGCTTCAGATCTGCCAGTAGCGCAAGCGGGGGCCGTTGTTGAAGCGCCGCAAGTCGTTGAAGTTAGCGTTGTTGAAGTTATCGCTGTTGAGGTTCCTGAAGCCATTGTTGTGGCAGA
This sequence comes from Pseudomonadota bacterium, assembly GCA_043779795.1. Taxonomy (GTDB): domain Bacteria; phylum Pseudomonadota; class Gammaproteobacteria; order Burkholderiales; family Methylophilaceae; genus Methylotenera. Next base: position 29,807 of record JAYWDO010000065.1, read on the forward strand.
AATTGCTGTAGTAGCGGAAGTTGCACTTGTAGTAGAAGTCGTTGCTCCGGTTGTGCAAGTTGCACCAGTGCTTGCTGAACCAGTTAAAGATGAGCCTGTCGTTGTAGCAGAGCCTGCGAAAGTCGAGCCAGTCGTTGTGAAAACCATTAGCCGTAAAGACTTGTTAGGCGCTGATGAAATTGCGCTACGCGAACATGAAGCTAAGCGTCATGCAACGCTAGCGGCTATGCAAGCTGAAGATTTACGTAAAAAACAAGAATTGGTACAACGTCGTATTGATGATGAAGCTAAGAAACTGGCGGATGCAGAAGCTGCAAAAGTAAAGGCTGCTAAGTTATCTGAAGGTACATTGCATAAGCCTGTTGTTAAAGAAGGTGTTGCCAAACCTGCTGTTGCCAAAGAAGCGAAAAAAGGTAAGGGCAATAACAAAGAATGGACAGATGCAGAGAATAAAAAGCGTGGCTTAAAAACACGCGGTGATACAACCGCTGGAAAGCCAGGCTGGCGCGCGCCTAAGGGCAAGCATAGACACCAGTCTGATGATGATTCGCAGCACTCATTTAATGCGCCTACCGAGGCCATTGTGTACGAAGTGTTAGTGCCAGAAACAATTACTGTGGCTGAGTTAGCCCATAAAATGTCAGTTAAATCTGGCGAAGTAATTAAAGCGCTGATGGGTATGGGCATGATGGTTACGATTAACCAAGTGCTAGACCAAGAAACCGCAATTATTATTGTAGAAGAAATGGGCCATAAAGCTTCAGCTGCAGCGCCAAATGATCCTGATACGTTTATTGAAGAAGCTGAGCATGCAGCAGCTATTATCGAAGCACGTCCACCAGTGGTTACTGTGATGGGTCACGTAGATCATGGTAAAACATCATTGCTAGATTACATTCGTCGTAGCCGTGTGGCTTCAGGCGAGGCTGGTGGTATTACACAGCATATTGGTGCTTATCACGTTGAAACACCGCGCGGCATGGTCACTTTCTTAGATACTCCAGGCCATGAAGCATTTACTGCCATGCGTGCACGTGGTGCAAAAGCCACCGATGTGGTGATTTTGGTTGTTTCAGCAGACGATGGCGTGATGCCACAAACCATTGAAGCGATTCACCATGCCAAAGCGGCGGGCGTACCTTTAGTGGTTGCTATTAACAAGATTGATAAACCAGGTGCAGAACCAGAGCGCGTTAGACTTGAATTAGTTGCACAAGAAGTCGTACCAGAAGAGTTCGGTGGCGAAGTGATGTTTAGAGAAGTTTCTGCTAAAACAGGCCAGGGTATTGATGAGCTTTTAGAAGCGGTGTTGTTACAAGCTGAGTTGCTTGAGTTACAGGCGCCTAAAAACACGCCAGCTAAAGGCATTGTAATTGAAGGTCGCTTAGATAAAGGCCGTGGCCCGGTTGCCACTATTTTAGTGCAATCTGGTACGTTAAAACGTGGTGACATGATTTTAGCCGGCTCTACTTTTGGTAAAGTGCGTGCAATGCTGGATGAGTCAGGTAAAGATGTTCAGGAAGCTGGCCCATCTATGCCAGTTGAAATTCAAGGCTTGTCTGATGTGCCTAGCGCTGGTGAAGACATGATCGTGTTGAATGATGAGCGTAAAGCCCGTGAAATCGCAAACTTCCGTCAAGGTAAATTCCGTGAAGTTAAATTAGCAAAACAACAAGCATCTAAACTTGAAAATATGTTCGAGCAAATGGGTGAAGGTGTAGTGCAAACACTAGGTTTAATCATTAAATCAGACGTACAAGGTTCTTACGAAGCATTAGCAACAAGCTTACAAAAATTATCAACTTCAGAAGTGAAAGTAAACATTATTCACACTGGTGTTGGTGCCGTCAGCGAGTCAGACGTAAACTTGGCAGCAGCCTCTAAAGCGGTGTTAATCGGCTTTAACGTTCGTGCTGATTCTGGTGCACGTAAGTTGATTGAAACGCTTGGTATTGATGTGCGTTATTACAATATTATCTATGAAGCAGTTGATGAAATTAAAGCGGCACTTGGTGGTATGTTGCCTCCAGAGCACAGAGAAAGCATGATTGGTACTGTAGAGATACGAGAAGTGTTCCGTATTTCTAAAGTTGGTGCGATTGCTGGCTGTTACGTACAAGACGGTATGATTAAACGCAATTCAAAAGTACGCGTGTTACGTAATAACGTGATTATCCATACCGGTGAATTAGACTCTCTAAAACGCTTTAAAGATGACGTTAAAGAAGTTAAAAACAACTTTGAATGCGGCTTGTCACTTAAAAACTTCAACGATATTGAAGTGGGCGACATCTTAGAAGTCTACGAAATTATTGAAGTCGCGCGTACACTTTAGGATATCAATCAAGAATGGCTAAAGAATTCTCTCGCAGTCACCGTGTTGCCGAGCAAATGCAGCGTGAACTCGCTGATTTGCTGCAATTTGAAGTAAAGGACCCACGCGTAGGCATGGTGACGATTACTGCTGTTGAAGTCACTGGCGACATGGCGCATGCTAAGATTTTTTACAGTGCGGCAAAAGCAAGTGATAGTACGCAACAAGGCTTAGAAAAATCGGCTGGCTATTTGCGTACTCAACTGGCTAAACGTATGTTGTTGCGCACAGTACCGATGCTACATTTTGTCTATGATGCTTCAATCGATAACGGCATGATGATGTCGAAGTTGATTGATGAAGCGTTAGCTTCAAAACCTGAAAAGCCGTAATTAATCAGCTTTAAATATCACTATATAAAGTCAAACACTTGCAGTATAGAAGACCTAAAAAAAATATCAGCGGCGTGTTGTTGCTAGATAAGCCGCTAGGCTATTCATCTAACCAAGCACTGCAAAGAATCAAGATACTCTACCAAGCCACTAAGGCTGGACATACCGGCACGCTAGACCCGTTAGCAACCGGCTTGCTGCCGCTTTGTTTTGGTGAAGCAACCAAATTCGCACACTTCTTAACCGACGCAGATAAAGTCTACCTAGCTACCGTTAAATTAGGCATTACCACCAATACTGGTGATGCTGAAGGTGAAATCTTATCAACCAAAGTGGTCAATGTAAGCCAACCCCAATTTGAAGCGGCTTGCAGCCAGTTTGTCGGCGAAATTAGCCAAGTACCCCCTATGTATTCAGCGTTAAAGCATGAGGGCAAGGCGATGTATGAATACGCCAGAGCTGGCGTGGAAATTGAACGTGCTGCGCGTATAGTCACCATCCACAGTATTGAACTCAATGCGTTTGAGCAAGACGTGGCAATTATTACCGTAAAATGCAGTAAAGGTACGTATATTCGTACATTGGCTGAAGATATTGGCTACGCACTTGGTTGCGGCGCTCATTTGATTGGTTTACGCAGAACCGCAACGGCTAATTACAATATAGCGCAAGCGATTACGCTTGAGCAGTTTGAGAACTTATCAGCAGAGCAGCAAGCCGCGTTGTTATTGCCTGCGGATAGCGCTGTGCAACACTTGCCAGAAATTATATTAGCTGAGGATAGTGCGTTTTGCCTACGGAAAGGCCAAGCTGTTTGGCAGAGTGGCATGATTCCAAAAGGATTGTTGCGTTTATACACAGAGAAAAATGAATTTTTAGGCTTGGGTGAGCAGCAAGCTGACGGTAAAATCACCCCGCGAAGATTGATCGTTGAACGCCCGTAAAATTTGTATGACCAATTTATATTGATTTGACTGAATAATATAATAAAAGATTGATAAATCAATATTTTATAACTATAATGCGCGCTTCATGCAAATGAATGTTTTAGCGGCTAATTGCTTAATTACGCTGTTTTTACATTGACGCAAAACATCTAAATATTAGGATTAAGTTATGGCAACTACTGCAGAAGATCGCGCAAAGATCGTTAGTGAATATGCACAAGGTGCAAATGATACAGGTAGTCCTGAAGTGCAAGTTGCACTTTTAACTAGCCGCATCAGCTACTTAACAGAGCATTTCAAAAGCAATAAAAAAGACCACCACTCACGCCGTGGTTTATTGGCAATGGTTAGCCAACGTCGTAAATTATTAGATTACCTTAAACGTGAAAGCGTTGAGCGCTATCAATCATTGATCGCACGTTTGGGTCTACGTAAATAATTGACTACCCATCACATGTACACAAAACAATTCGTTCTTTAACATTGTTTTGTGTGTGAAACGAAAAGCCGATAGTACTGCATAAGCAGTGCCTCGGCTTTTTTATTGTAATAAGATTTATCAAAGCGAACATGGGTTCAAGACCTTGTGTGACAAGCGTGCTGAGATAAATCAATATTGTGCGTTTGCTATTGGGTTGTGAATAGCAAACATTAAAAAGAGAAAAGGATAAATTATGTTTAATAAAGTAAAAAAAAGTATTCAGTATGGTGCGCATGAGCTCACTATTGAAACAGGTGAAATTGCCCGTCAAGCGGATGGCGCAGTGTTGGTAAGCTATGGCGATACCGTTGTTTTAGTCACAGTGGTTGGTAAAACAGCAGTTAAAGCAGGCCAAGACTTTTTCCCATTGACTGTTGATTACATGGAAAGAACTTATGCGGCTGGTAAAATTCCAGGCGGATTTTTTAAGCGCGAAGGCCGTCCTTCAGAGAAAGAAACATTAACATCACGTCTAATTGATCGCCCATTACGCCCATTATTCCCAGAGGCGTTTTACAATGAAGTGCAAGTGGTTGCGACGGTGATGTCGAGTGACCCAGAAATTGATTCAGATATTCCAGCCATTATTGGCGCATCAGCCGCCATGTCGTTATCAGGCATTCCATTTTTTGGCCCGCTAGGCGCAGCGCGCGTGGGCTATATTGATGGCGAATACGTATTAAACCCAAGCAAAACAGAGCTCGAAACTAGCCAAATGGATTTAGTAGTTGCGGCCACTGAAACTGCTGTAATGATGGTGGAAAGTGAAGCCAAAGAACTATCAGAAGAAATTATGTTAGGCGCGGTTGTGTTCGGTCACGAGCAAATGCAAGCGGTGATTGCCATGATTAACGAAATGGTGCATGAGGCAGGTAAA